>DAHWRK010000002.1 GCA_027339055.1 Microcaldota archaeon | reverse complement strand
CATGAGTTGCTATTGTAAACTCTGTGCACTGCTCGTATGCCATCTGCATTAGTTTTGCGTAATTCCGCGTTACTTCTTCCCACGTAGTAAAGCTCTTCGACTTGCTTGAGGAATATGCGCCCTTAACCAATCTTATGATTCCGCCAGACTTCGATATGCGTTGAAGATCCGATTCCGTGCGCTTAAGGTATGCCTGCAAGCATATCCCAACGCCGCCCTGCTGCACCTCCGAGAGATACATTTTTATTGTGCTGTCAACTACTGGTTCCCCTTCCATATCAAGCCATACAAATACTGAAGACAGCCTGGCGTTCTTGACTAGCTTGGAATAATTGCTTATTGCCTCTTGTTCTGATATTGAAAGCCCTAACTGCGTGGGCTTAACGGATATGTCGGCGTTTATGTTGTAGTTTTTTATGTAGCGTATTAGGCGTATGTAAGTGTCGACCGTAGAATCGACCATTTCCTGCTTTGTTATATCTTCCCCCAGGTAGTTTATTATCGCCCTTATGCCAAGTGCATTGAAATGCGTGGAGCTTTTTATTGCGTCTTCCATCCTGGTTCCTGATATCCAGCGCGATGCGAATATATGCTCTACTATATCGTTAAAATCCATCCGAAACACTGAGATTCAAAATCATTTTAATTGCTTAGAAAAGTTAGTTATAGTTTACTGCTCTCCGTAAATATATTTCTTACCCCTCAATGCGGACGCTATTGCAGCTATAAAAGACATTATCGCACCAGTATATAGCACCAGCGCCAGACCATCGTGGAAAGGCTTCGATATCAGCGTTGGGAAAAATATCTTGCCTATAACATAGCTTTGGTTTGAAGAAGGAAGCGATGCCAGCACAGTCGAATTTATCAGCGATTTCATCGGATTGTAGCCGAGTAGGCCTGCAAAAAGTGCCGACGTAGGGGGCAGATGCGATACCCTGGCAGCTTCTGAAACAGGAACATGCTGAGCTATCAATCCGCTATAGAGAGACGGGCCAAGGTGTGCCGAAAGGCCGACAACAAGCAGCGTGAAAAATATTGCTATGCTGAATATCAGGGATATATTCGTGAATGTGGCCCTCATTCCGGAAGCTCCGCCGCGCTGCTCCGGAGGCACAGAGTTCATTATTGCAGTAGTATTTGGCGCGGCGAACAGACCTTGGCCCACTCCGATTATAAATATTATTACGGCGAAATAGGCATATTTGAATTCTGCCGGAACAAATGCAAGCATTATGAAACCTATGCCGTTTATTGTCATCCCAAGGGTGGAGAATAGCCTGGCGCCGTATCTGTCGGAAAGATATCCGGATATAGGGCCGAATATAAGGAATCCGAAAAGCAGTGGCAATATGAGTATTGCCGCCCTGAACGGGGTTTGTGAAAATGCTACCCCATGCAGTGGCAGCCATATGGCCTGCAGCCATATTATTATCATGAATTGCAGTCCTCCCCTGGCTATCCCTGCAAGGAGAAGACTTATGTTGCCGAATGCAAAAGCCTTTATCTTGAAAAGCGCCAGCTTGAACATCGGGTACTTTGCCTTAAGCTCTATCATTCCGAATAGCAAAAGCATCAGTATTCCTGCAATCAAGCCTCCTATGACGTAAGGGCTTTTCCACCCCATAGTATTGGTACCGTATGGGAGAAGGCCATACGTTAGGGCCAGCAGGATAAGAGTAAGGCCTAAAGTAAAGCTCACATTGCCAACTATGTCGAATTTTTGGCCCTTCTTTATTGTGGCAAGCTCGTGCAGGGCCAGATATGCCCAGATTGTACCGACTATGCCTATGGGCACGTTCACAAGAAATATCAGGTGCCAGTTGAAGCTTGATAGTATTCCGCCAAGTATAAGCCCGAGTATTCCGCCCCCGATTCCAGCAATCTGATTGAAACCTATTGCCTTGCCCCTTTCGTTTGACGGGAACGCATCTGTCAGTATGGCAACACTGTTTGCAAAGAGGAAGGCTCCGCCTACTGCTTGCACGAGCCTGAGCAAAACCAAAGACAATGCGCCGTTTACTCCGGTTATGTACAATGAGGAAATGTAAAGGCCTATTGAGCCAACTGTGAATACGGCGAAGCCGATGTTGTATAGCTTGACCCTGCCATACATGTCGGATAGCCTGCCTATAGTTACTACTATGACCCCAGATACTAGCATATATCCGAGGAGCAGCCACAGCAGAAGAGCTATGTTGCTGGCTATGAGAGGGTTGACGCCTAGGCCGGAGAACACTGCCGGAAGGGATATTATCAGTATCGTTCCGTTTATGGCCGACATCAGTGCTCCAAGGGTAGTGTTGGAGAGTGCTATCCATTTGTAGTTCTTCCCGTATTTGCTTTCACGTTCGCGCTCTTCCCTGTCCTCTTCCATATACGCTTTCGGTTTCGCAAGCCTTTTTTTGGAAACCATGAATCAAGCACCTAATACAGATTTTATTGCTTCAATTTCTTTGCTTGAAAGCAACACTCTGCATTCGCTGTCATTTATGAAGAACTCCAGCACAGTCTTGCGCAGCTCTTCTTTGTCTACCGTTTTCCTGAGTATGTCCTCCGTGTCTTTTCCTTCAATCATTTTGCCTGCGGCATCGGCCCATGAGCTTAGCACGCGGGCGTATTCCATGAGCATGTTGAGCTGCTCCACAGAAAGAACGAACTTCTGCAGTTCGCCGAATTTTTTGGCTTCTGCATCGGAAAGCTTTTTGCCGTTATTCTTTTCTATGTACTCGCTATACTCCTTATGCAGCCTGCCGGAATCGTCTATGAGATTGTTTATCAGGTACATTGCCTCCTCTACATCAGCGTTTGCCTCGCTTGAGAATAGGGTGCTGCCGTTGACTGCTATATGGCCCGCTTCTATCTCCCTGTTGAGTAGCTTTATTGCCCTGTCTATGAGCTCTTCCCTCATTTTTACAAGCAAATCCTCGCACGCTATCCACGATGGTATGCGGCTTTCATCGATATCGCTAGCTCCGGGCCAATGTTCTGCAGTCATCGAATGCACTAGTTAACTTATTATTATTAAATACGGATTATGGATAAAAAGGTATAAATTATGAAAATAAATCTGATTATAGACAAATATCATAACGACAAGGCCCACAGCATAAGGAGAGCTTTAGAAAGGAGAGGATTGGCAATTTCCGCTTCAGGATACGAAATGACGCTTTTTGTTGGAGGGGACGGCACATTCGCGAACAAGTCTTTGGAGTTCGATGACAGGCCCGTTTTGTTCCTGAGCAGGAATTGGAACAAGCCAAACGGCAGCGTGAGCTACAATGCGCAGGCGAACATAGATTCAAAGAGCCTTTCCAAGATCGTGAAGGCCATTACTACTGGAGATTACAGGATTGAGGGGCAGCCAGTGCTCAACGCAGTCTATTCCGGGAAAAAGTATTCCTCTATGTACGATTTCTTTGTGGAAAGATATGCTACAAAAGAAGCAATGAGATATGACATAGCGATAAGAGATGGAAAGAAATCGTTTCGCACTTACGCGATATCTAACGGCTTCATAATAACGACGCCATTGGGCTCTACTGGATATTATTCTTATCCCGATACGCTTAATGGTATGAAACCGAAGCGCATAGAAAGTAGGAGAATAGGATTGGCACACATATTGCCAATAAGGATAAAGGATTTTTACGAAAGCAAAAAGGTAGGCCCGGAGATCAGGCGCACTTTCAGCGACCGTGCAATAATCCGTGCAACAATAGAAAGAGACGTGGGCCAGATAATGTTCGGAACTGCAGGCAATAAGGGGATCAGAATACGCGTGGAAAAGCGCATCGATTTTTACGTAGATAAGAAGAATTCGCTTAAAATGGTGCTGCTAAATTTCAAACATTAGACCCTGTTATAACCGCAACTGTTCTACCCTTTGGTTTTAGCCTGTCAAAGGCAGCGAGCGTGGATACTGATGCGAGCTCTGCAACCAACCCGTAATCCTTTAAGAACTTTTTTTGCTCCTTTCTCAATGAATCTTCGCTTACCGAAATTGCAGTCCCTCTTGTTTTTCTTACGGCTTCGATGCCCTGATCGCCGTATGTAGGATATCCAACCGCTATCGCATCGGCAGAAGTCATTGGCTTCCGATATTTTATCTTTGAGCCGGTCGAGTAGGCATCGACAAGCGGCTTGCATTTATCCGACTGCACGGCTATTATGCGAGGCGTGCTATTTATTGAACCGGATTCCTTCATCTCGGCGATGGCTTTGTAAGTAGCGCTCAGGAGCGTCGCATTTCCCACCGGAACGATGACGTTTTTGACTGCTTTTCCTGCATTGCCGATTTCATACATTATCGTTTTCTGGCCCTCTTTGCGGTAGCAATAGTCGCCACAAAGGAACGCCTTATGTTTTTTAGAATATTCCAGAGCCATGCCCTGCGCCTTCGTGAAATCCCCGTTTACCTTATGCACGTCCGCGTCGCCAACGCTTTTTATGTCGTTTATCTTGTCCGTGTTCGCGTTGTCGCTTATGAACACCTTTGCCCTGAGCCCGTAGAGTTTAGCGTAATATGATATGGAATATGCCATGTTGCCTGTGGATGCGCACGCAACTTCGCCGAATCCGTATTCGGCGGCTTTTGCCACCTCTATTGCCGAGCCCCTATCCTTGAACGAATGCGTTGGATTGAAGAACTCGAGCTTGAGCCCGAGGTTATCGCTGTATTTGGACGCAATTAATGGGGTGTTACCCAGATAGAAATGCACATATTTGCCTGAAGGCATGGCTTTTTCCATCTCCCAAAACGAGTTTATTTTGCTTATCCTTGGCACCTTGGCTTCATAAATTACTTCCAGGATTCCAGAGCATTTACGGCATACCTGCGAATCGTAATCGCTTTCATATGTAGAACCGCAGTTCGTGCATTCCAGATGGTATTTCATTAAATCGCTCAGAGTTGCTTGTGGCCGTTTATCTTTTCTTTCAGGTGCTTATAGTCTATTGCACCCAGTTCAGATTCTATTTTTCTTTCGTCAATTCCTATGTCAAGAAGCGTGCACATGTAAACTATATCGTCTATTGCGCTCTGCAGGCTTGATGTAGCGCCCGGAGATGGAGTTATGTTGAACATTATGTTATTGCCCCTTATCTTGGATGCGCCCATGCTCAGGAATCTCTTGTTTTCGTCTATTATCTGGGGCCGTATGCCGCCATAGTTCTTATCAAAGCGTATTTTATCCGGGCTTAGTGAAGGCACTATCTTTGAAACCTCGTTTTTTATGAATAACGGTTTGCCTATGATCGGCAGCGGATACAGCATGTTCTTGCGCATTATCCTGCGTATGTCCTTGTTGCCGATTATATTGAAAAGGCTCTGTATCGTAGGTATGTCGAAATCGAATGTTCTTAGGTAATCAAGGGTTGTTCCCTTTTCCCTGACTTCTAGCGAGAGCGGAAAGCTGACAGTGGGGCCGAATCTGGTTATTTTTGGATTTGTTATCTCCGGATCTGCGTGTATGGCAGCGAAAGGTATGCCGCCGGCCTGCACCCTGTAGACTTTGCCGTTAAGTACCCGCGGAGCCACGTAAAAGCCCCCTCCAACTGACAGTATTGAAAGGTTCCTGTCGTAGCCTAGCTTTTTTGCAAAGTAAAGGCTGTATGTCCCAGAAGCGAATATTACGAATCTGCCCTTGAAGCTGCCTTTGTTCGTAATTATTTCGTGGCCGTCTTCTATCGGATTGGCAGTTAGGCACCTGCAGTTGAATATGAATTTTACCCCTTTGCTTTTCGCCCTTTTGTAGAAGGATTTGGCAAGAAGCCCGAAGTTGACCATGTAACCCTTGTCCGACAGCAATGCAGATACCGTTTCCGAAGGATCCCTGCCCTTCACGGTGTTGGGCTCTATCTTTGCAAGCTCCTTGCGGCCAAGCTTCCTTAACCCCGGAAAGAGCTTCCTCATTCCTTTAGAGTATATTTTGTCTATTCTTTCGGCTTCTTCATCTCCAACTGCAAGGACCATCTTCTGCACTTCTGATATTATCCTTGAGCTTTCGCTTCTCGGCATAAGGCTCGAGTACTTCAGCACGCGTTCTGCAGATGCTTTTGTGTGGGCTGCTTCCTCTAGCGTATAGTTGGTTTCTATGTCCCCGAAATGGAGCGTCTGTGAGTTGTTCTTTGAATCCGAGTTCAGTGGTGCTATCCTGTCATATTTTTCTATTACTAGGATTGTCTTTATTGACGAATATCGCGAAGCCACGAAAGACAGGGCAGAGCCGGTTATGCCTGCGCCGACTATTATAAGATCGTAATAATCCTCCAATGCGGCACCTCAATTTTCGTTTGATATCCTTTTGAGGACATAGTTTAATATCCCACCTGATTTGTAGTATTCAAGCTCTATCGGAGTGTCTATCCTGCTCTTAACCTGTGCGGATTCCGCGCTGCCGGTCTTTTTGCTCGTATAGTTTATCTTTATGCGCGACCTTGGTCCCATATTTTGGTCAAGCTCTACAGTTATGGGCTTTGAGTAGTCTATCCCTAGGGTATTGTAGTCCTGGCCGCTTTCGAACTCGAGTGGGATTATGCCCATGCCTATGAGGTTGCTTCTATGTATTCTTTCAAAGCTCTTTGCGATAACCGCTTTTACGCCTATCAGGCTAGGACCTTTTGCAGCCCAGTCCCTTGAACTTCCAGAGCCGTATTCGCCTAGGGCAAGCACTACTGTGGGCGTGCCGCTTCCCATGTATTTCATGGCTGCATCGTATATCGGCATTTCCCGGTTTTCAGGAAGATATATCGTGTATCCGCCCTCCTTTCCATTCATCATTATGTTTTTTATCCTGTTGTTCGCGAATGTGCCGCGCATCATCACTTCGTGGTTTCCCCTTCTGGAGCCGTACGTGTTGAAATCCTGCGGCTTTACCCCGTGCTCGATAAGATATTTTCCTGCTGGGCTGTCCGTGCCTATTGCGCCTGCCGGTGATATGTGGTCGGTAGATATGGAATCGCCAAAAACTGCAAGAACTGACGCATTCTCTATGCTTTTTACCGAAGGTTCCATCTTGTCCAGGCTTTCGAAGAATGGAGGAAGCCTTATGTATGTGCTTGAGTCCTCCCATTCGTACACCTTGCCCTTTGGGCTCTCAAGCTTGTTCCAGTAGGGGTTGACATCGTAGATATTGGCGCCGTATTCCTTGTTGAACATGTCAACGCGTATCGCCTTGTGTACCGTTTCCGCTATTTCTTCGTTGCTTGGCCATATGTCTTTCAGGAAAACAGGCTTGCCGTCTGATCCGTTTCCCAGAGGCTCCCTTGTCAGGTCTTTCATCACAGTACCTGCGATGCCGAAAGCTATCAGCAGCGGAGGAGACATCAGATAGTTGGCACGCACGTCGCGGTGTATTCTGGCCTCGAAATTCCTGTTGCCGGAGAGGACTGAGGCTACTGCTATATTATTCTTGTTTATCGCATCGCTCTGGCCTTCTATCAACGGCCCGCTATTTCCGATGCAGGTTATGCAGCCATATCCTACGAGCTCGTAGCCGAGCTTTTCCAGCGGATCCATAAGGTTTGCCGCTTTCATGTATTCAGTTACAACTCTTGAGCCCGGACCGAAGCTTGTCTTTACCTTGCGCGTGTTTACCTTCAGCCCTTTGGCTATGGCGTTCCTTGCAAGAAGCCCGGCGGCTATCATAACCGATGGATTGCTCGTGTTGGTGCAACTTGTTATCGAAGATATCACTACGTCCCCGTCAGATATTATCTCTTCATGACCGTCCTCGTATTTTATCTTTGCATGTTTTATGCCGTCATTGCTTATCACTGCATCCTTTATTGCGCCGTTCTCCGGTGCCTCGCTTTCCTCAGACCAGCGCGTATAATCCTCCATGCTCATTTTTTCTTCCGCCTTAAGGCTCCCGTTTTCTTTTAGGAACAGCTTCGTGAATTCATCTTTTATTTCGCCAAGCGGAATCTGCTGCTTGGGCTGGCTTGGGCCCGAAACACTCGGGATTATTGTACCGAGGTCTACGTTTATCACATCGCTGAATTCGACCTTGGAGTAGTCGATTCCGAAAGATTCCTGGGCCATATAGTATTTCCTTACAAGTTCGACCTGCTCGCCGCTCCTTCCAGTGCTCTTCATATACCTAAGGGTTTCTTCGTCAGGAGGAAATATCGCTATCGTGGCGCCGTATTCCGGGCACATGTTAGAAAGCGTTGCCCTGTCTGGAAGCGAAAGGTTCTTCAGCCCCTGCCCGAAAAATTCCACGAACATGCCTACAACCCCGTGGTCCCTGAGTATTTTCGTAAGCGTTAGGGCAAAATCCGTAGCAGTTACGCCTTCGCTAAGGCTGCCAGTCAGCTTGACCCCGACCACTTTTGGAGTCGAAAATGACACCGGCTGGCTCAGAAGCGCTGCTTCCGCTTCTATGCCGCCTACGCCGAACCCTACAACCCCTAAACCGTTTATCATTGTCGTATGCGAATCTGTTCCGACAAGCGTGTCAGGGAGCGCAACGTATTTGCCATTTGACTGCCCGAGCGTGACGCATGTTGCCAGGTATTCCAGATTCACCTGGTGGCATATGCCCGCAGAAGGCGGAAAAACCTTGAAATCCTTGAAGGCCGAGCTTGACCATTTCAGGAATTTGTATCGCTCCGAGTTCCTTTCTATCTCCTTCTCTTGGTTTATCGCCATTGACTGTATAGTATTGAACGAATCAACCTGCACCGAATGGTCTATTATCAGGTCGACATTTATTGTGGGCTGTATAGTTTCCGGAGCCATACCTTTGTCAACGACGAACTGGCGCATAGCCGCAAGATCGACCACCGCAGGCACTCCGGTGAAGTCTTGCATTAATATTCTTGAAACCTTGAATGGCACATCCCTATCCGAGGGATTTTTGGCATCCCAGCCCAAAAGTGCCTTGACATCATCCATAGTTATGCTGGTGTTGTCCACATTCCTTAGCAGCGATTCCAGCACAACCCTAATCGAAAAGGGCAGGCGCAATATACTTCCGAGACCGCTTTTTTGCAGGGCAGGAAGCGAATAGTACTCTACTTCTTTTCCAGAATCAAGGCTTATTTTAGCAACAAAAGATTCGTTTCCTTTACCATCCATTCAAACACCGATTTTTAAATATCTGGGAAAATTTATAACGTGTTATGTGATGCTGCTTTGATTGGCCTCCAATATTTGCAAGGTTAACCCAAACCAAAAAGCACTATTAAATTTGCCATCTATTAGCTATTGGTGTTTAAATGGCAGATAATGCAACTCCTACAATAATCAAAGGGCTTGAAGGAGTCTATTTTACAGAAACAAAAATATGCAAGGTTGACGGTTCAAAGGGAAGGCTTTGGTATAGGGGCTATTCTATAGAAAGCCTGGCAAAAAATTCATCTTTTGAGGAGGTTTCGTATCTCATACTTTATGGTTCCCTGCCGAATGCCAAAGCGCTTTCGGAATTCATTATGAAGCTCGTATCATACATGAACCTTGACAGCGGAATAATCGGGTTGGTAAAAACTTTGAGCACGAACATGCTACCTATGGATGTGCTACGGTCTGCAGTTTCTTCCTTGCCAGCATTTGCGGCGAAGAAAGTCTATCAGAGTGACGCCGAAGAAAAACTCGAGGAAAGCGCAGAGATAATAGGAAGGATATGCGGCATTGTGGCATTAATGGGACGGCTTAAATCTGGGAGGGAATACGCGGCTCCGGACCAATCCTTAGGAGTTGCGCAGAATATACTGTACATGATGACAGGCAAAAAGGCAGAGGACAAAGTAGCCAAGATGCTTGACGTAATGATGTTGCTTCATGCAGAGCACAGCTCCAACGCATCCACGTTTTGCACAATCGTTGCGGGATCAACACTAGCTGATATATACTCCGCAATTACTGCGGGCATATGCGCATTGAAAGGGCCGTTGCATGGAGGAGCCGACGAAAAAGCCCTTGACATGATGAGAGCCATTGGCAATCCAGACAACACCGAAAAATACATCGAAGAGGCGTTGGAAGGAAAGAAAAGGATAATGGGCTTCGGGCACAGAGTTTACAAGGCTTACGACCCAAGGGCCAAGGTAATAAAGACCTATTTGGAGGACATACAGAACGGCTCGACGATGGAAGTGCAAACGCTTACCGCAATAGCCCTGCGGGCCGAAAAGATGATGGTTGAAAAGCTAGGAGAGACGAAGGGGATATGGCCCAATGTTGATTTCTTTTCCGGACCGGTGTACACCTACATAGGCATACCAAAAGAGCTGTTTACCCCGCTTTTTGCAGCTAGCAGGTCTCCAGGGTGGTGCGCGCATATGCTTGAGTACTGGCAGGACAACAGGCTGATAAGGCCTTTGGACTATTATAACGGACAGCTTGACATACCATACGTTCCTTTGGACCAAAGAAAATGATTGCACGTTTGTGATGATACGAGGTATTTCTGACTCATGATGAGAAGAGAGTCTGCTGAAACTGCAACTGTTGGCGCTTAAAGAATGTGATGGCCCGTTTGGGATGAACTCATGGCTGGCTTGAGCGGATTATACCCCTAAGCAGTGACTTTGTCTCTTCAGGACCTGAAGTCAATATGCTTTCTACCCCTGCAAGCTTGACCGCGTAGTCGTTTCCGCCTTCGTACAGCGCATCGCCTATGAACACCATTTCCTGCTTGGAATACCCGAATATTTCTGTAATTTTGCTTATTGCATAGGCCTTGTCTATTCCTGCTTTTGTTATGTCTATTGAAGTTGTACCTCCGAGCCTTATTTCAAAGCCGTTGAGCAATTTATCAAGCTGCTGTTTTATGGCCATGCGCTTCTTCTGGTCAGGATCCCATGCCGATTTAAGCTCCAATGGTGCTTCCTGCCCAAGAGCCGAGAATGTTATCTGCGTGCCGCGGTCCTCAAGCTGGTTGCCGTAGAGCTTTTCGGGATTTTTAAAACCTGCAAGTTCGAGCGCTTTGGGAAAAGCTGAATAAACGAGCCTTTTCTGCTCTTCCGAAAGGTCTTCGGAATAAACCTTTTGCCATTCGGAACCCGAGAACTTATAGAATGCAGTTGCGTTGGTGGGAAATAGGTAGAGCATGCTGAGGTTTTCTGCTGGGCATTTAAGAGCTCCTATGAGCTGCTTCTGGAACTGGGAATAGAAACCTCCTCCGACTACTGCCATGGCCTTTGTTGAAAGAAGCCCGCAGATTATTTTTGACATTTCGTCGTCCATCTGGGCTTTGCTAGGCGCAAGCGTTCCATCGAGGTCAGTAACAACAATTTTTACTTTGTGGTAGTCCAAAAAATCACGGAAGTTATATGCGCATTGTTTGATTGACGCTTTAAGGCTATTTATTTAATATTTTTATGCATTTTTGGAGCCTGCCGAGCAGTTTGGTCAGGCCGTGTTAAATACTCCACTGCCTTCGCCGTAGCAACTAGAATTGTTGCAGGGAATGCTACCATTATATTTACACCAGTTATATCCCCAGGAAATATCCCAAACAATGCTAGCACCCACAGCACAAGCACAACAGCCCACCACCATTGGCTCCTTACTAAACTCCGCAGGGACATCTTCATCATCTTTCTTAAATAATAATGTAGCTTTTGCTATTTTTTAACTTTTGCCTTGGCGCATGATTCAATGTAGTTGCATTCTCAAACGCTTTTTCTTTGTAATCAGAAAAATTAGCGTATAATGATGCTTCTGATGGACCAACTTACGTTTATTATCTTGCTAGCAGAAGGTATTGTGGTAGGGATTGCCGGTTTCTGTACTCGTTTTAAGGCCTGATGGTTACCATTCACCCGCCAATCGAATGCGACACTCAATAGAAACAACCGAGTTTATTGACAATACCACGGAATGAGCCATTATTAATCCAGTAAATCCTTTCATTCATGCACCTTTCGGTAAGGCGCGCACGGGTTTTTAACGTTTTTCCTTTCCATTCGATGTAAGAAGCAAGATTATTATTCAGTAAGTTTTATTTATTAAACGATGCAATGCTTGCGCTGACTGTATTGAAATATTTCTTCCTCTGGTTGCACCTTTTCAGCGCGATGTTATTCATAGGCGGTTCTTTCTTCATGTGGCTGGTCCTAGTTCCAGGGTCTAAAGATGCAATAAAAGACGAGGCACAGAGGACGACCTTCGTGGCTGTGATATCGAAGAGGTTTGCAAGGATAACCTGGATGCTGCTTGCTACGCTCGTAATAACGGGCCTAATAAACGCGTTTTGGTACCTTTCACCTTCTGCATATAAGTCACCATACGGCTTTGGACTGGTGGCCACGATGGTGGTGCTCACTGCTGCGCTTATCGTTTCGTTGTATGGACCCGGGAAGCATTATGGCAGAATGATAGCGAAATTTGCAAAGGAAGGAAATTTGGAGGGCTTGCAGAAAGTGCGCAGGAAAAGCACGGCTATATCTTACGCAAACTTGTGCATAATGATATTAATTACTGTTGTTGCCGTGCTCATGTAACATTTAGAAATTTGTACCGAGCGATATCGATGCCGTTTGACAATAAACCTATCCTGGTGTTTTGGGAGACGACCAAAGCATGCCCGCTTAATTGCGTGCATTGCAGAGCGGAAGCCATTGGCAATCCGCTGCCAGGCGAGCTTAGCACTTCCGAGGGAAAAGCCTTAATAGATGTGATTTCCAGTTTTGGAAAACCTGCGCCAGTGATTGTATTTACTGGAGGCGACCCGCTTAGGCGCAAGGACCTTTTTGAGTTACTTGAATACGCTAAGAACAAGGGCGTAGCTTCTGCAGTTGCTCCTGCAGTATCGGAGGACCTTACACCTAATGTACTTGATAGGATCAAATCCAGCGGGGTCGTATCTATTTCACTCAGCCTAGACAGCTCATACAGCTGGAAGCATGACGCAATAAGGCGAAAGGCAGGTACATTTGACAAGACCATGGATACAATAAGGTATGCAAAGAGCATAAACTTGGGAATCCAGATTAATACAACCGTTATGAAAAGCAATATAACGGAATTGCCAAGGATATTTGCACTGCTCAAGCACGAGAACGTAAGAGTTTGGGAGGTGTTTTTCCTGATAAATACAGGTCGCGGAGCCGAGGTTGAGGACATCTCGGCTGCAGAATATGAAAGCGTGTGCAATTTCCTTTATGATGCCTCACAGTACGGGATCGTAATAAGGGTCGTGGAGGGGCCTTTCATAAGGCGTGTAGCTAAACTACGCGCATCGCAGGACGCATATTGGAGCAGTGAGGACTACCTGATAATGCGCGAGGAGCTTATATCGGAGTTCGACGAACCAACAATTAAGCCTACGATATCACAAAGCGGCACCCTTGATGGAGACGGCATAATCTTTGTATCGCACGACGGAACGATAAGCCCCGGCGGATTCACGCCTGTGGCCCTGGGAAACATAAAATCGAAAAACTTAGTTGAAGTATACAGGAACGATGCAAGGCTTGTAAGTATACGGTCAAGAGGTTTCCATGGAGAGTGCGGCTCGTGTAAGTTTAAGGAGATATGCGGAGGAAGCAGGGCCAGGGCATTTGCCAGCTCCAAAGACCTTTACGGATCAGACATAGCATGTATCAGAGTTACAGAAGCTGGGCCAAGAGAACATACAAAGCCCCACGGTCCGTAATACTCCGTTCATCCTAGCCGTATCCTTTGGAGATAAGGAGTGTTGTTTATAGAGAAACTTTTATGGCAGGTGATAGTGAGATAAAGTTCCTGCCTTCTTTACACCATGGCAAAGCCGATGCATACCCTATCTTGCCAACATTTTCAGAGACTCAAATTTCAAGCACACCGTATGGCTTACCTTTCATGTGTTTATGTAAATCATCGTGTGCTTTGGGGTTGCCGGGATTTGAACCCGGACCAGCAGGTTACTTCATATTTAGTCTGCTTTCCAGATCATCATCATTGCCTTTTGGGCTCATTTCAAGTTAAACATCTGGAGCCTGCTGCGCTGCCAAGTTACGCCACAACCCCGCGCATATTTGTTTTCTCGCAACTCCTATAAATGTTTTATGCTAACCATAAGTATGCGAACTGTTTACAAAAACAAGATATTAACGCTGGAAACCTTTAAAGATAAGACAGAGGAGAAGGAGCGTTGCAGGGTAGTCGAGAAAGACGTTGTAGTTATTCTGGCATTTGTCGATGAAAAGACAATAGTACTTGAAAAGCATTACAGGGCGCCCATAGGGAAATGGATCCTTGAGCTTCCAGCCGGGCACGTTGAAAAGGGAGAAACGCCAAAGGAAGCGGCAAAAAAGGAGCTTTATGAAGAAACAGGATACAGGGCGCAAAATATGAAGCTGCTTTACAAAGCGTACGCATCTCCGGGATTGCTTACTACGATGTCTTATACTTATTTGGCAACGCGCCTTACAAAACATGAAAAAACAGACATGGGCGAAATGCTAGAAGTTGAGGAGGTAAAGTTTTCAGATGTTTACGCAATGGTAAAATCGAACAGGATAGTTGATAAAAAGACGATATCTGGAATATTGTATTATAATGAATTTTTCAACAGGAAGGGGCTCACGCTTTAAATTCTTTGGCAAAAAATAGGTATGCATAAAACTCCGAAGTGATTGCTTGCTTTTCACTATAGAAGCTTATAAGATAGGCATAAACATATGGGCCTTTGAGGCAGCCAAGGCACTCGCAAACCCGTACCTTAACGTAGTTATGGCATACCTGGCCAAATCGTTCTTTATAGTGCTGCCAGTTCTTGTAATATATCTTTTGCTAAAAAAGGACATGAACGTATATTCCTTTGTCGTTGCGGGCATACTTCTTTACGTAGTATCGGATGCAATAAAGATAATAACAAAGGAGCCGAGGCCATGCAACGTCCCGTATTTGACTGACGTATTGCACATAAACTACATATCGTGCCAAAGCAGCTTTTCCTTCCCCAGCAACCATGCCGGAGTTCTGACAGGGCTAACGATATTCCTTAAAAATTATAAGTATGTAAGGGTATTGTATGTGGTATGGCTGGTGCTCATACTGTTCGGAAGGATATACCTAGGATTGCATTATCTTACTGACGTAATCGCCGGAGCGGCGCTCAGCATTGTAGTCGCTTACATCATATACAGGCATAGGGATTATATAAATAAGGCGTTAAATGCAATTGCGAAGAAGATATTGCCTCCGTTGGCAGTAGAAAAGTGATTATGTGGCAAAAGTTAATTTGAGCAGGAAACAGGTTTATGCCATAATGGGCATAGTGATAGTCATAGTAGCGGTAGTGGCACTGTATGAGAATTCTGCGGGCAGCGCAGGCAAAGCCGACATAAAGTTCGACAACGTTGCAGTAAGCGGCTCGTATCTTTCACAGCTCTACGACGTAGCTACAAATATGACCCTAGCCGGCAATATAGGGATTGGAGCCGCTACTGGTTACCCGGTCCCATCAGGAAGCAACATAAGCCTTACCTCAGACGGAATGCCTGAAATGCTGTACGTAGGCGCTGATTACTGCCCGTTCTGCGCTATAACAAGGTGGGGAATGATAATTGCCCTAATGAGATTCGGAAACTTCTCTCAGCTTCATTACATGACTTCCAGCGCTACTGACTACGAGCCAAACACAGCCACGTTCACATTCTACAATTCAAGCTATTCAAGCAGTTATGTGGACTTCCAGGGAGTTGAAACGCTGACGAACACTTACAAGCCGCTACAGAATATGACAAATGAAGAAGGAGTGATATTTTCAAGGTTCGATTCCAACAACTCTGCAGTTCCATCAGATGAAAGGGATGCCGTTCCATTCATAGATTTCGGAAACAAGACCATACAGATAGGCGCAGAAGTCAGCCCTGCGATAATAAACCCATATAACTGGAACCAGATACTTTCGTTCCTTAAGACAAATCCCAACAGCCCAGTAACACAAGCGATAATGGGAGAGGCCAACGTTTTCACTGCGCAGATATGCAACATTGATGGAAACAAGCCAGCAAGCGTGTGCAGCCAGAGGTTCGTAAAGACGATAAATGGGATTACAGGGGCTTAAAGAGCCGATTTCCCATATCGGTACATTGCGCTCAAGCGCTTGGCTACCGACCTGTTTGAGGCTATGACATTTTCTTTTTCTTCGATGTCATCCATGCGATACAGCTCGCTTGGCCGTTTTCCGTAGAAATGCACCAGCTTGTAGCTATTGCTTATTATAGAATAGGCCTTAGTATTGTACGATAGCTTCGCCTTGTATATCCGTGCGGCATATTCTGAACGTCGGCGCAGCGCGGAAAGCAGCATCCCATCCCAGCCTTCGCTTATGCCATTGTGCTCGCTTATGACTTGGTTTTTCCTGTAAGCGCCATTAGAACCCGCCATTGAAAGAATCATCCCGTGCATGTCTATCAGGCTTGTCGGATCGCTTATGCTGCTTCCATCAGAAACTGGCTTGCCATTTTCAAATTTGGATATTATCAACGGCACATTGTTGACCTCCTTGTATGGATATAGGGAATGATAAAGCAGGCCGTGCTCTCCGAAGAATTGCCCATGGTCCGAAGTAACTATAACGCTCGCATCGTCGAGCATTCCGTTGTCCCTGAGAATCCGCAAAGATTCCCCCATCTGCCGGTCCAAGTACGAAAGCCTTCTCATATATCCTTCATGGAACTTCTTTGTTATGTCGTTGCTCATCTCGAGTATTCCGCTGAGATAGAGCCATTTGTCTTGTATTATGCTGCTATCCCTTACAGGATAGTTTTCGTGCGCCTCTATGCAGTTTATGAACATGAACTGTGGCTTGTAGTTGTATTCCTTTTCCAGGTATGCCTTGAGCGCGTTGTTTGTATCTAGCGCGCCGCGATCCATGCGATATGTACCATCGGCATTTGCAACTCCTGCGGCCATCTTAACCCTGAGGTTCAAGTACAGGCGGTTTAGAAGCGAATCCGGAATAAAATTGGAAAGGCTGAGCGCAGTCTTGAAAAGAGCTTTGCGCATTGCCTCGCCCCTTATGAAATTCGAAAGGAGCTTTGCCTTCTTCGGGTTATACTTTATGTTGGAGTTCATCCAAAGGTCGTAGACCCTGTCGAACCCTATGGCAAGGTTGGTATTGCTGGTCAGGAACGGATTGTTTGAGAACAAGACCGAATAGTACCCTTGGTTATGCAGCTTTGACGCAAGCGTGACTGCGTTGTTTGGCAGGAACTTTATCTTTACTATCCACGGATCTATAGAAGAATCCGAAAGGAAATTATGCGACGCCTGCTTTATCTTTGAAGAAAACCTGGATGTAAATATGGACGCATGTGCTGGAGCAGTCCAAGTCGCGGGAGAGACTGCGTTCTCAAAACTGGTTCCGTGTGCAGAAAGGTAGTTTATGTTTTTAAGGGAAGGATTGTCATAAGCATCGCTGGCCCTGAGCGTATCGAGAAGCAACACTATTATATTTTTGCTCTTGCCAAAGCTATCATGCCTTGGCAGGGGCTTCCTTGAGCCAGCCATTTGCCTCGGCTTTTAATTTGCAGAAACAGTATATAAATATTGATATGAAACCGTTTCATACGGGTCCGATAGTTGGTTATGATGGAAATATGCGTATTAAATCCGTATTTTTACCCGTATTTTGGCGGGACTGAAAAGGTTCTGCTGGAAATATACAAGCGCTTATCAAAAAGGAATAATATTACCGTAATAACCTCTTCGGTAGGCAGCGAACCTGGAGAGACAACGGTTGAAGGCATAAAAATATTAAGGCTTAAGACTGCGCAGCGTTCGCTTCCCCACCTTCCGCTTCCGCTGGCATCCATGGACGGGTTAAACGCAGCAATAGAAAAAACAGCTGCGGATATATACCATATAAACAACAGATATCAGTATTTTAGCGGCACAATAAACACAATAAAAAATAAGACTTCGGGAAAGCTCGCATTGACAATACACAACTCGCTCCCGAAGGGGATTGACCCGATAACGGATTTTGGGGGATTGGCATATGATATTTTTTGGGGGCGGAAGATAATGAAAAGGGCAGACGTGATAACTGCAGTTTCGAAAAACGCAATGGAAACCACGGTTCCTGAAAAGCTCAGGGAAAAATCGCACGTAATATTCAATGGCATAGATTACAAGTCGTTCATGCCGGACATGGACAGCGGCATGGTTGCAAAAACAAGGGATTCCATGGGATTTGAGAACGATGGGATTTTGCTAATATCAAATGGCAGGCTGACAAGGCAGAAAGGGCACTCTTACCTGATACGTGCCGTAGCAGAATTGAATAAGATAGGTAAACCCGCCAACTTGTTCATAATAGGCAGGGGCCCGATGGAAACCAAGCTCATGGAATTGGCAAAAAGCCTTGGGATTCGTAGTAGAGTCAAGATATCGAACGGGATAGGAGAAGAAGACCTGCCATATTATTATAATGCAGCGGACATGTTCGTATTCCCCTCCCTCTATGAGCCGGCAGGAATGGCGATGCTTGAAGCACTGTCATGCGGGACCCCGACAATTGCGACCGAAATAGGAGGAATACCGGAAGCGCTGCAGAATTACGGCGAATATATTAAGATTAAGGATGCAAAAAGCATTGCGAATGCAATAATGAAGGTGTCTTCCGACATAGGGCATTACAGGAAACTCGCGCTCGGATGCAGGGAAAACGTAATAAAGAAGGAGCACGATTGGGACCTCATAGCGAAAAGATACGAAGAAGCATTCGGAAAAGCACTAGGGACATAAGATGGCTAGCAAAAAGAAGAAAAGCTCCATTTGGTATACTATAACAAATGTCAATGAGCTCAACAGGGAGGAGTACCTCAAGCTCATAAAGCGCGTCTCCCTTTTTGTCGGGCTCGGGTTTGTTGCCAGCTTTATCGTTTTCTTCGTCATAGCCTTGCTTGGAGGCATAGGAAATGTCATAAAAACGATGGAAAACGCAAATCCGTTCTATTACTTTCTCGCTTTCGCTGCGGTGTTCGCGGGATACCTCCTCAGGTTCATCAAATGGCTTTATTACACAAAACAGCTCAAGCTCAAGGTTCCGCTCAAGAAGAATTTCATAGTATACCTTTCGCAATATTCAATGAACATAACGCCAGGCAAGCTTGGCAGGGTGCTTGTTGCTTATACGCTAAGCAGGATAACAAACATAAAAGCGTCCAACATACTGCCAGTAGTTACAATAGACATATTTACGGATTTTCTAGGTGTTGGAATATTGGCGCTTGTTTCTGCGATATACTTCGACCAGTTCGTAATCTACGTTCTCGCAATAGACATGGTGCTGATGCTGCCGTATCTTTTCATACTGAACGACTGGTTCTACAATTTCATGAAAAAGATTTTCAAGAAAAGAAGGTTCATTGAAACATTCACGCTTTACGGGGACGAATATTTCGCTTCGCAGAGCGTGCTTAACACGCCGAAGACATACCTGGTCTCGCTCGCAGTGACGATACCTGCAGCATTTCTGAACGCCATGGCCCTGTTCTTTGCACTTCTTTCCATAGGCCTTGCCCCGCACGTAGTTGCCAGTGCTTTCATAGAGTCCTCCAGCAACGTTTTCGGCATGATAACTGGCATACCTGGGAACATAGGAGTTACTGACGGATCCCTGGTTGCGCTGATAGGAACCATTTTCAATACCACCTTTGCGACTTCGTCTGCATTAACGATAATGACAAGGTTTGCAACGCTGTGGTTCGGCGTTCTGCTTGGCGGAGCTACTCTTCTTTACAGCTTCAGGTATTGGACTGAAAACCTGTCAAAAAGAACAAGAAGAGGTGCAAAGCGCACCAAAAAGAGAGTCAGAAAAGAATGAGGGAACGCTTACACATCCAAGGCATCCGGCTCGTCCAGTGCGTCGTCAAGGGATTCTTCTTCGTCCTTGCCGCTTGATCCGCCTAGAACCTGTATCTTTCCGAACTTGCCAGTTGAAAGCTGCGGCGTGCCGCGGAATTCGTTGACATAGCAGTTTGAAAGCTCTACCTTGTCTCCTACTTTGACAGAGTTTATATCATTGCCCCAAAGGGACATGTTTATCGTTCCGCTGTCATCCTTGAGCGTTATGTTTGCAACCATTAGCCTCTTGCCAAACTTATTGACAACCTCCCTAGGTTCTTCCTTTTGTACTATCGTGGCTGTAATGTTAACGTTTCCCGTGCCTGCCTTTAGATCGCTTATCTTCATTAGAACACCTGAGTTTATGTTTATTTTTATAAAAAGCTTATTTAACCTTTGCCCCAAGTGCCGCTATTGTAGCTGGTTCCCTCTTTGGCTCAGATAAGCTATAAAAAAGGCTTCCAGCATAAATACTGCGATAAAATGGCGGAAGAACAAGCCCAGCATGTGCACCCCTCTTTTGCAGGGGTAATAAGGCAGAAGCAGGAAGTAAAGGCCAAGCTTGCAGGCATAAAGAACAAGATAGGAGTTTACAGCGCCAAAGGAGGGGTCGGAAAGACTACTGTGGCTGTGAACCTTGCTATTGCGCTTGCAAAAATGGGAAAAAGAGTAGGGCTGCTTGACGCCGACATAGACTGCCCGAACGTGCCAATGTTCATGGGAATAGAGGACCGCATGGACATAAGCCATTTCCCGCTAAAGCCGCTTGAGAGGCAGGGCATAAAGGTGGCTTCCACCGCAATGATAGTTGACGATGCAAAAAAGCCGATAATATGGAGGGGGGCCCTTATAGCTAAAATGCTCGGCGACTTTTTTGAGAACACGGACTGGGGACAGCTCGACTATTTGATAATAGACCTGCCTCCAGGAACATCAGATGCGCCGCTTTCGATAATGCAGCTCCTTGACATGAAGGGTTTCGTGCTAGTTACCACTCCAGCAAGAATAGCCGCAGTGAATTCCGTGCGCTCTGGGCTCATGGCCAAAAGGCTAGGAAAAGCAGTCCTGGGCGTTGTGGAAAACATGTCAGACGGAACGACAGAACAGGCGGAGTATGTGGCCAAGGCGCTTGATACCGAAGTAATAGGAAAGATAAGCCTCAACAAAAGGATATCCAAGCTTGAGGATGAGGGAAAGATACCGGTTTTGGAGGACGAAACGGTATTCGAAGAGTTTAAAGCTATAGCCGAGCGAGTAGCCTGAAAGAAATAAGTATTTCTGCTGGCATTATATATTGGAGCATTATGCTTAAGGACGCAGTTTTGTGGGAAGCCGCTGGCGGCAAGGTCAGGTGCAATGCCTGCTCGAGGAGGTGCTTGATTCCTGAAGGAGGGCACGGCTTTTGCTATGTAAGGAAGAACCTAGGCAGCAAGCTTTTCCTTGCGAATTATGGAGTGCTTGACGCGATACAGATAGACCCGATAGAGAAGAAGCCATTCAACCACTTCATGCCAGGCACAACTGTTTTGGGAGTGGGAACATCGTCATGCAATTTCGGATGCCTTTTCTGCCAGAACCACAACATATCGAAAGAGAAGGATATAGAGGGAACATACGTTGGGCCTGAGGAACTGGTCGATATGGCAGTGCGCAACGGAGCTGACGGAATAGCATTTACTTACAACGAGCCGACAATATTCATAGAATATGCGCTCGACGTTGCAAAAATCGCGCACAAGGCAGGATTGTATACTGTATTCGTAAGCAACGGCTACATGACCAAGGAAGCCGTAGAATTGATGAAGGGCAGCATAGATGCTGTTGTGGTGGATTTCAAGGGAAATGGGGAAAGGGTATTTGCCAATAAGTATATGGCGCTCTATTCTCCGGAACCGATAAAAGAGGCATTGATAGCGCTGAAAAACGCCGGAATACATGTTGAGATAACGGATCTGGTGATACCCGAAGTAGGAGATGATGAGAATGCCTGCGCCGAGCTGTGTACGTGGATTGCCTCGAATCTTGGAAACGATGTTCCAGTGCATTTTACCAGATTCCATCCAGACTACAAAATGGATTACCTAAGCAGCACTCCCCTGTCAACTTTGGAAAAACATTATAAAATAGCGAAGAAGGCAGGATTGAAATATGTTTACATAGGCAATGTGCCTGGGAACTTGAGGGAAAGCACTTTCTGCCCTTCATGCGGCCGCATGGTGATAGAAAGGCTTGGTTTCGATATACTGGACAACAGATTGTCTGAGAAAAACGAATGCCAATACTGCGGAGAAAAAATAAAGATCGCTGGCAGAATGCCGAAAAGGATAAGCCACAGAAACATAAGGAGCATTTATTGAACGCTTTATTGATAGGTATACCCAAGTTTTATCGCCTTCCTCACGGAAAGCTTGTACGATACCGCACCTATTATTACGACCACAGCTATCACTATGAAAAACCCTATGCCTAAATCGTGCAGATTGTGGATCTTCAGCGGGGTTATAATTCCGTATTGCAGTATGTTTGGAAATATTTCTACCAGTATTCCGGCTACCACAAACGTTATTCCGCCGTACAGCAGTACGTCGGAGCTTATGCTTCTTGCAAGGAAGGCTATCCCCTTTTTCGTAAGTTTCTTTACCTTAGTTATCCATTTTCCGAACGCTGCCCCGAATATTATTTGCATTGTCATCGTCCCAAGGCCGAAAAGTGCGCCAGGAACCCACCCTAGCCATGGGCTCGGCATGGAAGGTGAAAGGACAGTGTATATTATAAGGGCGAAAGCGCCGAAGCCGAAGCCCGCTATGAGGCCGTGAAGGAACGCCATCTTCGATGGAACCTTCTTTAGGCCTATGCCTTCATCGTCAGAAGTCAGCGGGTTCTTTTTATGCTCGAATTCTAGTTCCTGATCATGGCTTTTTGGTTTGTGAAGATGAACCATGACGCCCAACTTTTTCTCAATCCAGTGCCAGTGGAGGTACACGCCCCTCTCCTTTATGTAGAGCCCGGCAAGCAGCATTGCCAGTCCGACAAACATGTAGGTTATCCCGAAGATAAATGATGTAGTAAGGATTCCCACAAGAGCGAAATATGCAAGCTCGGAAACGAGGGCGCGCTGCAGCGTGAATCCGGAAGAGAATATCATCCCCGCTTTCATTCCCTCCTTGCTGCTATAGCTTCCAACGGCATACGAAAAAGTTATCGGCCACGTATGCTCGTCAGGGGTTATCCCGTGGATTATGCCCAATAGGTATGAGAGTATTATCGCAGTTATAAAACCCACATTAGTAGGGTTGAAAAGGTTAAGGTTAATCATGCTCTCATTTATAAAGGTTAAAGTAAAACTTGAAATAGTTTTATTATGCTTCGTTTTATTAATACTTTCCTGCATTTACAATTTACAGCGGTGATAGCATAAAGATTAGTACATTGGTATTTCTTATATTTGCGTTTGTGGCTCTCGTAGATAGCGCTTACCTCAGCGTAGAGCATTTTTACCCTGGAGTGCTTGCATGTCCAAACACTGGAATAATAGATTGTGCCACTGTTCTTACTAGCGGCTATTCTAGCGTCTTTGGGGTACCGCTGGCATTGTTGGGGCTTATATGGTCTGTTGTGCTGCTTTTCATATTTGCCAAAAGAAATGCGGCGAGCGAGTTCTTGGCTCCGATATGGTACATGGCAGGAATCCTTGCGGTCGTGTATTCTTTCAGCGCGCAGTACCTGATAGGCAAGATATGCATATATTGCACGACACTCGATATATCCATAATAGTACTGGTGTCTATTGGCATATTTGCATTGAAATTGCACGAGAGAAAATAGGTTGTGGTATGCCTGGAAAACGCAAAAAGCACTTTTATATAAGGGATCCAGTTTCCGGAGATTTGCAGATTGATGATGCAGTTGCAAGGATAATAGAAGCCCCGGAATTCCAAAGGCTCAGGTATGTCAAACAGCTGGGATTTTCTTACCTTGTATTTCCAGGTGCACACCACACCAGGTTTGAACATTCTTTGGGAACGTGGAACGTTACCAAGGACATTTCCTCAAGAGTCTTGGGCTCGGAAGACAGGGAGCTTTGCGTGGCAGGGCTGCTGCATGATATAGGCCACATGCCGTTGTCACACGAATCGGAAAGACCGCTCTATCCGTATATAAAGATAATGCATGAAGAGGCTGGAAAACGCATACTGGAGAAGAGCGGCATACTCGATAATGTAGAGGATTACGGGATGTCAAAAAAGGAGATATTAAAGTATTTTGACGGTATAGGCAAGGGCAAAATAGTTACCGGGCCCTTGGGGAGCGACAGGGTTGATTACCTGATACGCGACGCCTATTACACCGGAGTGGCTTATGGGATGATAGATTATTACAGGGTCAGGAATCTTCTTACGCTTTACATGGACGAGCCTGCGGCCTATGCCAGCGGCGTTGACGCAGTCGAATCGTTTTTCATAGCAAGATATTATATGTATTCTTCAGTATACCTGCACCACGCAGTTCTCACAGCAAATGCGATGTACAGGAAGGCACTGAGGATTGCTTTGGAATCTGGGGATTTGGATCCAAAAGCTTTTATGTACCGCAACGACCAGGAAGCAATGACAGAACTGAAGGGTATTGAGGACTCATCCGCGCTCATAGAAAGGGTTATTGATAGGAAACTGTTCAAAAGGGCTTACTACAATCCAAACCTACATAGCGACATCACCGAAGAAGAGCTTGGAGAGATAGCACAAAAGGCCGGGCTTGACGAAAGCGAATACATTGCGGAGATACACCACTTGAAGGGCAACGAGGACAGGATAAAAGTATTGTCCAAGGACAAGAAGGAGATAGGCAACCTTAATGACATTTCAGACATATTCAAAATATTGACAGAGGTGTTGCAGAAGCGCAGGATTGCAATAGTTGCATGCGACCAGAAGCATTCCAAGAAGCTCGGAGCGATGATAGAAAAAGCTTTATAATATGCAAACAAAAAGAGGATGCGTTATTTGTGGGCCCATAGCTCAGTTTGGTAGAGCGGCTGGCTCTTAACCAGTAGGTCGAGGGTCCAAATCCCTCTGGGCCCGCTCCCATTATTGCACGCCTTTGCTAAGGCGCATCGTCGGATCCTCCTTTGCCATTATGGTAAATTTTGGGCCTATACTATCTGGACCGCTAGTTATTACTATTTTGCTAGGGATGAGGAACAGACTCGGGTCCATATTCTCCTTTTCCTCTTTAAGCATATATGTTATCTCGCTGCCGTATGATTTTGAATTAAACATTTCGAGCATTGATATTGGGTTTTTTACTATGTATGGGCCCAACTGGATGTTGTTTCTTTCTATGTTGGTTTCAACCCTGAATATTTTTCCGAACATTCGTTCGTCAGAACAGAATCCAACTTTGATCCCGCTTACGAATCCCCTATTAGCATATATGGGAATCTCTGCCATACTTCTGTCAAGCTTTCTTAGAAGCGATTTTACCGAAGAGCCATCCTCGGAAAGATAGAATTCGACCTTTTCGTCTATGTCCATTTTTATCTGGACTGCACTTTTTATGTACGTGGTCGTCCAATCACAGATTACTAACGAACGGCAGATATAAAAATTTTTTGTACTGCTATGGCTGCATCCAGTCTATCTCGTAATATTCGTATTCGCTGGTGGGCAGCTCTATTTTTTTCACGCGGTAGTATGTAACAGCAGTTTCCCTGTCGGCTATTGCTATTATCAGCTCCATGTGTTCGCTGTTGGCCTCATTTATCATGGCTGAAAGCTCGCTTCCGCCTATATATTCGTTCTCGCCGAGTGAAAGCATGCCGAAGTGCGGCGCGTCTTTTCCTGGAATTTCTATCCCGTCGTGCTTTCTGTGGTAGAGTATAAAATCCATGTTCACCTTTTTCTGCCTTGTTTTTCCGGGTATTCCAAGTATGAAGGTTTTCTTCACAGAATGTGCCACCCTTATTACCCTTGCCCATTCAGATGTCAAAAGTTTTGAATCCCTTGGGAATACGTGCAGCACGTGCTTTGAATGGATCCATGATGGATCGTCCTTTATGGGCTTTGCCCCGGGAAAATAGACCCTGAAATGCGTGCCGAACTTGAATCCGGATTTTATTACATAGCCTCTGGATCTCCAATCCTTGTAGACTTCGTAGAGCTTTTGGGCATCTGGCCTGACTTTGGAAGCTATCTTCAATATTTCATTGAACGGATAGCCTTCTATCTTTAGAGAGCCAGATTCTACCAGAAATAGGGTTTCGTAAAGGTCGAACTTGTTCAGCGTTCCATGATTGCTTAGCTTGTATGTCCCATACTGGCCGAACCAATACTGCTCGTATATCTGCTTTCCCATCTCCGGATCGTCTACAACCGACGTAAGATCGTCCTCGAAAAATACGCCGTTCATCGAGTATTTTGATATGTTTATCGAAGAAGAAGGATAACGCTTAATCTGCATTTGCGCGTTCTTCGTGGCAACGTGCTCCTCCTTTGGGCTTCTGATCATTAAACCTCTGTCGCGCCAATCTTTGTACGTGAAGTACCTGGCCATGAACTTCTTATTTTTTGAAAAATACGATGCAAGACCGTTAAAAGTTATCTCGTCGTCTGAATCAGACGATTTGCACACTGCCTTCCTGACGTCCAATACGTAAAGAGCCTCTTCGGGAGCCAGTTTTAGCGTTCCGTTGGACATGGTGCCTATGTTCCCGGACCTTAGTGTATCTATTGTAGATTGGTCCTTGCAGTATATTGCCTTTTTGTGCTTGTCGTAAACTATCTCCAATGCCAAATTTACACCATGCTTACCTGTTTGATATATTCTGTTTCTATTTCGCTGAGCTTTGCCGGCATTATGAGGGTGGCCATCCTATAATCCGCATCCGTTTTGATATCAGCAATTTTTTTGAATACGATTTTCTGCTTTCCTGTGCCAACGTCGCACAGAGCCATTATTTCCCTGTCTTTGGCGAAGACGCCAAGCTTGTAATGCTCCTCGGCCTTTGACATTATTGCTATTGCTTCCTCAATCCTTATAGACATGCCCTTTTCATTGTCGTAGTCGAGCAGTATCATGCTGTGCCTGTTCCCAGAAACGTTTGCGGATACTGTTTCGTAGAAGGAAACGGGTTTGTAGTGTTCGGACCATCTCGGTACGGTACAGATAGGGCCGAACCTGTAAAAGTCCAGCCCGCTTTCTGCTATAGCCACCGAAAATATGCTTGTTGAATGTATCACCTTGAATTCCAGGCCCTGTTTTACTGCTTCCACCACTATGGTTTTGTGTGTTGTGGCAAGCATCGGATCTCCATTAGTTATTATCGAAACGTTCCTCAACTTCGCTTCCGAGATTATTTTAGATACCCCCTCCTCAAGCTCGCTCCTGCCCACGCGCTGTATCTCCCTTTTTGAGATTGAACCGATAAATTCTAGCTTTTTTGGATCCACGAATGCAGTGTATCCGTCTAGAATTATTACTTCGGAATTCTTTATTGCCTCAATTCCAGCCTGCGTTATGTCGCGTTCCCCTATGCCGAGCCCTATTAGATAAAGCATATTACCACTATATCGACCAATATTTTTTATTCTTTATGAACTGCTTCTGCGCCTCTATTAAATCTATATAGAATAGTTTATCCTCGCGCCTCAACATCATAAGTGCCCTTGCCGCGGAGCGTGGGCCTACTCCATAAGTTGCCAGAGCCGCAGCTGCTTTCCACCCATACGCGGAAAACAGATCTGCTTCGGCCATAGCTTCGTTGAGCTTTTTCTTTTCTGGCCTTTCAAGCTTTATACCTTTCTTCCTTTTGTCAACTATCGATTTGAGGTCGTCTTTGTATACTGCTATCATCGGGCTCGAGCAGTTTGGGCATACTATTTTTTGCTTTTCCTTGAGGTCGGATATTTTTTCGGTGAAATAGAAACCGCAGTATGTGCATAACAGCTTTATGCTTTTTGAGGTAGTGTATTCTACGAATGAATTGAGAAGCTCGTTGCTTGGCGTCAGCGGCATTATGAGCTCCTTGGTGTAGTATGCGGAATCCATTATGGCTTTTGTCATTTTTGTTATTGTGTCTACTTCAAAGAGCCTGGGTCGCAGTTCATTTTTTCTAAGCAGCTTAAGGAATGAGGAAAGGCCTTCGATATCAAAGTAGTTTTGCATCAGCTCCCTCCTTGCCTCTTTGTATACCGGGCTATCCTTGAAAATTGATATAAGCCTGCGCGTAAGGGATTTCGAAACCTTGGCTTCCCTGTCTATTATTCCGAACATTTTCGCCACATAGACAAAATGGTAGGAAAAAATTTCTGATTTTTCGAGAAATTCGTCTATCGTTTCTGCTATAGAATCTGGATTTATAGCCCTCAAGAGATTTTCGATCTCCACTTTCTGATTTAGCTCTATAAAAATCATGTAGGGAGATGAGCGTATGTTTATGCTTCTGCCGAAGCGTATGCTAAGCAGATGGCCCATTATCCTAGAAAGGGCTTCATTCCCTAGGGTTCCCAAGAACGTGTAGACTGCCACATATTCTGGGTGCTTCTCGATGACGAAAGACCTGTCATTCAGCGAGTATTCGGAGCATTCGGTTGAAAATTCGTGTATCCTCTTTTCAGATGGTTCGTCGTTTGCTTTGTATTTTCTTATTGAGGAGGGATTGCTTATTATTGAAGATACGCGCGCAGCTACTTCCCTGCTCACAGGTATGTCCTCGCCTGACCAGTCAGGGACAGCCCCTTCTATATCGGTTGAAGGTTCCGCATATATGATATCATCCTCTATGCTTATAACCTTCCAGGGCAAGCCTTTAGTTATGAATATGATGCCCTCTTCTAGCTTGCCTGCTACAAACCTTTCGTCCAGGCTCGATATTATCTTGCTTGTTGCTATGTTCTTTACCATGAAGCGTTTTGTGTCTGGTATGACGCTAAGGTGCTCGTAATAGTACATCCTTGTAGACTTGCCTGCGCTTATTGTAACGCCATCGAAGCCAAGCATGCGCTGCTTAGACATGAAAGCCAGCAGGTATGATAGTTCTTCCTTCTTTATTCCACTGTATATGTAAGACCTGTTTATAACCCCAAGCAGGGCTTCGAATCTGATGGTGCCCTTGTCCAATGCAATCCCGCATATCTGGTTGGCTAGGACATCCAGAGAACCAAACTGGCACGAATAGTTTT
The DNA here is from genome assembly GCA_027339055.1 of Microcaldota archaeon. Lineage (GTDB taxonomy): Archaea > Micrarchaeota > Micrarchaeia > Micrarchaeales > Micrarchaeaceae > Micrarchaeum_A. The sequence goes on along the minus strand of DAHWRK010000002.1, from coordinate 54,294 downwards.
CTATTAAGCTGTCTGCTGCGTTCATTGTCACTGCAGTAGATTCTATTGCGTCCATGATACCCGTAGCAAGTATTTTGCCCACAGGCTTGCCGTGTGATGTATGACCGCTCCTGCCCACGCGCTGTATCAGCCTCAGCGCCTGCCTGGGAGAGCCGTATTGTATGACCTTGTTTATTGTGCCGATATCTATGCCAAGCTCAAGCGAACTAGTTGCCAAAAGACCTTTTATCTCGCCGTTCTTGAAATCCAATTCCATCTTTATTCTTTCGGATTTTTCTATGGAGCTATGATGAACCCCTATGCCGCCGAAAGGCCTTATTTTCTGCATGTATGTTAGCCTGTTGCCTAGCGCTTCGACTATTTGCCTAGTGTTTGCAAATATCAGGGTTGAGGTTCCGGATTTTATCTCTTCTGATATTACCTCCAATCTTGCAGCAGACGCTGCGTCAAGGCCAAATTTTTCCATTAGGTCTTTGTTAGGGCGCTTTATCTTATCTGGAAATAGCACGTTTATTTCCGTCTGCTTTGATTCGTCAGAGTTTATTACTTTGCACTGTCTCGAGCCACACAAGAATTTGGATATTGTTTCGGTATTCCCCACCGTAGCGCTTAACCCTACACGTACGAATCCGGGCGAAAGCTCCTCGAGCCTTTCCAATGCGAGAGATAGCTGCGCGCCGCGCTTGTTATAGTAGAGCTCGTGGATTTCATCTACGATCACATACTTCAGGTTCTTCAGTGCAGGCCCGAGGTATTTTGTGGGCAGTATGCTTTGCAGCGTTTCTGGGGTAGTAATCATTATTGTAGGCGGCTTTCTTGTCTGCTTGGATTTTTCGCTGACGCTAGTGTCGCCGTGCCTTACCCCCATCGATACGCCGAATTCCGCACATATGCCTTCCAGCCTAAGCAGCATGTCCCTGTTGAGGGCTCGCAATGGCGTTATGTAGAGCAATGTTATTGCTGCTGCGTGATTTTTGACAATGTCGTTAAGAATAGGAAGAAATGCAGACTCTGTCTTTCCTGAACCTGTGGGAGCGACTATAAGTGCGTTGGATTTGCTTTTTATTACGGGAAATGCCAGCTTCTGTATCTTTGTGAACGACTCGTGGCTTTTTAGAAAATAAGAGTATACGTCCATTTGTCCTTACCATTTTTTCTTGCGCTTGAACTGCATATAGAACCAGAAGGATGCAATAGCAATCGTTACTACCACTATTGCCATTATTATTGCCGGCGTTACCATCTCCACATTGACCCCATCGGAATAAGACGAGGCAAACTTTTCAGTGAAGCCAGAATATGTTATTTCTCCGGATACGTTTCCATATGGCACACCTGCAAATACCGCGGAACCGTTTTGGTTCAGGCGTTTTTGCAAAACAGTCCCGTTTTGGAAGCGTGCCTCTACGGTGCCGCTTATCGGGGCACCGAATATGTTACGTGCATATATTGTAATGTTGTAAACTGGAAGCAGTACGTCAATGTCTCCAGGAGCTGAAACATCTATCGTACTATTTGTTGGAGTGACATTTACTCCACTTATGTAAAAAGGGCCGATTTTGCCATTGCCTTCTAGCATGAATAACGTAAGATTTTTGTAAGGTTTGCCGTTGAGATAAAACAATGACGGTTTGAGGCCGTTGCCGTTTATGGATTCCGGGACAACGGTTTCTTTAAACGCCGTGCCGAATATTGCAGTCAGATTGTAGCTTTGCGTGGCATTTATTTTTATTGTGCTGTTGTCGTATATATTGCTCCATGAAACGAATATCTTTTCTGTTGTTGTGTTTATTTGCTGTGAAGTTTTTGACAATGATAAATATGCAGTAGCATTCGAATTGTACCACCCTGAGCCGGTTACGTTTCCGTATGGCGTCGTACCGCTTATCAAGTATTGCTTTTTCCACAGCGCCATTATATTTATTGGACTTGTTACGGAAATGTGAATTTCTGGTTTGGTGCTTATATTGCCGAAACCATAAAAGCGATATCGCGATCCAGGACCGGCGCTAACATTCAGAGGCGATATGCGTATTGTTGCAACGGTTCCGTTAGTATACCAGCCTGAACCAGTTGCGCTGCCAAAACTGCTAGAAATATTTACAAGATATTGCGTCTGCCACATTGCCGTTTCGGTGATGTTGGATGATATTTTTATTTTGGTGTTGTTCGAAACGCCGGTGTATGATCCGATTCCGGAGCCTTGCCACTCGACGAAGCGCTCCCTTGTGTTATTGCTTAAATAGATATATTCTGGTTCTGTGAGATTGAAATTGGCGTATGGTGAATACTGTGCATTGCCCCTATACCCATAATCGGAATTTACTTTAAGATAGTAGCCGTATGACCATAATGTAGTAAAATTTGCTGGAGTCGGAAGGCCCGAACCCACTTCAAACACATTTACGTACGGGGCAACCTCTTCAACGCCATAGTTGTTCCTTAGGTTTTGCAAACTTCCGGTGCCATAGCCTATGTATGAATACCCTGTAGAAACTTTTTCCGGAATGCCGTTTTTGTATACCGTCAGGTTGGAAAATATTACTGGTTTCATATAGGTGTCATTGTTGTTGGAGTTTGCATATTCTCCGAATACCGTAGGTACGTTCTGCCCAGAGTTTGATGTGCCAAGGGACACTGAGCCTATCAGCTCATTATTTAAGTATATGTTCCATTCGCCGTTTACATATTTGAATGAGTAGGTGTTAAAGGCCCCATTTGGGCCGACGCTGTCGTTTGTCCCAACCGAGCCGTAGAAGCCATTTGAATTGTTCCCAGCAGGGAAATATTCCCAAAACCATGAGGGTTGGCCCTTTTTAACTATGACCTTTCCAGTGCATGCAGCGTTAGGAGAACAGCCAGTAGGGTAATATCCGGTTTGGTTGGGAATTTCATATCCTACTTGTATGAAGGCGCCGTTGCCGAGTATTTCTCCGACCCAGAAGCCAAAGGAGCCATATTGAAGCTGCTGGGGATATACTGTTTCTATACTTACTGATGCGCCATTATTGAAAGAATAATTTTGGGATGACCTTACCCCGCTTTGAAACCAGTACTGCGCGTTTGTGGTTCCAAGTAGCAGCAATAACGAAAGCAGCACTATAGACAAAAAGATTTCAAACCCTCTCATAATCAATACCTATTTCGTTCAATTTTTTAAGTATTGGCTCTCTTTCCTTTGCCGAAAGGCTTTTCCACTCCATAACTGCAACGTCCGGCTTTGGATTCGACATTTCAAACGCTTGGTTTAGCATCACGGTCTCGTTTGCGTAATATCTTGGCATTATGTGCGCAAAGGCATAACCTTTTTCAAGTGCCAGCTTGGTAAACTTAGATGCATAATGGTTTCCACCTATGCCGATGACTATCCTATTGGAGCCGTTGCCCATATCCAACGAATTTATTATCGATTTCGCAAGAAGTTCTGCCATTCCTGGGCTTCCGACTACTTCGGCATTGCCCCCTACCTCTGCAAAAAATGATTTTTTGTATGTGTGGGGACCGTGGTGCGTTGCCTCATATGTGACTTCCACGCCCTTAACGTTTATCTTTGACATTTGTATCAGCGTGTTAAGCATTTCTATTGGGGAGGCCATGCTAAGCATGTTTGGGATTCCCCCAAGCTCTGCTTTGGACGACCAGTTGCCTTCAGAATGGACGGTGAACGAGCCTATGCTCTTGCTGCTCGAATGCTTGCTCATAAATATAGCTGGTTCTGATATGGATTCGGGGAGAGCAGTGTTTATCAATTCGGTTTGCACCTTTACCAATCCGAACGGCATTTCCTGGTTTTCGTATTCCCTTGCAATATAAGCGTGGGAATTTCTTGAGACTGGGTCGATATCGTTATATATTATTGAAACCATAACTTACACAGATAGTAATAACAGATTCGTTTATTTAGCGTTTTTGATATGGTTACATGGGAAAGAAATTTGCAAGGAACATAGAAGATTTCACATGCTATAATTGCGGTTTTAAGGTAAAAGGCAACGGCTATACGGATCACTGTCCGAAATGCCTGTATGGATTGCACGTAGATATAAAGCCCGGAGACAGGGAATGTGATTGTGGTGGAAAAATGGAGCCGGTTGGCGCAATATCGGACAGATACGGAACGTTTACTATAAGTTATATCTGCCTCAAATGTGGGATGAAAAAGAAGGTAAAAGCTTCGCCTGATGATTCTGCTGATGTTCTGGGGGCCCTTAGTTCTGGGAGCTAAAGCCTTTGAGGCAAGCAAAACATATTTAGCATTGGCAACATAAAGCGTACTAGGTAGATGTAATGCTTTACAACTACATCGCATTGGTTCTTTTTGCCCTTCTCGGCATATTTATACCTGTATCATTCTTAATGACTGCCAAGATATTGGGCAGGAGGTATAAGCCAAACGATGTAAAGGATGCACCCTATGAAAGCGGAGAAAAGACAGTGGGAAACAGCAGAGACATAGACAGCGAATACTTTCCCTTCATAATGATTTTCCTGCCGTTCGAAGTCATAGCAATTCTTGCGCTGGTATGGGCGTACGCTTCCAATATAATGAGCAGATATTCCGGGCTTTACATGGTTCTTTTGCTCGTTTCTGCGACGGTTTTCTCTGTGATAGGATATAAAGTAATAGGCGATGGCAGTGGAGAATGATGTGCCGTACAGCGAGCAGGAATTTGAAAATGCGGAACAGGAGATGAACGAGCTCCTGCAGAGTAGCTTGAAAGGGAAAGAGGTCCCGATAAACGCAATGTTTTTGAAACTGGGCGATTTTGTAAAGGCGCGGGCGTCCGGATTGGTAAAGTGGAGCATGGAAAAATCGCTTTGGCCTTTGCAGTTTGGTTTGGCGTGTTGCGCAATGGAGCTCATGGATTTTGGCGCGGCAAGGATAGATGCAGAGAGAAAGGGTTTCTTGCTTTTTAGGGGAACCCCAAGGCAGTGCGACGTGATGATAGTTGCAGGCTGGGTAACCAAATCTATGGTTCCGAGGATAAAAAGGCTTTATGAACAAATGTCAGAGCCCAGGTATGTTATAGCGTATGGCGAATGTGCAACTTCTGGCGGCCCGTGGTGGGAAAGCTATAATATAATAAAAGGAATAGATCAGGTTTTGCCTGTAGACGTTTATGCGATAGGCTGCCCGCCAAAACCGGAAAACCTTTTTGGAGCGCTTATGCGCCTTCAGGACAAAATAGGTGGAAAAATAGATGGAGATACAGAAAGAAGCATTACTGACAACCCTAGAAGATATGAAAAAAGAGGGGTTTGATTACCTAAAAGGGATAACTGCGGTCGACTACAAAGACCACTTAGAGGTAGTGTATATATTGTATAATACGGAACAAAAAAAGCAAGAGATTCTAGGTGTAAACCTTAAGGACGACGAATCCATACACACAGTTATAATGCTTTACAAATCAGCGGACTGGCTGGAAAGAGAATTGTCTGAGATGTTTAGCATAAAGATAATCGGAAGGGATGCACCCCGGCTTCTTTTGGAGAAGTGGAACGGGACTGAGGCGCCGTTGAGAAAAAGCTTCGCTTGGGGGAATGAGGATTACAAGAGGCAGCAGTAATGAGCATAATGAGGATAAATGTGGGGCCAATACATCCAAGCACACACGGAGTGCTGAGGCTTGTTGTGGACGTAGATGGAGATACTGTAATAGACGTCAACACGCACATCGGATTTTTGCACAGGGGTGTAGAAAAGCTGATGGAAACCAGAATGTATATGCAAAATCCCTCTTATACGGAAAAAATGGATTATGTTGCTCCGCTTGCATGGGACGATCTTTACGTACACGCAGTAGAGATTGCGCAGGGAAAGGAAGTGAAGGAGGCAGCGCAATATGCGCGAGTCGTACTTGATGAATTTCAGCGCATAGCAAGCCATTTGCTATGGCTTGGCACTTTTTGCAATGACCTAGGCCAAATGTTCACCCTATTCATGTGGACATTCAGGGAGAGAGCAGAGATAATAAAGTTCCTCGAGGACATATCCGGAAGCAGGATGTTTTACGTGAACATAAGGGTTGGCGGCCTTTGGAAGCCGCTTCCGAAAGATTTTAAGGAAAGAGCTTACAGGCTCACCGATTATATAGAAGAGCACATAGACCAGTACCCGGAAGTGCTTGACAAGAACCCCGTTTTCAGCGAGAGGACCAAGGACATAGGAAAGCTGAAGCTTGAGGATGCAATAAATATGGGAGCTGCTGGGCCCACGTTGCGAGCGTCGGGGCTTGAATACGACGTAAGAAAAGCGATGCCGTACTATATATATGACAAAATCAAATTCAATGTGCCGACGAGAAGCGAAGGCGACTCTTATGCCAGATACAAGGTAAGATTCGAGGAGATGAAGCAGAGCATATCGATAATAAGGCAGGCGCTGGACAACTTTCCGTCGAACGAGGACGTAGTTGGGATGCCAATAAAACTCATAGGACCTCAGGCCAACCCTGAACCAGTGCTGCTAAGCCATGAATTGCCTAGAGGGGAAGGCATAATATACATGATTCCAGACAAGCAGAAACCGTACCGCATATACATGAGATCTCCGACATACATGAACCTATCGTTGCTATCACATCTGGCCAAGGGCCACAAGTTTGCAGATATATTCTCAATATTGGGGAGCCTGGATGTAATAATGGCAGAAATCGACAAATAGCCATATTGGGATTACGAAATCATAAAAGCTTTATTTGCCATATTTCAATGAAAATCACGATTTATGATACAAGTGGTCAAAATGGAAGAAAACAATTTGGAGAAGCTGACGCTGGATTACCAAAAGGTCGAAGAGCAGCTTCAGGCACTTTCTATGCAGAGGGAACAGTTTACCGCGCAGAAGGACGAGCTTAACCATGCAAAAGAACAGATAGAGGGTTCATCGGGAAAGATATACTCCTCGATTGGCGGAGCGATAGTGGAAGCCACCAAGGAAGCCGCGCTTGAGGACATAAACGAAAAGAGCGAGCTCACCAACATGCGCCTTACAATGCTGAAGAAGCAGATAGACGAGCTGAAAAAGAGAGAGCAGGAACTCAGGGAAAAAGTAATGTCGATGGTTAACGGCCAGAAGGGCAAATGAGCGGTTGCGTGAAGCTTGAGGAACTTGTCGAATTTCTTAAAAGAAATGCGGACAAAAGGACAATGGTAACATTCCATTCCATAGGAGATATGGACTGCGTATCGTCTGCTTTCGGGATTACGAAGATCCTGAAAAATTCGTCGATAAGGGCGCCGGACTTTATATCGTCCAATGCCCGCTTCGCCATCGAGCAGGCAGGCATAGCCATGCCAGATATAGGCAGTGGGTTTGACGACAGCGCGGAGCTGATAGTTCTTGTAGACGTAAACAATTTCGAAGACTGCGGGCGTTTTGAAAAAAGGCTAAAAGAATCTTCGGCACAGGTGGTCGTGATAGACCATCACGCTTCGCCGGAGGCTGGAAAAGCTTTTGTATTCAACGATGAAAATTATAATTCCACGGCGAGCATAGTGTATGAACTGCTCAAAAGCTTCGGAATACGGCCTGACCGGCCAACTTCGGAGATTCTGGCGATGGGAATATATTCAGATTCCGCAGAGTTTCGGAACGCGACGGCCAAGAGCTTCATACAGATAGGCGAATTGCTCGAAATTTCGGGCCTTGGATTTCAGCAACTGCTTGAGAAATTTTCGAAGATAGCACCGGCGGAGGCCAGGGAGAGGACAATGGACGAGCTGTTTGATTCCAAGACCGTGATTATCGGAAACAGGCTTTTTGTAAGCGGAGCCACATCGGTCCATGCGGCAATAGCGGCAGACGATGCCATAAAGATAGGAGCAGACATAGCCCTTTTTTATTCAGAGTCGGAAAATGAAATATCGTTCTCCGCGAGGTGCAGGCCTACTTTGGATACCGAAATGAATATGCACCTGGGCAGGATAATGAGGGCAATTTCCAACACAATAGAAGGCACCGGCGGAGGCCATCCTTGCGCTGCAGGGGCTTATGGGCCAAAAAAGGAAGGAAGAGAAGCGTTCATAAAGGCTTTTCATGATAAGGTATTCGGGGAGCAAAAATGAAAATAGCAGTAGTTTCGGACATGCACATAGGCTATGAGCGTTTTTATGATGACGCTTATGAACAGGCGCGGGAAGCGCTAGCCAAAGCTGCAGAAATGGCGGATGTAATATTGCTTCCGGGAGACATATTTGACAAAAGGGCCCCGAAACCCGAGGTCATTGCGCAGGCATTAAGCCTGTTCAGGGAGCTCAATGGCATTGAATGGAAAACGAAGGTGGAATGGTTCAAGGGGCAGGGCAGGGCCTTTTCTTCGGCACCGATAGTTGCCATATCTGGAACCCACGAGAGGACGGCCGCAGGAAAGGAAAACCCACTGGGCCTGCTAGCTCTTGCCGGGCTTCTTATAGACGCAAGCGAATCGCAAGTATTGCTTGAAAAAGACGGCGAACGTGTGGCAATTTACGGGCTTGGAGGCTTGTCCGAAGAAAGAGTCGTGGAAAAATTGAAAGAGCTTGATCCAAAGCCAGTGGGCGACGCCTTCAACATTTTCATGCTGCACCAGTCCATATACGAAATACTGCCGTTCGACAACTCTTTCATGCACTATGACGATCTGCCAAAAGGATTTGACCTGTACGTGTGCGGCCACATACATAGCAGAGTAAAATCAACAGTGCACGGAAAGCTTTTCCTTATACCTGGAAGCACTGTACTGACGCAGCTCAAGGAAGGAGAGCAGGAAAAGAAGGGATTCATACTTTTCGACACGCAGGAATACAGCTACAAATTTGTCGAGATAGAAAGCAGGCCGTTCATTGTTAAAAGGCTGGAATTCAAAAACGCATCGATTGCAGAGATAAGGAAAAAATGCGACGAAGCGATAGCCGAATGCGTCGAGAAAAGCGAGAAAAAGCCGATAGTGAAGCTCTACCTTGAAGGCACCTTTGAGCTTGGAGGCTCCAGCGAGCTGGGCCTCAGAGCCCTGATAATGAAGCACGCAGGGGATGCAATTTTAGAAATGGATACTTCAGGACTGAAGGAGCCTGAGATAGAAAAAAGCATAGAAGGGATAAGGGAAAACAGCATAGACAGCATAGGGATAAAGGATATAGGGATGCAGCTGCTAAGGAGCAGGCTGAAAGAGCTGGGCTTCAAGGACGCAATCAACGTCGGAGAGCTCTTCGAGATTCTTTCAGATCAGAAAACTTCAAAAAAGGAAAAGATAATAGAAAACGCGCTGAAGTTCCTGGAAGAGGAACCCTGATTATTTGTGTTTCTGGGCCTGAGCTGAAATCCCGAGTATCTTGTTTACCTGGTCCTTGTTCTTCGGATCGACAGTCTCGTTTATGAATTCCAGATGTTTTGTGTTGCATTTGCGCTCCTTCTGCCGCTTGGAGGTCACTATGTTCACATAGCCGTCTTTGCCTACTGAAGTTATTACAGCCATGCTGCCAGCGTCCCTTCCGAATTTCTTTATGCATACTCTGCCTGGTTCAACCAACATTTGTATCACTTTGTAATCGATATTGCTTGTATTTGCCACTTAACCCTTTTAATTGTTAGCACAACTACTTTTCGCTTGCCTTAGCGGCCAAGCATATTATTTCCGCGCATTCCTGGGGAGGTATCTTTCCCGTATTTATGACCATGTCGAATATGGACCTGTCATTCAGGTCTATCCCATATATGCGCTTTATGCTTTTTATCTCGCTCTGGTCTTTTTCTAATACCAGCTTTTCGGCTTCTGATAGGTCAATATTGTACGTTTTTGCCCATCTGGAGGAGCGTATTTTTATATCGGCATAAAGCCATACCCTGAGCGTCGCATCTTCGACGAACCACGGCGCCAGCCAGGTGCTTAGAACGCACGAGCCTGCAGCTGCGGCCTGCTTTTTAATTTCTTCGTCAAAAGCCTTCACGAATTCGTCGGATGCGCTGTCTGTGAACTTTGCGACTTCCAGCTCGTTCTTCACATATTCCTTGTAGGATTTGTGTATGTGCGCTATTCCGAGCTTTTTTGAAACCAGGTCAGCTGCGGTGGTCTTTCCGCTTGAGGTAAAACCTGATATGCATACTTTGATCATAGCATCAGTGGGCGACAAGCTGCAGGACGTAGGACCTTTGCCTTATTCCTATGTCATTGAGTTTCATGTCTCCCTGCTCTACCCTACTCCTAAGCTTCACCACCTCGGCGGTGCATGAAGCACATAGAACGCCTCCGAAGAGCCTGCTGTTGGTTCTCCTTGTCTTTGGGCCCTTTTGGGATATGCCGTTAAGCTCCTGGCCGCATATTGCGCAGTGTGGCATCATGTCCTTTCCGCGCCTGTAATGGGTTACGGTTCTCTTCGAGCTTGTTACCCTTTGTACCTTTTTGAAACTATGAGACCTGTGCATTGGCTTTGGCAAATTAAACACCTTTTAAGCAACTTAATAGAGTAAAGGAAATTTTATTGAAAAACTATTTATGTGTTTGTACCTGATTCCGCTGCTTCCGCGGCCGCTATTGCCTGCCGCTCCAGCTTCATTTTCTTTCTGTCGTATATCATTATTATTATGGAGGTAGCTATTCCCAAGACGAAAACGCAGGCAAAGAAAACTCCCAGATAGTTGAGCTTCATCGAGCCGAGGAAAAGCACATATTCGTTTGTTATTGAGTGAAATGTGGTTGGCAGAACAAGGTAATAAAGCAGGAAGAATACCGGAAGTATGACCAGCATTGGCTTTATGGATGTCTTCATGTTCTCGCTCATGAGTGGCATGAGCTCGCTCTGCTTCTTGGCAATCTCCTCCTTCGGCGCATTCGACTTTACGAGCTGATTCAGCTCTTTTGACAGTGCATTCATGCGCTGCTGGAGCTCCCTCATCTTCTTTGGATTCCCCACCTTGCGCTGCGCAAACGTAGAGAAAGCCACATAGGCTATGCCTATGGCTATAATTAATATTACTGTGCCCATAGGCATCAGCGCGTTAAGAGTTACTGCGGTCATGATATTCGCTATTTTCGGTTATGTCTTTTATGAAGCTCTTGAAGTCCGCTTTTGCGTCCTCGAGCTTGCCTTCCTTGTTGTGCAGTATGTAAACTGGTATATCGTATGTCGATCCATAGAGCGTCACTACGGAGAGGTTGAGATGGCGTTGAAGGTTCAATATCTCCTCGTCGTCGTTTTCTCTTTTCCTTACCGTGTCTGTCAGGCGGCGCTTTATGAGCTCCTCAGGACTGGCGTCGACATATATTATGCCGCGTATGCTTCCCATATACTGCAAATCATTTATTGGCAGTCCAAATATAAATTTATTTCCTTTTTCTACAGTGGCGTGTGTATCGACTATTACTGTGCCCCTCATTTTTGCTATTCTGCCGAATGCCGCCTTTCTGAGCTCCCTTATCTTTTCTGTAGGTAGATACCTAAGCCTGTCCCTAGGTATGTTTTGCGATTTTACCTCTTCGGCCATCAGCGTGCCCATGTTTACGACTTCGAAGTTCTGGATTTCGGCGTTGACGCTGTTTATAAGGGTTGTTTTTCCTGCTCCCGGAGAACCAAGAACGAGTATTATTATGTTTTCGGGATTCTGCTCCATCGGATGCACATTTGTGTTTCGGGTTTCGGATTTAAAATGTTTTGCGTGGAGGTCCACACAAGCTTAAAAAAGAAAAATAAAAGGCACGGGCTTAGAGCCCGTTACCTATCGAGTGCGGTTATTCCATCGGTGGCATTCCCGGTGCTCCGCCCGGGCCTCCTGGGGACCTTCCCCTGGAGCTGATTATGTCGTCTATCCTCAGAATCATCTCTGCTGCCTCGCTCGCGCTGTATATGGATTGCACTTTCATCTTTTCCGGCTCGAATACTCCCGCCTTGCTCATGTCGCCTATCGCGTTCCTGTATACGTCCACGCCGTATATCTTGCCATCCTTCGCCTTGTGCTTGCTCCTGAGCTGCACCAGCGTGTCTATGGCATCTATCCCGGCGCTTTCCGCAAGGGTTTTCGGTATGCCTTCAAGCGCATCTGCGAATTTCTGTATCGCAAGCTGCTCCCTGCCTCCGACCTGGCCCGAATAGTTTCTGAGCTCATCGGCAAGGTCTATTTCTATGCTGCCGCCTCCGATGACGTACCTTCCGTCATTTTCGATAGTGGCAGATACCGCGCCTATTACGTCGTTGAGCGAGCGCTCTGCCTCGTCTATTACCTGCTGTGTTCCCCCCCTTACGAATATAGTTACGCTCTTCGGGTCCTTGCACTTTTCGACGAAAACCATCTGTTCTCCGGCTATCTTGCGCTCCTCGACTATTCCAGCATGGCCCAGGTCCTCTGAGTTTAGGTCGTCCAGGCTCGTTATTATCTTGGCGCCTGTTGCCTTCGAAAGCTTCTCTATGTCGCTCTTCTTGACCCTCCTTACGGCCATTATTCCCGCCTTTGCGAGATAGTGCTGGGCCATGTCGTCTATTCCCTTCTGCGTTACGATGAAGTTTGCGCCGCTCTTCTTGACCTTTTCGACCATTTCCTTGAGCATGCGCTCCTCCTGCTGCAGGTAGGACTGTATCTGGTCTGGCGACGTTATTTCTATCTTGGCATCGGTTTCTGTCTTCTCAATTTCCAGGGCCACGTCAAGAAGTGCTATCTTTGCGTTGGTAATCGTCTTTGGCATTCCAGGGTGCGCCACCTCCTTGTCTATCAGCACGCCGTTTATCAATGCCGTGTCTGCTATGCTGCCTCCGGCTTTCTTCTCCACTTTTATGAAGTCGTGATCTATGTGGTATTTGCCGTCCTGGCCCTTTTCCATAACCTGCTTCACGGCTTTTATGACTAGCTTTGATATCTGGGCCTTTGTGCTGTCGTCGCCTATGTTCTTTGAGCCCATGGAGACCATTGCGATTTTCTGCAGCGTCTGCTCGTCGCTTATTTCTACGCTCTTCGAGTACTTGGAGAGTATTTCGGCAGCTTTGCCTGCGGCCATTTTGTAGCCCTTTATTATTATCGTCGGATGTATTCCCTGTTCCAGAAGGTCTTCCGCGCCCTTGAGCAATCCGCCTGCGGTTATTATCACGCTAGTGGTTCCGTCTCCGACCTCCCTGTCCTGCGTCTTTGCGACATCGACTAGTATCTTTGCCACCGGGTGCTCGACGTTCATTTCCTCGAGTATTGTGGCGCCGTCGTTCGTTATTACTATGTCTCCGAGGTCGCTTACCAGCATCTTGTCCATTCCCTTTGGACCCAGAGTCGTTTTTACGGCATTTGCAACTGCAACCGCAACTGCGATGTTCGTCCTTTGTGCGTCCCTGCCCAAAAGCCTGGATGCTCCTTCCGGGAGCAGCAATACCTGCTGTCCGCCTAGATTGTTTTCTGCCATGTTATCACTTTGTTTTTAGTATTATTTCCTAGCCATTTCGCATTTGATTTCCGGAACTTTGCAATACAAACAGTTATCCAAAAACATTTTGCATATATATGTATTCGTATATTATTAAGATTAAGTATTTATAGTTTATGCATGTTAGGCATGCAAAGCGCTGCACGTGCGGATTGGGCCGATTTTGCAGGAAAAGTCGACTTTACCAAAAGGGTTTTAAATATAAAATCCCAATAGATATCGTAATATTTTGCCAGTGCAAACACTCACGACCTGTGCTTGATATTTACAGTTGATTTAATGCCAGAGGATGACTACGGAGCGAAGGACATAGTGGTATTGAGCGGAACAATGGGCATAAGAAAAAGGCCGGCCATGTATATAGGTTCCACCGGGGCTCAGGGCTACAACCACCTCCTTTTCGAGATAATAGACAACGCCGTCGACGAGGCTTTGGCAGGATACTGCAGGAATATAACAATAAAGCTCGAGCAGGACAGCGACGGATACGACATAGCGGAAGTCAGCGACGACGGAAGAGGCATCCCCGTAGACATAATGCCGAAGGAGAACAAGCCTGCTCTTGAGGTCATTATGACATCCATACACGCAGGGGCGAAGTTTGACAACAAGGCCTACAAGGTTTCGGGAGGGCTGCACGGCGTTGGACTTACCGTAGTCAACGCGCTTTCCGAGCGCACGGACGTTATGGTTAAGCGCAACGGAAACGCATACAAGGAAAGCTTTAGCAGGGGCACGCCAATATCAGGGCTCGAAACAGCAGGCAGGGCTGCGGAGTCCGGGACAACGGTTAGATTCAAGCCGGACAAGCAGATATTTTCAGTCAACAAGTTTGACGTGACAGCGATATCGGAAAGGCTGCGCGATACGGCATACCTTAGCTCAGGCATAAGAATAAAGCTTACAGACGAAAGATTTGAGAAGGCAGAGACGTTCGAATTTTATTCCGAGAACGGCATTGGAGATTTCATTGCCTACCTATCCGAAGGAAAAAACGCCATTACAAAACCGTTCATACTTAAGAAGGAAGAGGGCGAAGTCAAAATAGAGGTAGCGATAGAGTACACGCAGGGCTACGGGGAAGACCTTTACTCTTTCGTAAACAGGATAAAGACCCCAGAGGGAGGCACGCACGTCATAGGATTCCGCTCCGGGCTGTCCAGAGCCATAAGCGCTTACATACAGAAGAACCTCAAGAAGCAGCCGGCGCAGATAGAAGGAGAGGACATGCGCGAGGGGCTTGTCGCCATAGTTTCTGTACTCATGCCAAACCCAGAATTTGAAGGGCAGACCAAGGAGAAGCTCGGCAATTCTTACATAAAGAGCTTGTTTGAAAGCATGATATACACAAAATTTTCAGAGTTCTTGGAGGAAAACCCTTCTGAAGCAATGAAGATAGTGAACAAGGTAGTGAGCGCCGCAGAAGCAAGGGAAGCGGCAAGAAGAGCCAGGGAGCTCGCAAGAAAGAAAAACGCTTTTGAGGGAACCGTGCTGCCGGGAAAACTGGCGGACTGCACAGAAACGGATCCGGAAAAGTCCGAGATATTCATAGTTGAAGGCGACAGTGCTGCCGGATCCAGCAAGCAGGGGAGGGACAGGTTTTACCAGGCAATACTGCCTCTCAGGGGAAAAATACTTAATGTAGAGAAGGCGAGCGAGGACAGAATATTCAACAATGCAGAGCTCCATTCGCTGGTAACAGCCCTGGGAACAGGCATAAAGGAGGGCTTCCAGCCTGACAGGCTCAGGTATGGCAAGATAATATTTCTTACGGATGCAGACGTTGACGGAAGCCACATAAAGACGCTTCTGCTTACGTTCTTCTACAAATATATGAAGCCCTTGATAGAGAGGGGGCACGTGTTTGCCGCGCAGCCGCCTTTGTACAGGGTAAGCATAGGCAAGGAGGTCCTGTACGCCTATAGCGATGCGGAGCTCAACGGCATTATGAAGGAGCACAATGGCAAGGGCGCATTGCAGAGGTACAAGGGACTTGGAGAGATGAATCCGGAGCAGCTTTGGGAAACCACCATGAACCCAAAGAACAGGATACTTAAAAAGATAACGATAAGGGATGCCGAGCTGGCAAACTCCATTTTCGACATACTCATGGGAATGGACGTTGAAAAGAGGAGGAACTTCCTCGAAGAGCACTCAACCGAGGTGTCCTTCCTCGACGTGTGATATTGATGGGAGAAAACAACAACGCTTACGACAGCAGAAACATTGAGGTATCGATAGAGGGAGAAATGCAGAGCAGCTACATCGATTACGCGATGAGCGTCATAATAGGCAGGGCACTGCCGGATGCCAGGGACGGGCTTAAGCCCGCGCAGAGAAGGATACTTTATGCAATGCATATGCTCAAGAACACGCACGAACAGGCAACCAAGAAGAGCGCGAGGATTGTCGGAGAGGTAATAGGAAAGTACCATCCGCATGGAGATGCCGCAGTTTACGAGACGCTGGTCAGGATGGCGCAGGATTTCTCAATGAACCACATGCTTGTGGAAGGCCAGGGCAACATGGGCTCCATAGACGGAGATCCTGCAGCCGCGCAGAGGTACACCGAAGTGAGGCTCAGAAGGCTTGCGGAGGAAATGCTCGAAGACCTTGACAAGAAAGCCGTGCCGTTCATACCCAATTTCGACAATACCGAGGAGGAGCCTTCGGTGCTGCCTTCCAAGGTTCCGAGTCTAATGATAAACGGCTCCTCTGGAATAGCTGTTGGCGTCGCAACGAACATACTGCCGCACAATCTGGGAGAGGTGTGCGACGCTATAATGGCTTACATAGCGAATCCCGAAATAGCTCCGATTGACCTAATGGGTTATATTAAAGGCCCGGATTTCCCTACAGGAGGCATAGCATTTATGAGCCCTGAACTCAAAAGGTCCTATCTTGCAGGAAGGGGAAGCGTAATACTCAGGGGCAAGGCAGAGCTTGAGGAAGGGCACAGGCTGAGGCAGTTTGTCATAAGCGAGATACCATACACGGTCAACAAGAGCACGCTCGTGGCCAAGATAGCCGAGCTTGGAAAGCAGAAGCTTATAGACGGAATGAGCACGGTGAGGGACGAGAGCGACAAGAAAGGCATGAGGGTAGTCATAGAGCTCAAGCAGGATGCAAACCCTGACGTAGTGCTAAACCAGCTTTACAAGCATACGCAGATGCAGATAACCCTGCCAGTAATGAACATAGCGGTTATGGGCAACAGGCTGCTTACGCTCAACATACGCGATTTCATAAAGGTGTTCGTGGAGCACAGGATGGAGGTCATACGCTCCAGGACCCGGTACGACCTTGGCGTCGCAACGGACAGGCACCACATAGTGGAAGGGCTGCTTATTGCGCTTAAGGACATTGACGGAGTCATATCTATAATAAAGGCGAGCTCCGACACCAGGGAGGCAAGGGAAACGTTGATGGGCAACTACAGCATAAGCGAGAAGCAGGCAAACGCGATACTCGACATGAAGCTTGCCAGGCTTACGAGGCTTGAGACTACCTCACTTGAGGCCGAAAAAAGCGAGCTGGACAAGAGCATAAGCTACTACAACAGCGTCCTCGAAAACGAATCCATGGTCTACGGAATAATAAAGGAAGAGACGCTAACGCTCAAGGACAAATACGCAATACCGCGCAGGACCGAAATAGTGGAGGACGAAGCGCTCAGCATAGAGAATGAGGACCTCATAAAGGACTATCCGTGCGTTGTCTTGATAACAAACAAGGGCTACATGAAAAGGCTTGATATGGACGCTTACAAGAGCCAGGCCAGAGGGGGCAAGGGAGTCATAACCATGGAGCTCAAGGATGAGGATTTTGTCAGGCAGAGCCTGCAGTGCATGTCCAAGGACTTCCTGCTTGCCATAACCAACAAGGGCAGGGCATACTGGCTAAAGGCCTATGCAGTGCCTGAGGGTAGCAGATACGGCTCAGGAAAGGCAGCGGCCAACATGTTCGCCCTTGGAACCGACGAAAGGATAGAAAAGATAGTCAACACAAGGGAGTTCGAAGGCAAGTACATAAACTTCGTCACCAGCTCCGGGATAATAAAAAGGAGCATGGCTTCCCTATATTCAAGGCCGCGCTCAACAGGAATAATAGCGCTAAACATAAACGAAGGGGATTCCATAGCCGAGGTCTGCGTTTCCGATGGCGCTTCGGACATCTTCGTGGCAACCTCCAGCGGCAAGGCAATAAGGTTCAAGGAGACCGACGCCAGGCCGGTAGGCAGGAATGCTACAGGAGTCAGGGCCATAAGGCTCAGAAAGGGCGACAAGGTGGTAAACGCAGCAGCGGTGAAGGACGATTCCCTTGTTGCGAGCGTAACCGCAAAGGGCTACGGCAAGATAACCGAGATTGGAAAGTACAGGCTTCAGCACAGGGGAGGCAAGGGAATAATAAACCTGAAGGTAAACGAAAAGACCGGCAACGTGGTAAAGGCACTCTCCTGCGGCATTGATGACAGCATAATACTGGTAAATTCAGCAGGGCTCTCGATACAGTTCAACGCTTCAGAGGTCAGGCAGAGCGGCAGGAGCGCAAGCGGGGTCAGGCTGATGAGGCTGGAAGAGAATACAGTAGTAGTGGACGCCCAGGCAATAAAGAGGCAGGACGGAGGAGATGTTGCAGAAGCAGACGCCCCCGAACAAAGCCCAAGCTGAATATCCAAGATACAAAGAGATGTGTTTTCAGTCCTTTATGCCTTCCGGAGTTACCTTTATTACGCATTCGCCGTCAGGCATGCTCGGGCTGTCAACGAGCCTGACTATGCGCTTGTCTTCCTTGCTTTTCCTTAGGTACAGCCTGGTTGTGGCTGCGTGGGCGAGTATGTTTCCGCCAATGGGCGTGGTCGGGTCACCGAAAAGGATTCCGGGATTGTCCATTACCTGATTTGTTATGTAAACGGCCAACGAATATTTGTCAGCGAGTGCCTGAAGCTTGTGTATGTGCACGTTGAGCTTCTGCTGCCTTTCGCCAAGAGCGCCCCTGCCTATAAACTCTGATCTGAAAAGAGACATGAGCGAGTCTACCACTATGAGCTTTATGTTTTTTTCTGGTATTATGCTGTCGGCCCTTTCTACGGTAAGTATCTGCTTCTCCGTTGTGGTAGCCCTTACGACTATTATGTTTTGAAGCACCTGCTGCTCGTCCATCTTCTGCGCCTTTGCCATTTCGGCTATGCGCTCCGGCCTGAACGTGCCCTCTGTGTCAATGAAAAGCACCGCGCCTTCCAGGCCTCCCTTGTCTCTCGGGAGCTGTACGTTGACAGAAAGCTGAAAGCCGAGCTGGCTCTTGCCGCTGGCGAATTTCCCATATACCTCGGTTATGGCGTTGGTTTCGACACCGCCGCCTATGAGCTCGTTGAGATCCTTTGAACCTGTGGTAATCTTGCCGAGCACGTTGCGCCTTTCGAGTATCTGGCCCCCGGTCTCGTAATCTATGGTTGTGGCTTCCTGAGCCGCCTGTATGGCTTCCTTGGCCTTTTCGGCGTTTATGCCTGCAAGCTCCGCCAGCTCGTGCGGGGCCGAAACAGCAACCTTTTCAAGGGTGTCTATGCCCGCGGCCCTGAGCTTCTCTGCAGTAGTAGGGCCTATTCCGGGCAGGTCCTCGAGCTCCTTGACGGTTTTTTCCTTTGCCATACAATAAGCACCAGCTTAGCATAGGTATTTGTTGCGTTATCCATTTATACTATTCGCTAGGCCCAAAAAACACCGTAAATTAAATAGAAATAGTGCCAGCGTGACATGCACGCTGGCAAGGCGACCAGTTCTTCACGACCTTCCTACAGTAGAGAACCCGTAATATAATATAAAAAGATAAGTTTAAAAAACTTTTGAAATAGCGGAATATTTATAATTTAAACGTTTGTTGCTCCCATCGAGGCCTGATTATGCCATCTGCGGCACGCGGAAGCGTGGCTTTTATATCTTTTTGGCTCAAAGTATATCCTTGTATTTGTAAAGCCGCAGCGCATGTGACCCTAGTTTTGCGCCGCGGAGCTAACGGAATCTTAATGGCAACTTTTTTGACCTTGAACGTCAAGGCGACCGCAGTGGCCCTCGCTATGGGGCTAGCTATGCTGCTGCTCGCTTGGCCTAGCTACGGCATCTTCTTCTTCCTTGTCATGCTGTGGTTCCTTGCCATATCTGCAATCGTTACTTTCGCAGGCACCACATACAAGAAGAAGAAAGGGCTTTACGAAAAGCAAAGGGGCGTAAAAAACGTCATTGCGAACGGCCTTCTGCCACTCATTTTTGTTGCTGTTTTCGCATTGGGAAGAGCCTATCATTATGGTCTGCTGGACCTGTTTGCGCTGGCAGGATTCATAAGCGCAGTTAGTGCAGTAACAGCAGACAAGTTCAGCAGCGAGCTTGGAGTTTTGGACGGGGAGCCGAGAATGATATTCAATTTCAAGAAGGTGAAAAAGGGCACGTCCGGAGGCGTTACCGTTTTCGGCCTTGCGATGGGGCTTTTCGGGAGCATTATTGCGAGCGTGACGGTTTTCGCTGCACCGCAGTTTGGGGTTTTTATTCCTAAGTACACGATTTTCCTCATAGTCTTGATCGCCGGGTTCCTGGGAACGGTGTTTGATTCTATGCTGGGCTATTTCGAGGATAAAGGAACAGGAAACAAATTCACTTCGAACTTTTTAGCTGCGGTTGGAGCTAGCGCCGTTTGCCTTGCCGCGCTCGCCTTTTTAGTTTGATCTGCGGTTTCTTCGATTCCGAAAGCATCTTTATTTTATTCTGTATTGCTTGTGGCATGGCAGAAGCCTTCCAGTACTGCTTGTTTATCGACACCTGTGTTATATGCCCTGCGCATATTGCTGTGCCCCTTACAAATATCTCAAAGTCGAACCTCAGTGCTTTCTGGGAAAGAAGCTTTGGCTTTAGCATTACGGAAAGCTCGTCCCCGAGCTTTGCGGATTTGTAGTATTTGGCTTCTGATTCCACCACTACGAACCACGTCTTTTCATCAAGAAGGGGATAGCTTATGCCAAGGGTGTCGTGCATGAAGCTTTCTGCGGCATCGGTAAAGAACCTATAGTATCCGGCATAATGCACTATTCCCTGGGCGTCCGTATCGTAAATCCTGACCCTGTCAGTGAAGACTATTTCCTGTGACATGCATCCACCTTTTAGTATGATTTGCGCCAGCCGGGATTTGAACCCGGGCATTCAGCTTTTTCCAGTTTTGTATGGGAAGCTGATATCCTACCAGGCTAGATTACTGGCGCGCGGGAAATGGCCCATAATCTTGCGTGCTCATCTTATGTAAGAGGGCTTCGGATTGTTTTCTCCTCCTATCGGCGGAGGCAGCTGTGCCGTGCCTGAGAGCTGCTTTTCGAGCTCTTTGAGGGCTTTTGCGGTTTCCTTTATCATCGAATCCATGTGCGTGGTGTCTATCTTCATGCCCAGTTTCTTGGTAAGCAGCTCAAGCACTGCCTTGGCCGCTGCCGGATCCATGTCAAAGAAAGTCGATTCGCCCATAAGGCATACGCCTTCTAGGTCTTCCATCTTCGCAAAAGCGAGCATTAGCCCCGCCGCGCCTATTATGACGGTGTGCGCCTTGCCGAAAAGGACGTTTTCTTTCTCAAATTCCTTTATCGTCTTTTTCGATGTGGCGTTGCCGAAAACTTTTGGAGAAGACACTACGTTGCCGCTGACATTATAGCCGCCTATGGTGTATATGAAGCTGCCGCCCAGCTTCTCCTTGAAAAATCTTACGAGCTTGTGGCTCACTTCGTACTGGCCTTCCGGGCTTATGGCCTGGGCATCGCCAGTGAGAACTACGACGTCCTGCTTGCCCTTGCGCCTTATGAGGTAGAACCTGTTGCTCACTATCCTTATGCCCCCGCTCTTTGTCATGAAGACTTCGTGCGGAAAATGGGGCGAATAGACGGTGGCTATGCGCTCGGCCTTGAACTCCCTTATCAGGTGCTCTGCTACTAGCTTGCCGACGTTGCCTATTCCGGGCAGGCCGACTATGAGCACAGGGTTCTTGAGCTTGAGATTCTTCTTGTACCTTATAACTGTTTTCTCCATGCAATCATCAATCGCTGTCGAATATCCCTTCCTTGTCCTTCCTTAACTTCTCCTTTTCGACCTTGAGCTCCACGTTCTTGAGCCTTGCACCAATGGTGCTTACTGCGGACTTTACCTTTTCTTCCGAATCCTTGTAATCGGCCCCCTCTGCCACCATGTGGTATTTTGGGGAGCTTATGTACGATATTTCCACGCCGGACTTTTCCGCTTCTTTAAGGGCCTCGTTTATCATCGTGACCCCGTTTTCAGTATCCTCAACGACCATTTCCAGGACGTATGCGACCCTGTGCTTCTTCTTGGCGTTTTGCTCGTCTATGAATTCCCTGAGCCTGTCCTTGAGCTTCTTAGGCATCTTGGATTCCTTGAAGCGCTTGGTCCCTTCTGAAAGGTCAAAATAAAGCTGCGCGTAGCTCCCGAATTCCGACACTATATCATAATCTATTTTTTCCCTGTTTTTCTCTTCGCCAGTCTCCTTTATCATTTTTCCGACAAGTATGGAGAAGCGCTTTTCGAGGTTGTATGTGCCCAGCTTGTCCTTGGCCTCTTTAGGCATTACTTTTTTGATGGATGCGTCTATCGTGCCCTTCTGGTTGTCTATGTATGTTATCTTGCAAACCAGCTTTTGGCCGTTGTGCAGAAACTCGTGTATGTTCTTGATCCATCCGGAAGATACTTCTCTTATAGGTATGAAAACTTCTATTCCGTTGTATTCGAGCAGCTTGCAGTATGCGCCGAACTGCATTATCTTCGATACCTGCGCTATAACCAGCTCTCCGGGCCTCGGCGAATTCCTCTGTTGCTTTTGTTCTGTCATTCAAATCATATGGCGAATTCCAGCTTCTTCTTGGTCCTTGAGCCAAGAACGCGCTCTACCTCGTATTTGCACACCTTGCACTGGAGGAGCACTTTCTGCCTCTTCGCCACTTTGACAACCGTTGCCTGTCCTTTTACCTTTCCGGTTATTCCTTTAAGCTTTCTGGCCCTGCGCCTTTTTCCGACGTTAAGCCCGCTTTCCTGCTTTTTGGAATATATCACTACCTTGTGCTCAGTGTGTTTACCGCATTTGGGGCAGTAAACGTTGAGTTCTCTAGCTATCTTCATAACATCACTTTATAAGCTCGCGTTTATAATTTCTCGTAAACACATAAAGAATTATCTATAAGGAACTTGCTGTCGTTTTTGTCCTGTACCTCTATAAACTGTCCTTTTTCTAGGGGGCCTATTTTGGATCCTGATGGCAAGAACACTTCAGGGAGCTTTTCTATTATTACCCTGAGCCTTTCTTGCTGTGTTTTTGTTTCTTTGGAGCCTGTTAGTTTGGTGTTGACATAAAGCTCCATCATTTTATTATAAAGGTCTGTTTCTATTTCTGTTATTGGGCTCGGCAGCGGTTTTTTGTACGCAACATATAAAGCGACTTTTTGTTTCCTTTTTTCGAATATCTCAGAAACAAGCCGTTCTATGTTCCCTGCTTGTATTTCAGCCCCTTCGTTCTTCTGAAGCTCGTTTTTTGTTCCTTCTATAAATCCCCTTACATCAGAATAAAAATTTTTAGGCAAAAGCTGCAGAGCATTGCTGGACCTTTCTTTTTGCAATACTTCCCATAAAAAATTATAAGTTACACCCTCTACCATACTAACCCCACACTTCCAGTATTCCGTTATATATTTCCAGAAAAACATTTTTAATTTCAAAAGTCCGATACTGTATAGTTGTATGTTGTTTTGATTAGCTTATATATATAAATAAAACGATGCGATTAGCGGAAGTGTGGGGTCGGAGAGTGTAGGTAGCGAGGGGTGGATTTGAACCACCGATCTCCGGGTTATGAGCCCGGCGGGCACTCCAGGCTACCCTACCTCGCTGTAGTGATTGTTTTCGCAACGAAACTTAAAATAGGTTAGTGTTGGTCGGCAGAAGCTAGCTTCTCCTGTTCTTGGATGGCTCCAGAAAGCAACTCCGAAGCTTTTCCCCTGTCTATTCTGGAAAGCTGCTTGCTGCATATGTTGCATTTGAATACTGATTCGTAAGCTGCGTCGAATGTGAATACGAACTTATTGTCGTCGTAGCATGACTTGCATACAAAATAGTCGTTGCAGTCGTCTTTTAGCGTTGCCTTTTCCGAAGTTGTGTTTTTTACGTAATCGAAGAATTGCGGCACCTTATTGGTATTTATATACCACGCGAACGAAAGCCATCCTTCGTTGTTCTTCGAAACATTATAATTTGTTATTCCGTAGCCCTGCATTATGTTGAGTATGCGCCTTACGGCATTTATTTTCAAGTCAAGCGCAGCTGCTATCTCCTCGTCGGTTCTCGGGGTTGTAAGGAGGTCAATTACTTCTGAAGCATGCCTGCTGACATTTTTGTTGAGATAGTCAGATATTCTGGTGTCTTCTACAAGAGCTTCTATGTATTTCATCGCATTTGCGGTGTACGTCGCTTCGTCAAGCTCCTTCTGCTTCTTGGCTTTTTCGATAGACTGCGCTTTCCTGTCGCTTATCACCTTTACTTCTGCGGGTGCGCCTTTTACAACGTGCTGGGTTTGTTTTGATTTTGGCTTTTCCTGCTGTTTCGCCTTAATATTTTTTTTGCCTGATTTCACTGCTATATTCTTTTTCGTTTCGACTGTTTTCTTCACTGGTTTGGCGTTTGTTTTATGCTTTGCTGCAAATTTGGCACTGGCTGGATTTATTCTTGCTTTCAGAATTGCCTTATGCTTCTGCGCAGGTTTTGTCCTTGCCTTGCTTTTAACCTTGACTTTAACATGGGTCGCTTTTTTGTTGGTTTTTTGCATAATTAGCACCGTAACGGGTTTAACGTTCAAGCGTTTACTTATTATGGCTTTTATATTATTTAAATCTATCCCAAAAATCCAGTGAAAATGTGTTTAAATGTGCGGGAAACGAGCGTTTGCCAAATGAAGAAATTTCCATTGCTGTTTTGGCCCTGTTTGCAGGCTTATTTGTAATAAACAGAGTCTCCCCATCTCCGTTCAGCGTATCCGCGACTCTTCACCAAATGTACTATATCTAAAAACACGGATCAAACAAAAACACAATAATGTTATAATCGGCTCCTGTGATGCTCCAATGCCTGCATAGTATTTAATAATTTTCTATGGTAAATAATCAGGCGAACATTCATCCACGACGCGTCCTTACGTGCCGTAATCGTGATTTTCATGGGAGCGAGTAAATACATAAAGGAGACAATCATAAAAGAATACAAGGAGAGAAGCCCTGAATACAAAAACAGGCTGACCGAATGGTCCAAGCAAGGCAACATAACCAAAGTGGAAAGGCCTTCGAACCTGGCAAGGGCCAGAGAGCTCGGCTACAAGGCCAAGCAGGGCATAGTAGTAGTGCGCACTGCAGTAAGGAAAGGAAACAGAAAGAGGCAAACGGTCGGAGGCGGCAGAAAGCCTTCGAAGAGCGCGAGGTTCATATCAAGGCATAAGAATATGCAGATGATAGCAGAAGAGCGAGCGTCAAAGAAATTCTCAAACTACGAGGTGCTCAATTCATATTTTGTGGGTGAAACCGGAACCACAAGATTCTATGAGGTCATACTTGTGTCCAAGCAGGACAACGGCATAAAGAGGGATGCGGTATATGCCCCTATAGCAGCCAAGAGCGGCAGGGCTAATAGGGCACTCACATCTTCAGGAAAGAAGTTGAGAGGCTTATGATGGGTTATAAAATAACCATCAGCATACCCAAACTTCACGACATAAAATACGCGCAAAAATTGCGTCAGCAGTACCATACATCGAGAAGCGATCTATCCGTAAGCGAGTCCGCAAAAAGGATAAGCGTAAAGGTAGAAGCTGAGGACATAGTGGCGCTCACCGCCGCGTGCAACTCGGTGCTCAAGGAAATCAGGCTTGTCGACGACATCGCTTCAATAAGCGAGAATTCCGCAAAAAAGCAGAAAAGTAAAAATATATAAATATACACAATAAATATGAAAGCGCTTTAATCTTTGCGGCAATTCCTACGTCAAGTACTGAATTTTAACGTTTACAAAGTGTTTAAATGGCAGGCTCATTGCAGTATTGGCCCAGAAGGCGCGCGGGCAGGCGTCTACCGCGCATCAGGAGCGCAGGCTCTGTAAAAGAGGTATCGCTTTCGAATTTGCTTACATACAAGGTCGGAATGACGACGCTGTCGATTACAGACGACAGCAATTCGCCGGCGAAGGGACAGGAAGTCTCCAAAGCGTGCACGGTACTGGAGCTTCCGGCGATGGAGGTTTACGGCATAAGGCTATACTCAATTGACGAGGCCACGCGCTACAAGAAAGCGCATGTCGACATACTCAGCAAGGCCTCTTCGCAAAAGCTCGGCATCAAAAGCGTCAAAAACGACGAATCCAAGATTCCATCAGGGGAAAAGCTTGAAGGAATAACAGATGTCGCATTGCTTGTGGCTGCCGATCCGAAAACCACAGGAACAAATACAAACCACCATGAGAGGTTCGAAGCGAAGATAACTGGCAAGGACATAAAGGAAAAGCTTGAGTTTGCCACTTCCAAGCTCGGCAAGGAGCTCAGGGCTAATGAAATATTCAAAAACGGAGAATTTGTCGACGTAGTCAGCATATCCAAGGGCAAGGGATGGCAGGGCCCGATAAAGCGTTTCGGCGTATCGAGGATGTTCCACAAGGCGACGGGCAAAATAAGGCACGTTGGAACTTTGGGTGCATTCACTCCGGGAAAGGTAATGTATACTGTGCCTATGGCAGGACAGATGGGCTTCAACTACAGGACGGAGCACAACAAGCGCATACTAAAGCTTGGCACAAAGGAAGAAGCTTCCACAATAAATCCAAAATCCGGGTTTAAGAACTACGGCCTTGTCAGGAACGATTATGTAATAATAGAAGGCTCGGTCCCGGGACCGGTGAAGCGCATAGTGAGGATAAAGAAATCAGTGGAAAACAGGAACGCAAGGGGCATAAACGAAGCCAAAGTAAATTTCATAAAGGGATGATATTTTGCAGGAAATAGAAGTATTCAACATAGAAGGCAAGCCAGTATCGAAAATGCAGGCTCCAAAAGCGTTCGAGGCCGAGCCAAGAAAATGGCTTATCGACAGAGCCGTTGCCGCCGAAGCATCGCTGAAGCTGCAGCCACAGGGCCATTACGTCCTGGCAGGAATGCAGACTACTGCCGCTTATTTCGGAGCCATGGGCTCCTACAGGGCAGGAAGGCACGTCGGAAGGGCCATAAGGCCGAGGGAAAAGCTCGGCGGAGGCTCGCTCGGAAGGGTAAGGCGCATACCATCTTCGGTATCTGGAAAGAGGGCGCACCCGCACATGGTGGAGAAAACATTGGTCGAGAGGCTCAACAACAGGGAATACGTCAACGCCCTTAAGAGCGCCATAGCAATGGCCGTAAAATCCAATGCGGGAAAGCCCACCGTTTTTGATGGGATAGCAAAGATATCCAAAACAAAGGATTTCGTGAAGTTTCTTGAGACAAACAAGCTTTATTCGGTAATAGAATCCGCACGCGTCAAGACAATAAGGAGCGTAAGGAAGACGAGGAGCAAGCAACAGCACAAAATGCTGGTTGTAACTTCTGATGAAGAAGGCTCTTTCAGGGCCTCCCGCAACGTCAAAGGTGTAACTACATGCACGCTTTCGGAGCTTCAGGTCAGCGCTGTGGCCCCAGGGGGGAACCCGGTCAAGACCGTGCTGTGGAGCGCATCAGCCCTAAAAAACCTGGACGCGGCTGTCGAAAAAGCTGTATTGATAAAGAAAGGTGCAAAGAATGTCAGTGCTTAAATATCCACTTGCTACTGAAAAGGCCGTAGGCCTAATAACCAAAGGAAACACCATAGTATATGTGGTGGACTCCAGGGCCACGAAGGCTCAAATAAAGCAGGAATTTCAAGGCGTTTTCAACGCAAAGGTAAGCGCAGTGCGCACTGTCAACATGCCCAACAACGTGAAGAGGGCATACATAAAGCTTTCGAAGGAAAGCAACGCAGGCGACATAGCAATGAAGCTTAAGCTGGTGTGACATATGGGAAAGAAACTCAGACAGCAGAGAAGGGGCAAGGGTTCCAACGTATACACCAAGCTGCCCAACACATTCGACATAAGCGTAGCTTATGAAAAGGCCCCTGACGTAAGCATGAGCGCAGAGGTAATAGACATATTCAACCATACCGGCCACAGCGCGCCACTTATGTGCGTTGTGTACGAGGACTTCAACAGGGGTTTTTACGTAGCGCCAGAAGGCATAAAGATAGGGGACAAGATTTACATGGGACCTGATGCCAAGCCCGTTCTCGGAAGCATAGTCAGGCTCGGTGACGTCCCAGAGGGGGTTCCCGTATACAACCTAGAGGTGCTTAAAGGCGACGGAGGCAAGCTCGTCAGGGCAGCCGGCTCGTTCGCAGTTATAATCGCGAAGTCCGAGCGTAATGTTACGCTCCAGCTGCCTTCAAAGCAGACAGTAACTCTAGACAGCGCCTGCAGGGCCCAGCTGGGCATGATAGCAGGCGCTGGAGTAAAGGATCAGCCAATAGTAAAGGCAGGCAAGAGCCATTACATGTATCACACTTTAAACAGGACGTGGCCGAGGAACCGTGGAGTAAAGATGAACCCCGTGGACCACCCGTTCGGAGGCAAGCAGCACCACAAGGGAAAGAGCAGCATGACATCAAGGAACGCACCTCCAGGAAGGAAGGTAGGCCACATAGCGGCGCGCCGCGTAGGCAGGAAAAAGAGGTAAACCTCTAAAAGCAAAACAAAAGATGTGGTTTAAAAGCTTTGCTTACAAATAAAAATACACTAAATGGTGTTGACATGGCAGAAAAAATTTCGAGAGAAGCAATAAAGAGAGAGGAGGGATACCTGTATTATCTCGGAAAGGACGGCTACGTATGGCAGAATCCGACTAGGTCGAACAAGTCCGGAAGGAAGGCCAAGGTAGGCAACGAAAAAGTAGAAAGAGAGAAGGGCTTCCTTTACTTCGTGGACAGCAACGGCTATGTATCAAGGGTAAAGCAGGCACGCGGAAGGAAGGCTGCAAAATAATAACGTAGAAAAATAGATGAAGGTTTTTTAAATGGTCGAAAGGATAGCATTCAAGGGCATGCTCCCTGCGGAAGCAGCTGGCATAGATGCCGCACAGTACTCGAAGCTGATAAAGTCAAGGCAGAGGCGCTGGCTCAAGAGAAACTCGCTTCAGCTGAGAGAGCTGAACGAGAAGATAGAGCATACCAAGGCTTCGGGATCCACAAGCCCTATAAAGACTAGGACAAGGGAAGCCCTAATAATGCCGTCCTGGATCGGCCTTTCTTTTGATATTTATAACGGCAAGGAATACCAGCACGTTGAGATTCAGCCGGCAATGCTCGGGCACAGGCTCGGCGAATTCGTCTACTCGACAAGGCGCGTGCAGCACTCTGCACCTGGAATAAAGGCAACGCGCGGAAGCAAGTTCCTGTCGCAGAAATAAGTGATTTTTTTGAACTATTCTTTCAACATGGAAAAGGGAAAGGTAATCTTCGCCGGCGCAAAGGACATAAACGCCAGCTTCAAGGACCTGGGAGCCATATGCGACTACGTGAGGTACAAGAACGCCGCACAGGCTGCCGAGGCGCTTGAGAAGGTAATAAAGGCCTCTGCCCCGGTGCCATACAGGAACCACAACAAGGGCATGGGCTCGAGACATGAGCTCGGAGGTCGCAAGGGCAGATACCCTGTAAAATGCGCTGCAGTGGTGAAGAAGGTCCTGGAAATGGCAATAAGCAACGCCAAGAGCAAGGGCATAGAAACAGACAACCTTTTCGTAGTGCATGCGTCTGCAAACAAAACGCAGATATACAGGAGGACTCCATCAAAGGGAATGCTTTACCACAGTGACAGCTACGGCTTTGCTGCGATGAGGCATTCTGATGTCGAATTTGCAAAGGTAGAAATAGGGATAGCAGCCCCGGAGGACGTAAAACTGGGAGAAAAGGCAACAAAGATGCTAAACCTCAACAGCGCTTTGTCAAAGAAAGCTTCCAAGAAGCAAGCGCCAAAGACTGCGCCAAAGCCAAAGCCGGCGGCAAAGGAAAAACAGCAGCCCCAGCAGAAAGCCGAGGTGGCAGCACAAAAGGTATGATTTGATGGCAATAGAAATGAAGTTTATAGACGACGCAATAATAAAGATGAATATCTCAAAGTTCCTGAGCAAGGAGCTGACAAAGGCAGGCTTCTCGAGAGTGGAGATACAGAAGACGCCAGTGCTTACAAGGATAACCGTTTACGTCCTGAACCCGGGAAGGGTCATAGGAAGGATGGGAAAGAGCATAAACGAGCTTACGGAATCGATACACAAGAACTTCAACGTCAACAACCCGCAGATAAGCGTGATAGAGGTGCAGAACAAGATGCTCGAGCCCCTGCTTGTCGCAAAGGACATAACGTTCAAGCTTGAAAGGTCGATAAACCCAAGGAAGATAATGCAGTTCACGCTGAAGAGCATAATGGAGAACGGAGCTCTTGGCACAGAGATAATAATAAGGGGCAAGCTGGCCGCAAAGGGCGCAAGGGCAAAAACCGTAAGAAAGAGCGTCGGATACATACCAAAGGCCGGCGACGTCACGAATCTTGTGCTTGTGGGCGATGCAACCGCATACCCTAAATACGGCGCCATAGGCGTAAGAGTAAGGATAGTGCCTCCGGGAACTGTATTTCCTGACAGACAGGTTGGCAAGATAGAAATACCAAAATCCATACTTAACAGCTGAATTGTGAAGTTACGGTAGCTTAAATGGACATATTGCTTGTTGGCATAATAGCGTTTTTGACGCTTACGATACCGGGAGAGCTCTTCGCATTAGCCCTGCTAAAGAAGACAAAGCTCGGGCTTTTCGAGATCTCCATAATCGGATTCATATTCGGCCTCGTTGCAGTGCCGACCCTCACTTGGCTCGAGTCCTACCTAATGAATTACGTACATTTCTTCGCTTTCTCGCTTGCCCTTGTAGAGGTAAACGCTTTAGTCCTGTCCATAGTCGGCATAATACTGTGCCTGTGGCAGGGGGTATTCAAGCTTAATTTATCAAATCCAGCATCAAGAAAGAGCGAGGCAAAGGCCGAGGAAGCAGAGCTCGACATCATGAAACAGCGAGAAGCAATGGAGCTCTCGGAACTGAGGCATCAGCTCAGGTCCTTCGACGCGGCCAAATCAATAATCGAAAAGCATATAGAAGAGGAGAAGGTGCTTTCGGAAAGGCATACCAGGGAGCTCAATGCCATAAACCTGTCAGAACAGGATAAGCAACGCATAAACGCGCTCCAGTCCGACGAGAGAAACAGGCTCATAAAGGACCACGAGCAGGAAGAGCGCATACTGCTTAACAAGCTTTCCAGCAACGCAGCAAAGACTGTGGCGGCAAAATCCGGCATGCAGATAAACAAGACCTATCTGGTTTTGGCCCTGTTAATGCTTCTGGTTTTTGGAACGCGCATGATGAGCGTTGGCATAACTCCGAAGTTCTTCGAGTTTGATCCGTACTTCGACATGCTTTCCGCGGAGTCGATACTCACGTTCGGCTATCAAATTTATCTCTCGCCAAGCGCCTGGCCGGTAGTGCCGCAGGGCACAAGCATGAGAATGCAGCCAGTGGTTCCGTATCTGGAAGCCTATTGGTATGACCTTTCGAATGCCTTCGGGCCTAAGTACACAACGTTCTCCACTACGCTGATGAGCTATGTTGGGGGAATATACCCGCCGATAACGGCAGCACTGCTGGTTTTCTCGGTATTTATACTTCTTTATTACGAATACGGCAATAAGATAGCGCTCATAGGCGCAGCGCTTGCATCCACAATGCCTGTGCTCTACACTACCTTCGTTTCCGGCGAACAGCTGCTGGAGCCGTGGGGCATATTCACTCTTTTCTTCTTCTTCGCCGCGTATGCGCTGGCGATTAAGGACATGAAGAGCAAGCGCCTTGCCATACTTGCAGGTCTTGCATTCGTAACTACATTCCTCGGCGCGCACTATTATACAGTAGATGCAGGCGTGCTAACAATATACATAATAGTTCAGGGCATAGTCAACGTGCTTCAGAACAAGACAAGCAAGTACTTCTACCAAATGAATGCGATAGTCATAATAGTAATAGCCATATTCCTGGCAATGTACAACCCGTATCATGCAACCCTGTCAGGAAGGATTCCTTCAATTCTTGGCATACCTATAACTGTTAGCGGACCCCTCTTTGCGCTAATATTCGTTGCGGTAATAGAGTTTATACCTGAAATGCTGGCAAAGCGCAATATCCTTTTCAAGGAAGTCAATATAAAGACATACTTGGAATGGATAGCCCTAATAATAATAATCGCTTTTATTGCAATAGCCTTTACTCCTATCGGAAAGCCGATAACCGCATATGTAAACCTCAGCAAGAGGTTCACAACGCCCTCTACTCCGCTGTTCATGACTGTAGAAGAATTTATACCGACAGGGGCAACGTATAACTTTGGTGCTTCTGGCTTTGGGTTCATAGGCGCGGACATTGCAGGCATACCCATTCTCATATGGGTTATAAGCATAGTGGCCATGGTTCTGATAGTCCTGAGCATATTCTACAAAAAAAGCAACACGTCAATACTTTACCTTTCGATAGCAACTCCGCTGATGTTCGCGGGTTTCTCAGAAGTGAAATATCTGCCCCACTTTGGCACAGTGTACATAATGCTGTTCTGTATAATGCTCGGAGAGGGCATATACCTATTCAGGAACGGGTTCAAGCTCAAGTACGCCGAAGCTGCGATAATAGGCATACTGGTGGCCCTCGGCGCGATACTCATAATACTCGGCTCGTTCTATGGCATAATATTGGCGATAATAATGGGTGTAGCAGGCGGCTTCATCTATGAGCTTGCTACAAATACAAGATATACTGACATGTTTGATGCAAAGCCCGTAAAGAACGCAGAGTTCTACATAACCGCGGCGATAAGTCTTGGAATATTCTTCATATCTCCTATATTTGCTCTAATATTCATAATAGCGCTTATATTGATGCACAAGATGGATGAGTACAAAAAGCAGCTATGGTATGTCTTTGGCATATTCCTGATAATATTCGTAGCAGGCACGCTGCTCAACGGCAGCCTGATGCTCGGAGAGATAAGCCCGGTGGTGTCTGCGCTAAGTTCTAGCTCGGTATTCTCTTCAAACCCTGCAACTGCTTGCAGTACGATAGCTGCTACGTCAAGCATAGGATACGACCTCTTCTGCAACGTTGTGCCGAGCTACTGGCTTTCAGCTACTGCATGGATGCGTGCGAACGTTGGCCCCAACGCACCTCGCGTTCTGGCATGGTGGGACTACGGCGACTGGATAAACTGGTTCGGGCACAGCAATGCAGTAATACGCGGAGACAATTCCGTGCCTACTGAAGACTATGCTGTCGCAGCAAGCTACGTATTGGGCCCGAAAGACAATTACACACCAGCAGTGCTGCAGAACATGATGAATACAAACCAGACGCGCTACATAGTGTTTGACCAGGGATTAATACAGAAATGGCAGGCTCTCGACTTCCTGGCATGTGTTCATGTAAACGAGACTTCAAGGGCGTACGCCATAGCGCAGGGAGCAGCACAGAGCACGCCAACGCCTTACGTCCTTGGCACTTCCCCTTGCGAGGTAAGCCACGATCCTGAATATGCATTCCTGCCTCTTGCAGCTCTCGAGCCTCCAAGCTCAAGCACGTCGCAGAACATAAACTACTACTGCTCAATCTCGAACAGCACAAACCTTTACATAAAAGCATACACTGCGATAGGCGATGCGCTTTCAAACACTACCGTGTGCGCCAGCACGTCACCAACGAAGAATGGCGACATACAGCTCTACAACAGCAACGGCACCAAGCTCAACGCAATGATACCTCTATCGTATGATCTGGGTGTAACTAGAATAGACGGAATAGACTTCGTCCAGTACCTTATGGTATATATGCCAAACGGCCCAAACGACACAATAACTGACGCTCCGTCATCGTTCTACATATCCAATTTCTACAAGGGCTTCATGTTCGGCACGCTGCCAGGGTTCAAGCAGGTATATCCAAATGCAACAACTACGCCTGGCGAAAACCTCATAAATGGAACATATCCTCTAAGGATACTGGAAATAACTAATTACACTGGCGGACTTCCTCCGATCCCGCAGAAGCCCAGCTACGTCCACAACAATCTGACGATGCAGTAACTGGCCGGTGCATTCAAAAGTAATAAATATGCTTTTCAACATAACTTTCTGCAACAATGGGCTTGTAGCTCAGCCTGGTCAGAGCGGCGGTCTTATAAGCCGTAGGTCGTGAGTTCAAATCTCACCAGGCCCATGCCCTTGCATATGGCTGTTGAGCGAAGTTTCTTTCCAGCGTGTTGGCTTCGGCGGTAAAATGGATATAATGCAGTACGTGATAATAGCTGCATTGTCCGCGTCGCTTCTTTGGGGTTTCGAGGATGCACTTTCCAAAAAGCCTGTATCTAAGCTTGGCATAAGCCTAACCACTTCGATAATCCTTGTAGTGGGACTGGTGCCTTTTGCCATAGTTGCAATGCTATATCCTTCTTCTATGACATATTTTGGAATTGCGCTTTCGGCGATAGCAGGCCTTTTCTGGGGTGCCGGCTTTATGCTGATATACAAATCCGTATCTACAGAAAACGTAACAAGCACATTCGTAATAAACGAAATCCTTCCGGCCATAATAATAATTTTCGGGATACTGGGCCTAGGCGAACACATAAGCATCGTGAACTTCCTTCTTATAATAATCATATTCTGCGGCTCGGTTGTAGTAATGCTGAGCGAAAATCTCAAGTTCAACAAGAACCTTTTGTATGCGGTGCTGGCCAACGTGTCATGGGGCCTTTTCTGGGTTCTGATGATAGAAGTTATACATACTTCCGGAAGCTTTGCGGAACCTCTGCTCATAGCCAGGATCGTAGCAGCTGCGGCAGTTGTGGTGTTCTTTGCCCTCTCTTCAAAGATGGTAAGGCATACACCAACAACAAAGCGTTTCTCAGGCATGAGGTCTCTTTACATTCCGATATCCATTGCAGCACTAATAGGAATTGTAGATGCATTGGGGAATGACGCCTTCGGTTTTGTTAGCACAACCCGTTTTGTAGCAATAGGCGCAGGCATAATTGCAATAAGCCCTATATTCGTAGCGCTGCTTGGCAGGCTTTTCTATCATGATAAGCTAAGGCCATTGCAGTGGACCGGGTTCGGAATAATGGTTGCAGCGGCTATTCTTCTGGCCTTGTTCTAAACAACTGTAGCTGTCTATATTCCATTGCAAAAGCAACAAAACCAGTAGTCAGCATAGCAAATATCCAAAACTAAGGATATAAAAATACGAGCAGATAAAGTGGTGAAATCAACGGATGGCATAATGGGTTAAGCGAATTAGATTTCTTTACATTCTGCCAGGATGAATTTACAAGGCCCAGCTGAAGCTTTATAATTCAACCTTCCTGCAACTGCCTATGCAAAGCTTTTCCTTACGGTACGCGTATCGTACCTTTTAACTTCTGCGCCTAGCCTTGTGAGCTTAAGCGAAGCAGTATCGGCATCGCGCTTGACATCTCTTGGGTTGTCCTTGTCGCTTACTACAAAAAAGACCTCTTTTGCATGCAGGTCCTTTACTGCGAGCTCTATATCCGGCATTGCATTGTATATTGGTGCCTGCACTATGTAGCATTGCGAATGCATTAATTCAAGGCCCTTGAATATCTTGCTATATTCCGGTTTTCCGGGGCCCAATACCAGCAGCTTGTGCTCCTTATTGTCTTCCGGGACCTTTATATCGGACATCTTCGCCGGCTTTGCCTGTACTGTAATATTCGGGAATTCCCTTTTCAACGCACTGAGCTGAAGTTCGGTATTCTTCTCCTCAAGCTGGTTCCTTGTTTCAAACTTCACGGCTTTAAACTGGTTTATCAGCTCGTCCTTAAGCTCATCGGTGGCTTCTGCGCCTTTCTTTATAACTGCAAAAGTCTTTCCCATCGCGCCGCAATCATCGTGGGTTACCAGCGTTATTGTATCTATGCCCTTTTCTCTTACTGCCTGTTTTATCAACGGCATCAATGGAGCCACATTAGCTCCGGCATTCCTCACAACAAACGCGCCACCGTATTTATCTTCCAAAAAATCATTAAGCCTCCTATTCATGCAGCATATAACCAATTCTTCCATATCAATCACGCAGACATAAGCATGACCTTTAAAATCTAAAAAGGCTTTGATTTGCAAATATCTACCTCATATAAAAGGCTTTTAAGGCAAATAATTTAATTCAGGATGGCTTATGCTTAGTGATCAGAATGGCAAAAAAGCGCAACGGCGAAATAACGCCAGATATTGCGGTAGAACGCCTCATAAACTGCTTTGAAACTGCAAACGAGGAAATAAACAAGGCACTGGGGCAGGAAATTCCCAAAAGGGAGCTCAAGGCAAGGGCAAAGCTCTTCGTAGGCGACGCTTTCAGGAAGTGCAACGTCGACATAAAGAACCCCACAAAAGAAGGCTTAAAAGAAGCCATGGATATGTGCAGGATAAACACCAAGAAGATGCTTGGCCCTAAAGCGGATCCCGTAATAAGAAAGCATTACGCGGAAATGAGCGAGATAATAGAAAAGCTCCCTGATGATGGTGATAAGGATGACTAAAATACTGTCAATAATATCGAGCAAGGAGAAGGACAAGATAAGCCTGGGGATAAACTTTAGCGCAAGGCAAAAGCAGGCAGGGCACGACGTAAGAATACTCTTCTTCGGCCAGAGCGAGGTAACCATAGCCAACGACGATGAACTGTCAAAGCTCATCGGAGACTCTTTTGGCAGTGAAAAGCCATCGGCATGCATATTCGTGGCGCAGAATGCCAAGGTGGAGGAGAAGCTCGGGAAGAAGGTTAATCTTGTAAAGGCAGGCGAATACATAACGAAGAGCATAGATGAGGGATACACGCCCATAAGTTTCTAAATCCATATATGGGTATTCCCTATTTGCCAATTTACAATCACTGGCTTTTTCCGCTAGAAAGAGCGTCAGTTCCAAACTGTATCAATGTGAACGAAACTATAAAAACAATGCGCAAAAATCCTGAACCGCAAAACTTTTTATAGCCACATAAACCAACCTATTTAAATCATCCATAAAAATCTAAATTGGGGTTATGTCATGGGTGAAATTACGGCAGGTTTGAACGAGAAGTTTTCACAATACACCCTCAAGTGGAGGGGAGGAAAGCTAACGACTACGCAATACGCGCTTTTTGCGATACAAATGGCTGTGGTAATACTGCTTTCGTGGCTTGGGGCGATAGCCACTCCAGTGGTCGGCCCCGGGATAGGGTTCCTTTACTGGGCATATCCTTTCTTCGTAGTTTTCACGCTCTGGTGGGGAGTATGGGGAATATTGGGTGCGTGGATCGGCGCATTTGTCGGATCAGGGCTGCTTACAGGGCTTCCAGTACTTCCCGCGCTAGGGTTTAGCATAGGGGACCTCATACCTGCATTGCTAATATTCCTTCTCTACAGGGGATACCTGAGAAAACACGGTGTGGACCCACTCGGCAGGGATATAATGAAAAGCAAGAAATCCGCTGCGTGGTTTGTATTATGGGTAATGGGAATCACCAACATAATTGGGGGCCTTTGGGGAGTATGGATTCTCGTGCTTCTCGGTTTCGTTCCAGCAAGCGCATATTTACTGGGTGCCGGGCTATGGATACTTGGCGACGCAATAGTTCTTCTAATAGCGCCTTTCCTGGCCAAGTATGTTACTCCGGTCGTGGAGCGCTTTGGATTGGTGAATACTGGCTGGGTGTCGTAAATGCAAGCGTCGGCTTCCCGCGGGCAGAAACGCAAAGTAAAAACAATACTGTTTTCTGCCCGTTCCGACTCCTTTTATGTTAACATGAATCCGATAGCCAAGTTTATGCTGCTAATATTCCTTTCTGTCGGCGTAGTGGCATCGATGATACGCCCGATTCCGGATCTAACCTACAATCTGCTGGTCCTGGCATTCGCGTTGGGCTTTCTGTTTGAGAGCGGCACCATAAAATATCTGGTCAAGAGTTATCTTGCACTGCTAGTAGTTGCGCTTTTCGTCATGATGGTTTGGTGGATAGTCTTCAATCAGATAGGAACCAATACTCTCTTCAGCATGACTCTGCTTGGGTCCACGCTAAAGATAACAAGCCTGTCAATATACGTAGGCATAGGCAAGATATCCGGGTACGCGTCTATGGCTTTCATGACTTTGCTTACGATAATGAGTACAAGGGATGCCGACATAATATCTGCATTGAAAAAACTCAGGGCACCGTTCAAGGTCGTGTTCTTCGCATCGCTGATAGCCAGAAGCCTAAATATAATGTCCGACGACCTGGATTCGATAAGGCAGGCCCAATTTGCCAGGGGCGCGGGCGGCACCTCTACAAACATAATAAAGAAAGTGACATCATTCGTAATGCTCTCAATACCGCTTACCACATCAATGATAAAGCGTTCCGTCGACATGGGGTTTGCGCTAGAATCCAGGGGATTCTCCAAATCGAAGGGAATGTCGGACTTCATATCAGAAAAAAATTTTAGTGCTAGCGATGCGGCTATAATGGCATTTGGCGCTTTCATGCTGGCCCTTCCCTTCATCTGAACCGGTGTAAATATGAATTCTATAACCATAAGCGATTTCTATTGGAGATATCCCAATTTTACCGGCATAAAGAGCAACTATGCCCTGAAAGGAATAAACCTTAACGTCAAAGAGGGCGAATTCCTTGGCATCACGGGCCCAAGCGGCTCCGGAAAAACGACGCTTTGCTATTCTATAGCCGGACTTATACCTCACCAGCTCAAGCTGCCGTTAAATTTCCAGGACGGGATAAAGGGGGAAATAAGCGTCCTGGGCAAAACCGTAACAAAGGCGGATATAATCAATGGGGAGCTCAAGCTTTCCGGGACCGGCATCACGGCCCCGGATGTGGGTCTCGTAATGCAGGATCCCGAAAGCCAGTTCCTAAGCATGAGTGTCATGAACGAGGTATCTTTGGGCCTGCAGCTCATGGGGCTTGAAAAGAAGGAAATGCTCAAACGCATAAAGGACGCGCTGGAGCTCGTCGGCCTGGGGGAGCTTTATGACTATGCAGAAAAGATTCATCCATCTGAACTGTCTGGGGGTCAGAAGCAAAGGCTGGTGATAGCAAGCTTCCTGGCAATGAGGCCCAGGATACTGATACTCGACGAGCCCACTTCGGATCTTGACCCAAAGGGAAAAATGGAAGTGATAGAAACCATTGCAAGGATAAAGAAAGAATCGGGAATGACTATAATTTTGGTAGAACACAATCCCGACGTGATGCTGAGGTTCGCCGACAGGCTGGCCCTGTTGTACGAAGGTTCTATAGTCAAAACCGGCAGGCCAGAAGAAATATACTCTGACAAGGAGCTGATATCCAAATACAACATATATGCGCCTGAAGTATCTGAGCTCTCCGATTATTTTTCCGTAGATGAAAGCCCGAAGCTCGGAATACCGAAAACGGGATTCAAGATAGAGCGGAAAAAGCCCACGATATCAAATCCGATAATAAGGCTAAACGGGATATCCTTCTCATACGATGATGGGACCAAAGCCCTCGAAGACATAAACCTAGAGATAGAAAAGGGCTCCCTGGTGGCTCTGGTGGGCCAGAACGGCTCTGGAAAAAGCACGCTGTCGAAAATAATATCCGGAATACTGGCCCCAGGCTCTGGCACCGCAGATGTTGCTGGGCTTAATCCGCGCTCAAAGAAGGACAGGCTCAAGCTTCCCTTGCACGTAAGCTACGTTTTCCAGAACCCGGACCACCAGATATTTACGAGGAGTGTCACCTCAGAGGTCAACTATTCGCTTAAGAATGCGGGCATAACGGGAAAGGCAGCAGACGAAAAGATAGCTGGCATACTCGAGC
This sequence comes from Microcaldota archaeon, assembly GCA_027339055.1. Taxonomy (GTDB): domain Archaea; phylum Micrarchaeota; class Micrarchaeia; order Micrarchaeales; family Micrarchaeaceae; genus Micrarchaeum_A. The sequence continues at coordinate 14,868 of DAHWRK010000002.1, read as the reverse complement.
GCGTAGGCCTTTCAGATAAAGCCAATGAGGATCCTGTATTCTTGGGGAGGGGCCAGAAGCGCAGGCTTGCGGTAGCAAGCAGCATAGTAATAAAGCCTGAAGTGCTTATAGTCGACGAGCCTACCACGGGCCAGGACTACAAAATGGCCATGGAAATAATGGAAATAATAAAAGGCCTTAATAAAGAGGGTGTCACCGTTTTGCTGATAACCCACGACATGCGGCTTGTGGCTGAATACTGCCGCAGGGCGATAGTAATGAGCAAGGGCTCAATAATATTCGATGGAACGCCAGAGGCTCTTTTCATGGACGAAAACGTGCTCCGCCTTTCGTCCCTTTCAGAGCCGCAATCAGTAAGGCTGTCAAAGAGCATGATAAATGCCGGCTTAATGGATGAACCGCTGATAAGCGCAAGAGAATGGCTTGAGTTTTTTAATTTTCTGAAATCAAAAACAAAGATAGTTTTCAAATCCATTGCCGATATCGAAGCAAGCGCGGCAAAGATGGTCGCGTCTCTGGAGCCTACGGGCATGCCCAAATGCATGATATACATAGAAAGAGGGGGAATGATACTGGCATCAGCGCTTTATCCTAGGCTTGGAAACGTAAAAACTTACGGCATATCAGCCAGCCATTATAACGACATAGGTGCCCCAACAAAGGAAGTATTTGTGCGGGGCATAGATTCCATTAAAATCCCAAGCGGAGAAGGATATGTTTTGGTGGTTGACGAGCTGGTTGACACTGGCAAAACATTTGCCACAGTAATGGAACGCTTGCACGCCACATTCCGCAAGGAAAGGTTTGTAACATGCACTATGCTTGCAAAGCCAAGATCAAAGATAAAACCAGACATATACTTCGAGGAGGTTTCTGATGAAACTTGGGTGGTTTTCGATTACGAAATGAATGAGGCCCTCTCCGAATTCGAAAATGCAAATCCCGCAATGCTTCCTACGCTGCGCAAGCATTTCGCCTCGCATCCGGAGGGCCAATACTCGGGCTTTTACAAGAAAATAGGCAAATTCTGCTCAGAAATAGGCCACAAGCCATCGGCCATAGCCTACGAGAACCCCACTGCCCTGGTACAAGCAAGGCTGCTGTCAGACAAGCTAGGGGTAAAGCGCCTCCTGCCAGTAAACGACAATAATTCTGGCATTAAGGTTGGAGCAGACGAAGACGTCGTTGTAGTAGGATCCACAAAAGAGGCCGCAAAAAGGATAAGCGCAGCAATCGGGCTCAAGAACCCCACAGTACTGGTATTGGAAGCCTAACGCGTTACGAAGCAGTTTCGGCATCTTGGCTGGTAAGTCTCCCTGCCGCCTATTACGATGCGCGGCCCTGATTTTGCAATACCGTCTATTATTCTTTGGGAGAATACTGCCTCTTCCCCGCACTTGGTACAAACAGCAGTAAGCGAATATATGTAATCGGCATAGGCAAGCAGTTTCTCCGATATGCTGAATGGAACGCCCTTGTAATCCTTATTGAGCGTCGATACATACACAATCTTTTTCATCGATGCTAGCTTGTTGAGCGTATCCTCCAGTCTAGAATCGTCATCCCAAAACTGGGCTTCATCTATTCCGACAACATTGTAGTCCGAACTCACGTCGAATAGTGCCTTTATCCCTGCTTTGCCCGTTCTCACCACGGTGGCGTCAAGCTCCACGCCCTTATGTGTTTTGACCTTGCTTTCGCTTGAACGAACGTCAATTTCGGGCTTGAAAAGTATAACTTTCCTTCCAGAGAGGCGTTCCCGCTCAAGAAGCTCTATAAGCCTGGACGTTTTTCCAGAGAACATGGGCCCAGTTATTACTACAAGTCTCCCTAGCTCTAAAGATTTCTTCGTATGCCGCACCCAAGGTATTTATCTGTCCTTTTTGACAAGCTTGAACTCATAATCTCTTATAAGTATCTGGGCCGTTTCGAACTTGTCCTCTATCTCTTTTGCAAGTTTTTTATTCCTTCCTACATCGAGCTTTTCTGCCAGCTTTCTATGGTGCTCTATCAACTCATCTATTCTCTCCAGATATGCCATACTACCACGCCCATACTTGACAGCAATAAAATAATAATCTAATGCGGGCGGCAAGTGTTAAATCCTTTGCCAGGCTAATTACAACCATGTACGAACCTACGGTTAAGCCGCCTAGGCTAAGGAAGGGCGGAACCATAAGGATAATAGCCCCGTCAAGCGCGGCGACATCTACCAGCTCTCTGCCAAAGGCTGTTAGGTTTTTGGAAAGGCAGGGCTTCAAGGTGAGCCTTGCGCCAAGCATGATAAGAGAATCTCCAACGCGCTACCTGACCGCCGGAGACGCAACGAGAAAGAACGAGATAGAGAATGCGTTCAAGAGCGACAAATACGACGCAGTAATGGTGCTGCAGGGCGGAGCAGGCTCCATAGACATACTCAACAGCATAGACTACGACATAATAAAGGACCACCCCAAGGTGTTCGTAGGATACAGCGACATAACGCTCTTGCAACTGGCATTCATGAGGATGGCCCACATGGCGTCGTTCCAAGGCCCCATGCTCATAGACCTCTTCGAAGAGGACGAAGCTGCGCTCCAAACGAACTGGAACAATCTCATAGGAATAATAAGCAGGGGCGAAGAGGCAATGATAAAGAACCCTCTGGAAAGCGGATGGGCCAAATCTATAAACGATGGCACCACCAAGGGCCAGCTAATGGGCGGCAACCTCACCGTATTTTCATTAATCGTAGGCACAAAATACATACCCGATGCCCGCGGCAAGGTCCTTTTCTTCGAGGACGTAAATGTTGAGCCATGGATGCTTGACAACCTGCTAACTTCGCTTGTGATAAAGGGTGTATTGAAAAAGGCCAACGGGATAGTCTTCGGACAGCTGCCCAACTATGGAATAGAAAACATATCCGAATCGCAAGGAGTCGCTTCCTACCTGATGAAACATCTTTTCGTAGAAGACTACATAAACGCCACGATGCACAGCACTTTGCAGGACCTGTTCGCAAACAAGATGCCCAAGAAGCCAGCGTTCATAGAGTTTGCTTGTTGCCACGGCAAGTACATAACCACAATACCGATGGGCATAAGGGTCAAGATGGATGCTTCGGAGTGCACAATGGAGATGCTCGAGCCAGGAGTAGAATAATCTTATTATTTAAAGACAGCGCCTGCGCATAGCGCAGGCGCGTCCTCTGGGGTTTTGCCAAGTTTCCCTGGCAGTATTAAATACACAACAAAAGTATTTAAATATTACTTAAATTCCTTAATTGCTTATTAAAGTAAAATAATTATAGCAAAGTATAAATAACTTAACCGCAAAACCTGACTGGACAGTGCGCAAGCCATGCACAATACAAATATGGCAGACAGCTTTTTCTGGGGTTAAACCTGTGCGTAGCAAAGGCGCGTCCGAGGGGTTAGAATGGAAAAAGACGAAGAATGTGAGCGTGAGCCAAACGAAGGAAAATTGCGAAGGGAGTTCATGTACGAACAGGAAATAAGGAACGGCATAGAAAAGCTCTTGGACTACAAGTATAGTCTAATGGGAATAGATCCAGAGGAAGTAAATACTTCTACTGTATCCGAGCTTGTCAGGGCGATAGCCTTGATTACCGAAGAGGACATGACCGCACAGCTAACGAAAAGAACAATGAACAGAGTGCTTGTCTACAAGCACAACTCCGAAACAACACCTTCCGGCTTCAGTTTTTTGGCTTTTGGGCATAAGTAACCAAAAGCCCTTTTTCTTTTTTTACTGGTTCTTTACGCTTCCTGCGATTATAGAATCCCTGATCGCCGCTATCCTCTTTTTTGTTGCGATTATTCCGATGCCGGTTAGAAGCACTACAATAGTCACGGCAAGCATCCCGTAGTTGTTTATTCCGCGATAAAGCAGCACAACCCACACGACTCCAGATACCATCCCTGCCAAAATCCAGCCAATCCCTGCGGATATTATGTCGTTCATGCTACAATCTCTTGAATAATGGCATGCAATGGATTTAAGCATGTGACGGTACAAACCCCAACACACAAACCCAAACAGAAAGAAAGCTATAAATATTATCTAAAGCGGAATGTTTCCTATTATACTCTATTGTATGTGAGTCGAATGAAAGATTATGCTTATGAAGCCAAGGTACAGCAAACCAAACTGGAAACCGAATGCTCGGTAAAGATAATTCCTGAAATGATCGGAAAGGCAAAAAGGATAGCCGATAAAATAATCTCACGCAGTGAATTTTCTGGCATAAAAAGCGGAGTACATTATTGGTTTTCATTAAAAAAAGACGATGAATCTGCAAATATGCAAATAAAGAGCCTTTTCATGTATCCTTCAGAAGAAACCGAAATCAAGATCGCTCTTCTAATCAAAGAAATAAGGGATGCGGTCCAAAAAGAGGCAGGAAATGGCCTCGAGCCCCTGCTGCGCCAATCAAGCTGAACCAATTAACCAAATCTGGCACTATTTTCCCACAAAGTAATTTATACTTTTTATTGCAGTTTTTATTACAGTTTGATTAGCATGAAAATACTGGTAAAGGGATTCGGCCAGGGCGAGCGCATACCAGATCAGTTTACCTGCAAAGGGATAGACACCCAGCCGACCGTAGAGATAAGCGATATACCTGAAGGCACCAAGAGCATAGTCCTAATAATGGATGATCCGGATGCCCCTATGGGAACATTCACGCACTGGATAGCCTACAACATACCTCCAGATATCGGAAGGATAGACCATGCTTCAAAGCACTCGGAAATAAGTTTCGGGATAAACGATTTTGGCAACGAAGGCTATAACGGCCCATGCCCTCCGAAGGGAAAGCCGCACAGGTATTATTTTAAGGCATACGCAACATCACTGGAAAAGCTGCCAAAGGGGATGCACAGGAAGCCCATAGACGACAAACTAAAAACCAGTATCATAGTCCATTGCGAGTATATGGGCACCTACTCTAGCAGTTAACAAATAAATATTATATCACCTATTCCTATATTTGTTATCTGGGGCGAAATGTTATGGATGGCAACAAAATAGGCGACTATATTGACAAGTACTCTGATTCTTTGAGGGACGTAACTCTTTGCTATTTTGTTGATAAAAAAGCTTCAAAAGTGCTTCTTGCAATGAAAAAGCGAGGATTTGGCAAGGGGAAGCTGAATGGCGCAGGAGGAAAGCTTAAACCTGGCGAAACCGTAGAAGATGCGATGATAAGGGAATCTGCCGAAGAGGTCGGGGCTACCCCAAAAAACTATTACAAGGCTGCCGTGCTGCGCTTTTATTTTGGGGGAAGCGAACCAAAAAGCGAATTTAACCAGAAGGTTCACGTGTATATAGCAGAGGAGTGGGAAGGAAATATATCGGAAAGCGAGGAGATGAAGCCAGAATGGTTCAAAATAAGCGCCATACCCTTGGATATGATGTGGGATGACGACAAATATTGGCTCCCATACGTGCTGGGCGGGAAATTCGTCGACGCACATTTCCTTTTTGGGGATTCGGACAAGGTTATCGACATGAAAATAAGCTACAAAGCCGCCGAAGCGAAAAACTGACGGTTAAGAATATACAAAATGTTTTGCATGGAGAAAAACAATAAAAACCCGACTAAGGCAGAATCCAATACTTTGGCAGAACAAAATGCAGAGGGCCAAAGGCTAGAACTCATGTCAAAGCTTTCCGGAGTTGTGCTATACAATCTTCTTAGAGACAAGGACAAAACTACAATAAGCGCAGCACAGAGCCTCAACAAGGCAATAAACTGCTACTCAAATACCTATTACAACATACAGAAGCTCGCATCGGTGGCAAACGACACGTCAGACCTTAAACTGGCAGTAGATTATATCAGGGAAGAGCTTGGGCTCACACCAATCAAAAACGACCAGTATTCGGTATGCATTGATGAAAACAGGCTTTTCGAATCGATAAAAGACGAGCTAGCAGAACATTCATGGCCGATTGCCAAAGTGCTTCTTGAAGTGAGCAGGAGATCTTACGGAAAGATGAGTAAAGAAGAAGCCAAATTTGCAGCAAAGGAAATAACTGCTACAATCCAGAAGCAGTCCGACATACAGAACTTTTCTCATGTAGTGGAAAAGGTCCTTACGGCAACAGAAGAAGTGAAAAACAATCTTTCGGATTTCATAAACGAATATGTGTCCCTAAAGGATGGCATAAAAGAAGTAAGCATAAGGTCAATAATGCAAAAAGGCATAGGCGAAGGCCACGAGCCCATCCTGCGCGCCGCATCCTCGATAGCGTCAGAACATATAACAAGCGAGGATACCCCTTCATGGCCAAGGATAACCATAGAAAGGTCCATTTCGGGAAACGATATAAGCATGGCAATGCGTTTCAGGAACAGCTCAAGCTATTTTGCAATAGTATATCTCAAGCCGTATGATTATGACCTAATAGCCAGATTCGTAGTTCAGCTAAAAGACTCCATAATGGAGCTGGAATCCCATGCCGTGTCTAAAGTGGCTGCGCCTAAACTTTCTATAAAAACCTATTCGGACATAGGGGTATGCATGGTAGGTGCCGCGCATTTCAATCCAGCATTCGAAGCTATCGTAAAAGACAAGCTCCAAATGCTTTTTGGGAATAGACAAATCTAACAACTTTATAGAAAAGCCAAGCAATAAAAAAGGATGCAATAAAAAGCTACTGAGGGTATGAGTTGCTTGCGCGTAAGTACGGATTAATCCTTAGCGCTAGCTCTGCAGAGGTGTATTGTTGGAGCTTTGGGAACAAATGGCAGTAAACATAATGGAAAAAAATAAATTCAAATTTTCCTCTACTTTCGAGGCAAACGTCGCGGCTGCCCTAGACCTCATGGGCATTGGATTCGCCTACAAAGGCCTTCAATTCTATATAAGCAGCAACGAAGAGGTCATAACCTACACCCCTGATTTCGTGTTGGCAGACACTTACAACGACAAAACAGTACTCATAGAGACCCACGGCAAGAAGTACATAGACAAAAGGTTCATAGAAAAGATGAATTCTTTCAAGCATAATCCCGTAAGCTCCCCGTACTACCTTATACTCATAACAGACAAGATGCCCAAGAAACCGGACAAACTGAAGATAGAGCTTAAGAAATACGGGCACAGCACGAAGGACATATGTGATGAGGTCTGGTACATACCTTACAATGTCGTGCTTGGCCTGCAGCTTCAGCTCAAGAACGAGCATGGCTCCATATATGGGCTTTTGGACAAACTCCGCGGCGAAGATCAGCCAACCCACAGTGCAACGCTTTTAAGGGGAGAGCATAGCGATTCCGATACGCGCCGCAGAAGCGCTTCTAAAAACATATGATAGATTCCTTATGGATAGATTCGCCAGGGTAGGGATTTGAACCCTAAAGCCCGTGAGGGCACCGGTTTACCTGTCGCGCCTTTTCGCATCACAAATCAGCTCTTGACGTTTTGAAAACTCAAGACCGGCGCGTTACCAGATTCTGCCACCCTGGCATATTGACAAGCATTACAGGTTTTGCTGAAAAAGTATATAAAGCATTCAATAACTGTTCCAAGATGCCCTAATCCTAATCGAAACTTCTTGTTCCTGCATGCATCAAGGGCATCTTATTCTAAAGCTATGCAAATGGTGTTAAAATGGACAATATGAGCGAGAGCCTGGAAAGGCTCATTGGATACATTATGAAAAAGAAGCCGCGCAGCGGCAGTTCGGCTATCGCTGAAGGAATAAGCGTAGGGGAAGCAATGGGCTATCCATACATCCATACGTTCATGTTCCGCGGAGCGGAGCAAAAGGCAATCCCTTTTGCATGGAAACCGGCCAATGGCACCGTATACATAAAGCCGCACGAATACAACAGCCCGCACATAATAATAGCCGGCGCAAGCGGCAACGGCAAGAGCACACTGTTAAAAAAGCTCATAAGCGGGCTGGCCTCTTCAGGTACGAATATTCTTCTATTTGATTCAGACAGCGAGCATTACGATATAATAAGCTCGGTCAATGGGAAAACCGTAGATCCCCTCAAAGGCATAAACATATTCGCTCTTGACGGGCTGAGTGCCGGAGAGCGCATACAGGAGCTCACATCCCTGTTTTCAGACATATTCAATTTCGGATACTTGCAGTCAAATTCATTGCATTCATGCATACGCTATGCCTATTCCATTTCGGGCATGCGCTCCATATACCAGGCAAGCATCGAAAACGTGCCAAGCATGGATACGTTGATTAGGGTAATAAATACGTTCATTGCAAACTCACGCACCGCCGCTGAGAAGTCAAGGCTTTACAGCATCCTCAACAGGCTTAGTTCTTTAAGCATCGGCCGCGGGGAAACGGCACCAGGAGGCATAAACGACCTTTTTGAAGGCGTCGTATCGATACCGCTAAGGCAAATAAGAAGCCCTTATTCGAAGAGGATAATAATGCACGAGCTTCTGCAAAGGCTATACGCAAGGATGCATTCGATGCCAATAACGCACAAACTTTCAAATTACATAATCATAGACGAGCTTGACTTTGTAATATCCGATTACGATTCGCAGACAGGAATAATAAAAAAGATAATAAGGGAGGGAAGAAAGTACGGCATAGGCATAATCGTATCCACGCACATGGCAATATCCCTTCCAAAGGACATGGTGGAGAATTCTTCGTGCATAATTACTTTCGGTTCTCCGGATCCCTCAGAGCGGAGATATGTCGCTTCTGTAATGGCGCATGGCAACCCTGCAATGGAAAAGTTTCTCTACGGGGATATATCGTTCCTGCAGAAATACTATTTTCTTCTGTCGTGCCCCGAATTCGCGCTTCCAGTGAAAATAACAATAAAGGAGGCAATGCCTGCAGGAAATAAAAATCCCGACTATCAAAATCATGCTTCCGAAAACGCCTTGAGGCATCCTGTGCGCAAGGAGGAAGCCATTGGTATGGGTTTTACCGAAGAGCAGATAGAATCATTAAAAAAATCACAAAAGATATCAAGCAGCTTCTCCTCTGGCTCCGAATGGATTATGGCCAAAAATCCATCCCTTAGCATAGGCCACGAGCTAGGGGTAAACGCAATCTGCTCATGGCTTTCAGCCAACGGGATAGAAAACCACGTGATAGACAACAGCAAAGGACCGGATGTTGTAGCTTATGCATACGGCAACAAAATGGCATTAGAATATGAAACCGGAAAGAAGTCGGCATCGTCTACGTCAAAAATGCTGGACAAAAGAATAAAAGATTACGGATTCGTAGTCGTCATAGTGGACGAAAAAGCATATAGCTTTTACAAGTCCGCAATCGAAACGGATGGCATATTGGTTCTTTCCGAATCTGAAATAAGGCAATAGTTTGTATTGGTGCTTAGTGATCCGACCCTACTTGCACAGGCACTATCATACGCAGATCCCGGAGATACTAATGCGACCTTGGTTCACCCGCTTATAAAAAAGTATTTAAGCTTTTATTTGGCAATGGTGAGTGACATTATGGCATCATCTCAAAAAGGTCTTGTTAAGCCAAAACCCTTTTCGGTCTATCCTGGTGCATTGGCAGGGTGGATACTCGATGCCTTCGATTTAAGCATGATGTTTCTTCTTGTCCCTGTCCTTGCTGATATCTTTTTCCCGGCTAATTTTGGGTTGGCTATAATAGGCACATGGAGCATTTATACCACCACTTTCATATTCAGGCCAGTGGGCGGGGCAATATTCGGAAGAGTCGGCGACAAAATAGGCCGAAAGCCGGCAATGGTGATAACGCTAGGCGGCTTAGGCGCGATCATATTCCTTACTGGATTTCTCCCCACGTATGCTGCAATAGGTATTGCGGCCCCGCTGCTGCTTTTCCTTTTCAGAATTATAACTGGAATATTCGCAGGTGGAGAATATGGAAACAGCGCTACCATTCTAATGGAAACAGTAAAGAACAACAAGAGAGGTTTGTGGGGAGCAGCAATACAAAGCGGCTATCCAATAGGGTATACGCTTGCAGCAGTCGTGTTCCTTCTTCTGCACTTCGCTTTTCCCGGAACTTCTTTTGCAATAACGGGATGGAGGTGGATGTTTTGGATAGGAATAATACCTGTAATAATAGGGCTTATACTACGGGTCACAATGCCAGAATCTGCAATGTGGTCCGAGCTGCATAAAAAGAGAAAGGTATCAAGGGCTCCGCTGTCGGCACTGTTTAAGGACAGGAAGACGACAATGGGCGTAATGACCGGAATACTTGCAATGACAGGAATAGCTTGGGTATACGGCCTGACTCTTGGATTTTATCCTACGATACTGTCTGTCGGGAATTTCATGACATTTCCTTCATACATATACGTAGTGATAATAGCAATACTGCTTTCTCTGATTGGCTATTTTGCATCGGGCTACTTTAGCGACTTCATAGGCAGGAGAAACGTAATGATACTATTCTCAATAATAGGCATAATACTTGCGATACCTATGACGTATCTTATAATCACACATTCACTTGGATTTTACGGCGCGCTTGCATTTGCAAGTGTATTGGCATTCATAACCACAGGAATATATGGCGTAATACCATCTTTCCTTGCTGAAAAATTTCCGACAACTATCAGGAGCACCGGTACTGGCTTGGGCTTTAATGGAGGGTTTATAATCGGGAACTGGAGTACGGTGTTTCTGCTTTTAATAGTCGGATTTGCAGCAGCTAGCTTTTTTGAATGGTGGGGCGTGTTCGTAATAATTGGCGAGCTTTTCATACTTGCTTCTGCTCTTCTTTCTAAAGAGACTAAAGGAGTTGATCTAAAAACAATAAGTTGAACAAGCGTTGCCTTCTAATAAAGGCATTATCCGAACACTTTATTTTCTGGCTTTATTGTCTAGTGCATTGTGCCTGATGGTTTTGCCAACGCCTACTCCAACATTCCAGCTATATCTATATTGCAGAGATAAAGAAGTGATTCATATTATGTTAAGGAATCCGAGGATTATGAGCACAAGCATTATGACTATATATATCCTAAGGAAAGCGAAGGCGAACTTGACCCATCCGCTTACCTTGGCCCTCTTTACTGGTATCTTCGAATAGTCCTTTAGCTTTTCCCTCTTAAGGAAGTTTTCCCAATCCTTATCGTTCTTTATGAATTCAAATTCTTTTCCGTCAAAGGCATCCATTCAATCACCTACAGCAGGTGCGGAAACACGAGGCTTAGCCCGTAAAGGCTGCTCATGCTCACCAACACGACCATTATTGTTATTATTGAAACGTTCTCCCATCTCTTGTTTACGCGCTTGCCCATAACCTCCTTGTCATTTACCAATAGCAAAAGGAAAAGAAGCGCAGCAGGCATGAATATCGAAGCTATCACCTGCACAGTTATGTTGAGAAAGCCAAGGGGCACATTGGGCACCAAGACTATGGCAGCGGCAACGAGCATGCTTATTATGCCCGGAATGTAAAACTTTCTCCCCTCGAGAAACGGCAAGTTTATGCTCTTGGGCCAGTTGAAGGCCTCTCCAACCGCCCATGAGGTGCTTGCCGTAAGCGCTATCGCCGCTATTATGCCGGCGTCAATAAGCCCAAGGGCAAACAGCTCAACAGGCACCGTGCCTATCTTCTTTGATATTGTGCTAAGTATGGATGCTATGCTGTAGCTTGTAGTAGAAGTAGTGCTTCCTACGTGGCCTGTGCTGAAAACTAGCGTACCGGTCAGCACAAGGATGCAGATTGCCACTGTGGCCATTATGCACGCCCCCACAAACGTATCCCTCTTTCCTGCACCTATGTCTTCAGGCACCGTGCCTTTGTCGACTTCGGAGCTCTGCTGAAAGAAGAGCATCCATGGGGCTATCGTAGTGCCTATGTTGGCAAGCAGCACGTATATGAAAAGTGTGCTTATGCCCCCGCTGATATGCCACGTCAGGAAGCTCTTTGCAACAAGGCTCCAATCCGGGTGCGCGAAGAATACCAATGGTATGAATATCATGTTGAAGAAAGCGATTATCAGACTGGCACGCTCCCACTTGTGGTACCTGAGCGTCAGCATTACCGTTGATATGAAAGCTATCCCTATTATGACTGCAATCAGCGGCTTCACTCCAAATATGCTCATGCCGAATGTTATCCCTATAAATTCCGTAACGAGCGTGAGCGAATTCGCTATTACCAAATCGCCGAGCGAGAATGCCCCCCAGAAAGGCCCATACCTTTTCCATATCATCTCGGCATGTCCCCTCCTAGTTACTGCGGCGAGCCTTACCGTCATCTCCTGGACGAGATAAGCAGTGGGCACCATCAGTATCATAAGCGGTATAAAAAATCCAAGCCCGAATATGGAGCCTGTTTGAGCGTAGGTTATTACGCCTCCTGCATCGTTGTCAGCCACCATTACCAATATTCCCGGGCCTATTAGCGCTATTACGAGCAGTATTTTTGTCCATAAGCTTCTGTTGTGCCTTAGCTTAGCAACCTTGAGCCTGTCTATGGCCCTAAGCCTTATTTCTACCGGCAGCTCCTCTAGTTTTTTGTTTATGTCAAATGCCTCTTCGCCTTCGTTGGCCTGCTCCGGAATCATTGTTTCTTAATGCTACAAAAAGGTTAATATATGCGTGGAAACTAGCCCTGCACGCCCAAAGCTATTACGGGGCATCCGGAATTTGCCAGTTTCTTTCCTGTGCTGGTTAGTGTGTATTTCACTCTTACGGGATGGGAATCAACAACTTTTCTGCTGAGCATTTTCTCCGCTTCCAGCGATTTAAGGATAGATGAAAGAGTTCTTGCGGTGAGCCCAGATTCCGACAATATTTCATTGAAAAACATCCCTTCAGCTTTCGCATTCAGTATAAAAGTAACGGTAATTTGCCAATTCGATCTTATTACCTTTTCCAGCGTTTCGCCTTGCAGTTCATGTTCATCCAGCATGCTACGAATTACGCAAAAGTTTTCACGCCCTTTTTTATCTGATGTCTTGCCTTGGGTCATTTTATCGCCATACTTAGTATATCCAATGCAACTTAAACTATTAATAACATGCTTTTCGCATTCAATATTTTGCATTTTTTATGCATAATTGCATTCAGTAGCGATAAGTTATTAATGGTTCCAAGCACACGTATCTTAGGTGATTTAACGGCAGCAGTGTTTGTGGATTCGTTAGCTGTAATGTTGCTGGCGCTGGGCTCCAGCGCTTCTCTTTTGGCCATGTACTTACTATATGCAGTAAAGCAAAAGAAAACAATAAACAGTCTCGCCATACCTATAATCGGGTTCGGGATGTTTGATGTAGCTAGCGGCTTTCTAATGTCATTCGCCTGGCCGCTTCCTCCTGCATACAACATGCTTTTCGGAGACCCATTGCTTTTCCTCGGGCTGCTTATGGTGATGGGAGGCTATATGCTGTATAAGAACATGAACTTGAAAGTCCTTTCGATATTCGGGTTCTTCCTTGGGATATATATTTTGGTCGAAGCAGTTGCAATACTAAACTTCAAGCTGGAGACAGGAGTTGACCTTATAAGCTCGATGGGTCTCTACGTATTCTCAGGGCTATCAGCAATACTTTCTCCGCTGGTGTACCTGGACCCCAAGAGCAACAACGGCAAGCACGCCTATTATCTCATTGCAACGCTCCTCATAATAGCAGCATTCGCTGCATTGTTCATAGGCTATGCGGCTATATACGCGCACCTTCTTTCTCCTCCATGAAAGGTTTTACTCTCATGCCGCGAATTTCCGCGGCATGATTTTTAATATTACTCATTTTTTGGCTAAAGGCAACCATCTATAAATCTTAATCGGGTGGCAAAACGCACAACATGTCAAACAGAGATTTGGCTATACTTACTATAATGTCGATAATAGGGCTGATTGCTTCCGGAATAGTAATATATGAGCTCTACGTGATACATCATCCGCCGTCTTTCTGCGTAATAAACACTACCATTGCCTCCACGCCATTCAACTGCATGAAGGTCCTCACGAGCAGCTATTCTAGCGTCTTTGGGGTTTCCCTGGATTTCCTTGCCTCTCTATGGTTCATAATAAACATAGCCCTTGTTTTTATGCTAACTTACATGGCAAGCCCCTGGCCAAGCGCGTATTCTATGTGCTTTTCGTATGGCGCTTCTTTGGTCTTGCAATAGTCCCATATCTAGTCTACCTAGAATTTTTCGTAGTGCACTCGATATGCCTCTACTGTACGATAATGCACGGGGCCATAATCATCGACTTCGTAATAGTGTCATATTTCCTTTTCTCAAAGCATTCAAAGATACGTGCCTACCTGTTCCAAGCGCAGGAATCAGCATAGGGCGCTAGATATATGCTGGTAAGCGAGCGCCTTTTGCACATCCCATAAAAGCAATTTAAAGTTATATTGCCAATTGTATGTGATTCACGATGCCAATAAAAACAATCCTCAAATTTTACGATGGCGATGCCGGTATAAATGTAGGGGAACTTCCCGAAGAAGATGGGAGCAAACTCGCAAAGTTTGTCACAAATTCGGACGATAATATATTTGCCTGGAAAATAGGGGACTCTTTCACTCCGGAGCAGGCAGGGGCTCTGCTTTCAAGGTACAGCAGAACATCATTTACTGGAAGGGAGCTACTGCTTAAGGAATTTCTTCCGAATTCGAATCGAGGCAGGGAATTTTTTGAATCGTGGCTCGTGGATTACGGAGACGATTCTATACAGGAAATGGCTGGTGGCATTCCGGCTTCGTGCGAATTCATATCTAACCTTTTGGCAAAAGTCATAGAAGATGGGAGATTCGCTTCGTACATAGAGAAATCAACGAGGTATGTGGCATTCGACAAAAAGCTTCCAGACGGAAGCTACATGTTTTACAAGGACAAAGAAATAATGGAATCCAGGTTTGCCGACGAATACATCGAGCTGATGAAT
>DAHWRK010000029.1 GCA_027339055.1 Microcaldota archaeon | reverse complement strand
CTGAGGCAGCCTCGCCTATGCCTGGCAGGTCTTCGATCTCGCGGACCACCTTTTCCTTGGCCATTTTAACACGCAAAGTATTAGACACATATTATACGGACTAAGGTTTAATAAAGATTAGCATATAGAATATCTGGGCAGGGAAACTGTGTGCGTAACGCTAAAAAACCGATAAGAAATAGTGCCAGCGTGTTTCCACGCTGGCAAGGCGACCAGTTCTTCACGACCTTCCTACAGTAGAGAACCCGTAATAACATATAAAAGGATATATTTAAAAGACTTCCTTATTAGCGGAATTTAAACCTTGTGGTAATGATGAATTTCCTCACGCTTGACAGTGCAGCTGTAGGAAGCGCCCTAGTTTTGGCGCTCGCCTTCTGGTTCATAGGGGGCGGATACTGGGCATTTATGATAGTGGAGATGTTCATATTTCTGGCAGTTTCGGCCCTGGTGACATGGGTTGGGACGGCGTACAAGAAGAGGAAGAAGCTATATCAGAAAAGTAGGACTGCCGAAAACGTTGTCGCCAATGGGCTTGCGCCTCTGCTGTTCGCATGCCTGATATACTTCGGCCACCTTCATTCCATAAGTTTCGTAGAATAT
>DAHWRK010000028.1 GCA_027339055.1 Microcaldota archaeon | reverse complement strand
TGCTTGGCACGCTTGCCCAATCCATCTACAAAGAGGTTCAAAAGAAATGAAAGATGATTATCTCAAGGAAAAAGACAATCGCATAACAAATAATCTGATTGTAAATGGCTATAAAGTGATAAGAATATGGGAACACGATATAATCAAAGAAAATTTTGATTTTGTATACGGACATTTAATATACTTGGTGAATAAATGAATAACAAATATCTATTGCCGTTAGCTGTAATCTGCGGGGTGGTTCTAATAACCTCTCTTGGGTTTAGCGTTTCGGTGAAGGCACATCAAACATCTCTCTCACCAACCAAACCATCGTCGGTTCTCGCATGGATTTAATTAGGACAAACCTAATTGAAGTGAACTGGGATTACGGCGACTGGATAAACTGGTTCGGGCAGAGTAAAACTGTGCTTCGGGGCGACAACCAAGTTCCTTCATTGGACTACGCAACAGCTTATCAGTTCATAAATGGCAACGCTACTACATTGGCAAGCTTTATGAAGCAGGAACACGCCAAGCTATGGCTTATCAGTAGCGACGATTTTGAAAAGATAGACGCTTTAAGCTATCTATCCTGCATATACCAGAACGAAACCAATACACAAACGCCATTAGGCTCAA
>DAHWRK010000027.1:413-753 GCA_027339055.1 Microcaldota archaeon | reverse complement strand
GTGAAAAAATGTTCGGAGGCAGCGACGGTCACTAAAAAAGTCTTGAAATTTTAATCTTATTCTTGTTTCTTGTTGATTATTGCTTTATACTGATAAGTTTCTTCTGGAGGAATCCTTCTGAATCCTAACGTTCCGACTAAAATGTCAGTAATAATTTCAACATCAGGTTCCAATTTTTCATGTGCGGCTTCTTTCAGCTCTTTTACGTATTCTTGCGAAGTTTCTCCGTAAACAGGCCTTATAAACAACCCGCCATGTGGCATCCCTATATCTCCTTCCAATACATACCTGTTCGTAGGTGTCTTCGGATTATCTATTAAATGTACCATAAATCTGTTCC
>DAHWRK010000027.1:0-403 GCA_027339055.1 Microcaldota archaeon | reverse complement strand
TGTACTTATTGAAGCCTCCTATGTCAGTCTGTGGAAGTCTTATTATTGCAGTCGACCTTGCCGGCAGTTTGTCCATTCTTATGGTTATCCTATATACTAATTTCTTCTCCAAAAGCCTGTAATAGGTATAGTCCGATGATCCCTTGCTCAGGCCGAGCTCCTTATCTATCTCGGAAAACTCTTTTCTTCCATCTATATTCAAAGCTTTCAATACATCATATTCCCTTTGAAGTATCTGTTCAGGTTCCTTTCTGGGATGCTCCCTGCTTCTGTGCCATATCCTTTCTTCCAGTATTTTGAAGAATTCCATCCTAATTGGGGTATAGCCATACGCGTATGTTATGTAGCTGACCTGCCACAAAGACCTGTTATTGGCGAATGCCTTTTCCGATCTTATCCTGTA
>DAHWRK010000026.1 GCA_027339055.1 Microcaldota archaeon | reverse complement strand
TTCCTAAAGATGCTGGAAGACATGCGGGACAGGATATCAAAGGGCGAAATAGCGGTTAAGAATCCGCAGGATGAGATAAGCCACATAAACCTAATACTGGGCTCCGGGATCTCAGACAACCTCGAGTCAATAGCATCGCTCAAGAGCGAGAAGGCCTCTATAGACGGCGAGATAGAGGCGCATGGCGGAGAGATTAGAGCCATCGAGATGGAGAAGTCCAAGAACGACTATACGCTTGGCAGCAAGGCCCAGCTATCCGAGAGAAAGGTCTCGCTGGAACGCGAGCTCTCGCAGGCAAAGCTCGCAATAGAAAAGCATTTCAGAGACTATTTCGGCAAGGAAATCAAGATACCATGAAACTGCTAGACCTTGTCAATGAGCCTGTAGTGCTCCTTCATCATGCACCTGTTCATCACGAACTTGAGCCCGTGCTCGGCAGCGAATTTCTGCGCGTCCTCGCTAATTATGCCCTCTTGGAGCCACAGCGCCCTGGCCTTTATGGCAACCGCATCGCGCGCTATCTGCAATGCTTCGCCCGCAGGCCTGAAAACATCGACCACATCTATTTTTTGGCCTGATATGTCAAGCAGGCTCTTGTAGGCCTTTTCCCCGAGTATTTCGTCGGCAAACGGGTTCACCGGAATTATCCTGTATCCGTGCTGCTGCAGGTATTCTGGCACGTCATGGCTGGGCTTTCCAACATTCCTAGAGCACCCAACAACCGCAATTACCTTGAAATTTTCAAGAATGTACCTTTCGTTTGCCTCTTCATCATCCTCTGCCA
>DAHWRK010000025.1 GCA_027339055.1 Microcaldota archaeon | reverse complement strand
AGGAGGTAACGCACCACATACCTGGAAGGCCGTATTACATGAGGAAGTTCTATAACTATTTTCAGGAAGGGGAGCAGAACAGCATCTGGTTCGGGGGCACCAAAAGAAGGACGGTAATAAGGTTCGTGCACAGGACGTTCGAAACTTACATAAAAACCGCTTTAGAAAGCGGGTTCGAGATCATGGACTACGTAGACGCGAAGCCCGTACGGGAAATGAAACGCGCGGACAGGCGAACGTACGACTACATGATGCGCGTGCCGCAGCTGAGCGTATTCAAGCTCAGGAAGGCGTGATTAGATACGTGGTCAGGAGATCTATAAAACGCTCAAAGCAATAGTTGGTCTACTCCCATGACCCCGAACACACCATACTTCTCCATGAGGTTTGATGCAGGGACAGGATCAACCAAAGCGCTACAGGGCCATATCGCAATCGAGCTGCACGATGCAGACAAAATGACTACGTTTCGTTCAACTATATGGACAGAATGAAGAGCTCATTGGAGGAGCCACCTCCATAGGGGCACGCATTTGGCTGTTGTTCCTCGCGCATCAATTTCGCCTTCATAATCCCATGTTATTATGGTCAATTTGCTGCACTTCAGCCTTTCCTGCGCCTTCGCCAACCCGGATACCTCACGCTCTTTTATCTCTTTTGGGTCTGATACACTTGTAACCTGTATCAATTCGGCAACTTTCGAATCGTTTTTAATTACAAAGTCTACCTCGCCGCCGTAGGCGTCCTTCCAGTAGCCTATCTCCATCTTATCCGCGTGCTCCTTTTGGCGCGCGAGTTGCAGGAATACCGCGTTCTCCGCAAGCTTGCCCAACTCCTTGCTTTGCGTGGCAAAGTAGTGCGCCAGCCCGGTGTCGTTCAGGTAAACCTTCTTTGATGCTAGATAGCTTTTTTTTATCGAGAAATCAAACTTTTGCACAGCAAACGAAAAGAATGCGTCTTCGAAATACAGAAAATAGTTGTAGAGGGTTTTCTTGCTCACGTTTATGCCGCTGCTCTTAAGCATGAGGTAGTTCTTGTTTAGGGAAAACTCTTTGGCGTAGGAAGCGGCTATCGCATTGATCATGAATTTTGCGACGTTTATGTTTCTTATCCGCCCCCTTTCCACAACGTCCTTGAATAGCAGCACGTCCACATATTCCTTGAAGAATTTTGTTTCTTCGGCGTTTTGCAGCGCTATGTCCGGAAAGCCTCCCTTCGCCAGGTATTCGCTCAGCGCGTTCTTTATTCTGCTTGCCGTCATGCTGTCTACATTCCTGCCGTACTCTATGCCCTTTGCTCTTAGGAACTCTGCAAAAGAGAGGGGCAGCACCAAAACGGGCAGGCTCCTGCCCCTCAGCTGCGTCGCTATCTCCTTGCTGAGCAGCTTCGACGAGGACCCGGTAAGCACTATTGCGTAGAGCTTGCGCTCGTAGAGTGTGTAAACAATCTTCTCCCAGTCGTTGAAAGACTGCACTTCGTCAAAAAATATGTACTTCGGTTGCACTCCGTAGAGCTCCTCGTGGTAAAGCACGCTTTTCAGGATTTCTTCGCTGCCAAGCGCGCCTATTTCAGCATCCTCGAAATTTACGAGCAGGTATTCATCGTCATTCAGCGCGTTTTCCTTTATGAACGAATAGAAGAGATAGGTCTTTCCGGCACGCCTCGGGCCTATTATTGAGGTTATTATGCTTTTGCTGGGCGCTATCCTTATGCTCCTAGGCTTCACGTCAGGAAGTATCAGCCTGAGGTATGCCTTCTTGTCAAGCATATACTGCTTCAAGTCCATAGAATCGATATCTATAGGGGGAAGCATTTATATAAATCTTTCCCCCTATATTACACAATAAGTGGGTGCAAGGGAGAGCGCATTCACCACCTTCGCGATACCGCTGCAGGCAAATCCCCCATGCCTTATTATTCTTTGCTTTTCATTTTGAATTATGAAAAGCAAGGAAATATGCACAATAGGCTATTCCCTGTACAAGCCAAAAGATTTCATAGAGATACTGAAGAACAACAAAGTGGATACGCTTGTTGACATTCGCACAATACCCAGGTCAAGGCACAGGCCCGAATTCAACGAGGACGCGCTCGGATCTTTGCTCGAGAGGCACAAAATTAGATACGTGCACTTCAAGGAGCTTGGAGGCCTCAGGAAGCCGGAAAAGGATTCAATAAACACGGCGTGGATAAACGAAAGTTTCAGGGGCTTTGCCGACTATATGCAGACAGGGGAGTTCAAGGAGGCGCTGGGCAAGCTTGTCAAGCTCGCAAGTAAGAGGAGCATAGTGCTGATGTGCGCCGAGGGCAATCCGTTCAGGTGCCACAGGTCGCTCGTTGCTGACGCGCTTACAATCAGGGGCTTCAAGGTGTTCGAGATAAGGAAGAAGAGCAGGGCAGAACACAGGATGACGGGCTTTGCGAAGGTCAGCAAGGGCACCATAACATATCCTGGCAAAGGCGGCAAGAGATAGACAACGCAAGCGGCGTTGAGTACTTTGCCATCAATACCTTTATTTACTATTTTTATTGGAGAGTACTCTTTTTGCCTCCTTCCAGACATCCCACGCTACCGCAAAGGTTATTATCTCTTTTTCTGTACCGTTTGTCGCCTTTTCCAGGTCTATATGGTACTTTCGCTGCATATAGTCGAGGAATTCCTTGTCATAGCCGGCCATTTTCCCACCAAGCACCAAATTCGATGAGCAGGTATTTAATATTGCTTGAAAATGTGTTATACGCGAACATTTATGATAAGATATATCGTGCCCAGCAACGCAAAGATCCTTTTCGTTGGCATAAACCCACATTACGGCTCTTACGCGAGGGGCGTGCCCTTCTCGAACAACAAGACATTCTGGTACAATCTTGCAAGATCCGGCATAATAAAAGAGCCGATAGAGAAGCTCAAAAGCGACAAGAGCCTGAGGGATTTCTATTACAAGAGATTCGAAAGCTATGGACTGGGCTTTACAAACCTTGTCGACAGGCCTTCGCACGACGTATCGCAGTTGAAAAGGGGGGAGGAGGCAAAAGGTATAGAAAGGCTCATGAGGATGGCAAGGGAAAAGAAGCCGAAGGTGGT
>DAHWRK010000024.1 GCA_027339055.1 Microcaldota archaeon | reverse complement strand
GATGGTCAGGGAGGCTATGAAGATGAGTTTCTCATCCCTTGATGGGCTCTTAAGGAACATACTGAAATTTGATGCGACCGCATGCATGAAAAAATTGACTATTCCGACCATGCTGATTTTTGGGGAGAACGACAATAACAGGAGCCTTGCAGAGCTCAAGGAATTGAACGCCCTGGTCAAAGGGAGCAGATTATACGTAGTTAAAGGCAGCAAACATTGCCCGATGTATGAAAATGAAAAGGAGTTCAGCAGGCGCGTGATAGGATTTGCAGATTTTGTAACAAAAAGGCAAGCGCGGACAAGACATGCCAAGGTTACTCCCTCTTCTCTAAAGGCAGTCAAGAAAGCAATCCGCTTATGAGCGCTTTGTATGATGCAAGCATCTTCTTTATATTGAGTTCCTTTGATATCAATTTCTGAGCGTTGTTGCCGAGCCTTTCTGCAAGCTTCTTATCCGAATAGAGCCGGTAGAACTTCTTGGCGAAATCATGCATATTGCCGTATTCGAACACCATGCCGTTCTGGTTTTCGCGCACCAGGTATTTCCTTTTTTTGTAGTCTATCATCCTGTTGTTCTTCGTATTCGCAAGCACGGGAAGGCCGCATGCCATGGCCTCAAGAAAGACTCTTGACAACCCTTCCCAATAGGAAGATGAAACGAAGAACCCTGCATTGTTGTACGCATTCAGGAGCCTGCTTTCAAGGGCAAAGCCGCAGAACGATATGCTGTCTTCCAAAGTCAATTCCTTGACAAGCTGTTTATAGTATCCTTCATCAGGACCGGTGCCGTATATTCTGAGGAGTTCCCTTCCCCTCAGTTCTGGATGCATCCTCACGACTTCCTTTATGCCCAGTATGAGCAGCGAGACGCGCTTCTGCGTCTCTTCCAACCTGCCTATAAAAATCCCTCCCTCAAAATCCTTTTTGATGTGCAGTTTGGTGAATTCCTCGTGCGGCGCTATTGGAATGTATTTTACCATTGTCTTATGGGCAAAAAATTTCCTTGCCCTCTGTTCCTGCTCCGCATTTATGGCTATATAGCATGTGAGCCATTTGTGCATCTCCCTGAATAGGTACATGCCATAGCCTTTCGAAAAGAAGTCCCTGGCGCGCTTGAGAACGATGCTGTTAGTCTGCTTGATTATTGATTTTGACATCGAATCGGACCTATTCGCGCTCATGGGAAAAATGCCCGCAAAGTGCGAGATCATCCTGCTTCCGTGAAGCATAAAATAGTGGTATACGATATCGCCCCTGTCTACATATATGGTCTTTGTCAAGGCGTTCTTTGGCATGTATTTTTTAAGCAGCAGCACGTCACGCATTGAATTTATTATTATCAGGTCGTAATGGGTTTTGTATAGTTCATCCAACGATATCGGATAATGTTCGCCAAATTTTGAGAAATCCGCAAAAAAATCAACAGTGTACCTGCCAAGGCTTTTTAAGTAGACGTAAAGCCTATGCGAGTCTTTCACTGCGCCGCCGAACGTCTTGAACGAGCCGGATTCCATTACAAGAATACTTTTCTTGCGTGATGCCACAGGCATTGTAAAACCTCTTATTTCTTATTGTGGGATTTCATGTATTTAAGCGAGTAGTGGTATGCAGCATAGAGCGCGATGGCGAAAACGCCTATCGAAGCCAGTATGACCACTGCGCTGCTTGATGACAGCGCTTTGTACCCGAAATATATGAGCACAAAATCGTATATTACGCATCCAGCTATAGAGTACGCGAAGAATCTTCTTTGAGGCATGCGGGCAAATCCAGCAGGGAAGCTCATCAAGGTCCTTAACAAAGGTATGAATCTTGAAAGGAAGACGGCGGCAAATCCGTTTCTTGAAAACCATTCGTCGAATGCATCAAGGGATTCCTTCTTTATGTGAAATGATTTAAGGTGCTTGTAGACGACATCCTTTCCCAAATAGTATCCTATGTAGTAATCGACGCCTAGCCCTACTATGCTGCCAAACAGCGCTGCAAGAAAGGCAAATGGAAGGTTGAGTATTCCCCTTGCTGCAAAGAGCCCTGCAAGCGGAAGCACAACTTCGCTAGGTATTGGCAATGAAGAGCCTTCAAGAGCCATTAGCCCGAATATGGCAGCATAGCCGTAATGGCTTATGAAAGAGCTAAGAAGCGCATACGATGCGCCGATAATCGAGAATATGCCAAGTATGTCAAAGCCCATGATATCAAACAAATGTATTGAAATGCTATATTTATTTAACTTTTGTTCGTTGGGATATTTGGATTGGAATTTATATATGATACGCAATTGTATTATTACGTGCAGTGTTTCGCATGAAGATAATAAAATTTTACAGGGATACCAATGCCCTCAAGCTCAGAGTAGACGGATTGGAGGACCTCTGGACCATACAGCGCATAATATTCCAGAACGATTTCGTAAAATCCGAGACCGAGCGGAGGTTCAGGGCCAGCGAGAGCGATGTAGGCGAACTCAAGAAGGTGATCGTAAAGGTGCTTGTTGAGAAGACCGAACTTGACAAGAATGCGCTCAGGCTCAGGGTGCTCGGCAAGATAGTTGAAGGAAGGCCGCTCGACTACATAAAGCTGAATAGCTACCACACTCTAAACATAGCTCCCGGCGATACAATAGAGATATTCAAAGCAGAATGGCCGGATTATCTGGTAGATGTCATTAAGGACGCGGCGGCAAATTCCAAGAGGGCGCGCCTGGGCATAATAGTCATAGACGACGAGAAGTTCCTCCCTGCCTTTATATTAGGGTATGGCGTGTCATTCAGGAGCGAGGTTTACAGCAACCTGAGCAAGAAGCTCAGCCCAAAGGATTTCCAAGATCAGCAGAATAAATACTTCAAGGCAGCCGTAGACACGGCAGAGGGGATGGATGTAGATACGGTAATAATAGCAGGACCGGGATTTACCAAGGATGATGTTAAAAAATATATGTCGGATCCGGGGACCGCAAGGAAGATAACAAAAAGGATAATATTCGAAAGCGTTAGCAATGCTGAAAAGAGCGGAGTATACGAGCTTATAAAGAGCGACAGGATATCTTCCATACTCGAGAAGGAGACCATCAGGTCAGAATTCATGCTTATGGAAAAGTTCCTTTCTGGGCTGGAATTGAAGGTCTCGTTCTACGGAGTGGATGGAGTTTTGAAGGCGATAGACGAATACAGCATAGATACGATATTGGTAAACGACAGCGTGCTAGGGAATAGGGATGTCCAAGCCCTGCTGGACAAGGCAGGGAAGCGCAGGATAGCTATTGTAATATTGAATTCAATTGATGAAGTCGGGCAGCAGCTGCATTTTTTCAAGGACATTGCCGGGCTCAGGGCATGATGCGGACACCCACAGCAGTAAGCATAAGCA
>DAHWRK010000023.1 GCA_027339055.1 Microcaldota archaeon | reverse complement strand
ATATTCTATACTTAGGATTTAAGTGGCATTTTTCTTATCCCTTTGCCAAGGGATAAGCTTGGGACATATAGCAAGCACCATGAAGCCGCTCAGGGCTTAAATTATTTTGGTCCTTTAACGTAAGAGTATAGCAGAAAGATATGGTATACCATATACCGTAATTGAATTTATAGGAATTGAAAAATCAGATAACAGAACATATTATTTTTATTTTCCGGATTTCGATAGCGAACTTCCTATTGCTATAGACCGTCTTGGATTAGAAAATGAAAAGTTCGAGTTGCCCAAAAAGGAACGCCATTTTCTTGTACACCTGCCTCAAGTAGAAGATAGACGTTTTTGAATGACTAAAACTGCCTCAATGATCGCTGTAATAATTCTAGGAACTGCGAAAAAGTTTTTTCTCAGCGTTTTGGGCTAGTCCAAAGGAAACTCTCTATAATTCTTTTGTCTGTTTTGATGAGCCTTATTTTTCGACTTTATCGTATTCATTTACACTGTGGAAAAGATACTGCAACTGCTATTTGGAGTAACAGAAATGAAACACTTGCCTTCTTTGCGTTTGGTACGCTCTTAGCTCAGCGATGACTTTTCAATACATTCCATATCGCTCTATACCTGGCTCGCGCTGCGTATATGCAATAAAAAATAAAAAGAGGGCTTCAAGCGCCCTCTATTCCTTTTATAAAATCTGGGGAAGCTTTGCCCGGGGATATTGCGCTCCATACAAGGGCTATTACGAGGTTTATCGCGGTAGCAGTTGCCCCTATGAAGAGAAGCCCGAACGGGCTGGACATAAGAGAGCTCGACAGCAGCCCGAAATGGTTTACCGCCTCTACAAGGTATATCCCGGAAATTATGCCTACGAGCCATCCGAACCCAAGCCCGTACTTGTTGAGCTTGTCCGTGAAAAGGGCCACGAACACAGTAGGCAGTGTCTGGAGTATTATTATGCCTCCAAGCAGCTGGAGCTGTATTGCATAAGTTGCCGGTACGATGAAAACGAAACCCAAAGCCACGAACTCGAATATGACTGCAAACCACTTGGTGGCTTTTGTCTCAAGCTTGGCTCCAAGCTTTGGCTTTGCCTCCTTGATTATGTTCCTGGTTAGCAGGTTGGCTATGGCTATCGCCATCAGCGCAGCGGGAACCAGGCCGCCTATGAATATGCCCAGGAATGCAAAGCCTACGAACCATCCTGGCATTGTAGAAGCTATCAGCGTAGGAACTACCAATACTCCGCTGGAAGATGCCGGCAGCGATTTTATGAGCGCCAGCGCGCTTGGCACTCCGTATATAAGAACCCCGAAAAGCACTATGAATGCAAGCCCAAGTGCATATATCGGCAGCAGCGACTGGCTTCTCCTAAGCGTAACCGCGCTCTTTGCGCTAAGGCTTCCGTTTATAGCATGTGGGTAGAGGTACAATGCCAGCGCGCTCATGAAGAACAGGCTTATGTACGCAGTGGAAAACTTGCTTGGAAGCGTAACGAACGTAGGCGCTTTGGCAAAAGCAGGGCCGAAGCCGCCTATTGCCACAGTTACTCCAATTATTACCGCTGCAACTGTTATGAATATGATCGCATCCTTGAATATCGCAGTCAGGGTGACTCCCCTTAGCCCAGCTACGAAAGTGAATCCTGCCAGTGCAATGAAAGCTACGACTATGGCCGCGGTGCTTATCAGCGCCACGTTCGCATACCCTAGCAGCATCGACGTCAGCACGGCCTGTATGCCGACCACCTGCAGGGCTATGTAAGGCAGCTCCGCCACTATTCCGGTAAGCGCTATTATTACGGCAAGGCTCCTGCTGTTGAACTTGTCCTTTACGAAGTCGGCAGCGGTTATGTATCCCCTCTTCTTGGAATACCTCCAGAGCCTCGGCATCGTCAGCATTGCTATTGCAAATGTTATCGCCACGTAAGGAACCGCGAAATAATACAGGGCTCCTATCTTGAACATGCTTGAGGGCACCGCTATGAAAGTGTATGCCGTGAAAAGATCCGCGCCCACAAGAAACCAGACAAGAGCAGTTCCCATCCTCCTGCCTCCGAGCGACCACTCCTCTATCTTGGAAAGGTCTCCGCTCCTGAACTTCTTTCCCAAAAACCCTATCGCAATGAATATTACGAAAAGCGATATGAAAACCGCGTATGTTGCATCGTTTATCATTTTGACACCCTGCTCTTTCTCTTCCTTCCGGCTCCTGCTGAATTTTTGGCAGAGCCTCCCCTGTCAATAAGAACGGCTGCTATGTAAAACATTATTCCGGAAATCGGCAGCCATATTATCTGGTACCAGTAGAAGAACGGCAGCCCGAAGGCTTCAGGGTACTGCGAGTTGTACAATGGAAGTATGAAGTAAGCCACGAAAGGTATCAAAATCAATATCCCTGCGACAATTTTTTTATTGTCCATAAACCCTACCTCTTGTATAATCAATTAACCGCAAGATTTAAAAACATTCCTCGCTTCCGCTAATCCATCAAAATCCGCGATTTCATCATAATCCTTTATCCTGCGCATACTGCCAAATAAAAGCCCTGCAATTTTATTGCCATAGATGGGTCTAATCAATTCGGCAATACTTTCGCTGTTCCTAAAGATATGGCAGCATGCTTAGCTACCCAGCAAAGCCGATATTATTTTCGAATAGCTCTCCTGCAGCTTGGAGTAGTCCTTTCCGTGCATCCTGTAATACTCTTCGGTAGGCACGGACTTGTTGGCTTCTATCTCTCCTTTCACCCTCATCTTCGCATAAAGGCTTTCTACTGCTTCCTTCGAAGGGCCTTCTATCTCCATGCTATACTCTAGCATGGGGAACTTGTCAATCTCTACGGTGAATTCGCCAAGGGAATATTCCTCCCTATAATTCTCGAAGTAATCCACAGACGCATCAGGGATTAGCCTGTGCACTATTCCAGCGGCTTTCTCAAAATCGGAGACCTCTACCTCATATTCAAGCCTGCCTTCTATGCCCTTTCCCCTTTGCTCCTTGAGCGTTACGGTGGATTTGCTCCCGTCTGTCCTTATTCTTATCCATTTGGTGTAGTACTCGTTGCTGCTGCCCTTTAGGGGCTCCTTTATCTGGAAGTTGAACCTGCGAAACTGGTGTTTTCCCAAAAGTTCGGCTCCCATGCCCATGATCCTTTTTCTAACCTCTTCCGGATCAACGCCGTAGACCGGCAATTCTATCTCCTTTGCCATATCGAATTACCTAAAAGTTTGTCTATGTGCTCTTTTGTTTACGACAGCTTAAAAGGCTTTCAGAATATGCCGCTTTCTTCTATCTTCTTTACAGAATGCATAGCAGAAAGCCCACCTTTTTAAAGGTGGGATGAATGCGATACGTTGCAGTTTAATAGACAGATAGGTATATAAATTAGATACGATATAATATATCTAAAGGAATAATTATGGAATACCAACATAAAAACACATCTGTTTCGCTGATCAATTATCATATCGTGTTCTGTCCTAAATACAGGCGAAAGTTATTGGTAGGCAAGATAAAGATGCGACTTGAGGAGATAATCAGAGACGTTGCACTTGAAAACGGTTGGGAAATAATCTCAAGAGAAGTGATGCCAAATCATGTGCATCTTTTTGTACGTGCTGATACAAGAACACCACCTGAGATAGTAGTAAAGAGATTCAAAGGCAGA
>DAHWRK010000022.1 GCA_027339055.1 Microcaldota archaeon | reverse complement strand
GCTGGTCCAGGTTTGACTTGCTGAAGGTGCAACGAGGGGCCAATTTGTGCATATGCGAGCATAGGCACGAAGAATATTGAAAAAAGGGCGGCTGCTGCCACGATTCCTATCTTTGCTTCTTTTCTCATTGTTTCACCCGCGAGAAAATGTATTTCCATATCAATGGAAATGTTTATACGCTTTTGCGGCACCTATGCAGAATCAGATTTTGCAAAACTTTCAAGAGAAATTATAGATTAGGCAGGTAAGGGAGGCAATGCAAGAATTGATAAGGTTTCATTCTTCAGTGCTCAGCATTATCGCAGTAAACGTGTCTTCGTCGAGCAATCCTTTTGCTTCTGAAACGATATTGTCGAAAAGTTCTGAAAGTGAAGACCTTCCAAATGCTGGGAGTGTTCGATTGAGTTCGGATATTTTTTCTCCTATCAGAGCGGCTGTCTTTGGTATGTCCGGATACCTACCTTCATATGCTTCCTTCAGCTTATAGAACTCTATGTCTGTAACCGTGTGCCCTTCTTGCCTGCTGATGAAGGAACCTAGAGCGTAATCAAAATAATCAGACATTATGCATACGCTCTTGTAGTAACCATTTGATTTTATCAATGATTCAAATGCCTGTTTTAGGTTATCGACGGTTTTATTTTCCATATACGTAGCGTAAAGATCAAGCGTGTTGGCGAACTGGCTTTTTATTAGTTCCTTTGCCTTGGCGTACTCCTTGGAGAATGCGGCATGGTCGAATTTACCCACCTCGGATGCCATCGTTTCCGTATGCTGTTTTATCGGGCCGGAGAACATGACATTCAGTGCTATCTTGTGCAATGATTCCAGCGCATGGTCCTCCGGATTTGCAAGCACTGTTTTGTTGGCACTGTTTAATACTCCAATTACCTCATCGCGTAGTTTCTGGCTCAGCTGCGTGCCGTAAACAATTATGAACTCGCCAGTGCATCTTACAACTAGACCTGCAGGCCACTTTTTGGGCCTTATCACTTTGAGTCCGAATATGTCTCTGTCAAGCCAGATATAGCTCTCGGCTTCAGGGTTTATCATTTCGGTACCGTCCATTTTCACGCTCATGTTGATGGTATCAATCGACAACGTCTTGCCTTTAACGAAAGTCTTTTGCGGAGATGCAAAACCTGCCAAATAGGGTATGCCCTTTTCCCTAGCGAGTATGCCTTCATGCGAGAGCGAGCCTCCTGATTCAGTTATAATGCCTTTCAAATGCCCTGTATCAATGAGTGCTTCAAGATCCTTTTGATCCACATAACCAGACACCAATATTATGTCCCTATCCGGTATCTTTTGGGGATCCAGCCACACTTCTCCGGTTCCTGTGCCGCGGCTTATCGGCAAGTATCCGCTCTTTTCGCCAACCATTTTTATGTCAAACGGTTTAGTCACAGGTCGAGACTGCAGCAGAAACACGTCATCGCCACGAATGCACCATTCAATATCCTGAGGCTCTTCGAAAAATGCAAGGACCTTCTCAGCCAAATCAGACAGTTTGAGTATTTCATAATCGTTGAGCTTCTGCTTGGCTCCAGCCACCGATGGCATCGTATTGTAGTTTACGCCATCCACACTCATGGATGACTGGAGTTTTATGTTACGGGCGACTATGTTTCCCTTTTCCACTAAGTACGTATCACCGCGTTCCCTGCCCGATACGAAGAGCTCACCCTGTCCTAAGATACTGCTTATTGCTATTTTTTCATTATCTGCAAATATGACTCCAGCTTTCTGCGGCTCTATTTGTTGCTGCACTATTACTGCCATTTTATCCGATTCGTTATGCTGTGAAACGAAAAGTGAGGAATAAACTTCCTTTATGGCACCAGTAAGGCCATCCCCACTCACAGAAAGAACGGTCCGATACTTTCCGGCAAGACTTTCGTTCTTGGCATCCTCATTGGTAGCAGAGCTTCGGACTGCGACTGCCATTCCCCCTAAAGTATCCGTATAATTCTGTGCGATCTCTTTGTCCAGATCCTCTGGAAATACTCCATCCATTATAGAGTCTTTTGTAACAGACGATTTTATTCCATTTGCAGTTAAGAAGTAGTCAAATGCGCATGTTGTAACTATGAAAAATTTGGGAACATTGAATCCTGCAGCTGCAAGCTTGTTCAGGTTAAAACCCTTACCGCCCAAATCACTGACAGAGGACGTTTCAGCTCCTTTGAACACAAAGTGGTGATTTTCCATTCTACCCACATTTCCGCTAGCGAAATCACGCAAGAGCGTGAACCTGTATTCCTATTTCCTATTGGAATTATTTATATCCATGCTAGCATGGCAGGCGCAAATTGCGGTGGGGAATCCTAGGGTTGGCTCCGTCCAGATTTTGAGACGAGGTCAGCTGTATGCCAGTCTTATGCTGCCAGGGATGTGTATCCTTTGCGCTATGTGCTTACTGGAGCTTATGCTGCGCTTTCTTGCTGCGCTCTTGTGAGCGTATGCAGAGGCTGCCTTCCTGAAGCACTCCGCGCAGACCACTCTCCTTCTAGCGTCGGCGCTGCCGGGAAACTCTATAGGCGAGACTGCGACCTTTATCTCGCGCTTGCCTATCTTCCTGCCGCACTTTAGGCAGGCGTATCCCTCTCTTCTGTCCTGGACAACGCTCTGGCTGCCCATAATAGCTTTGAGTTCTTCCCCACTCATGCCCCTTCACCCGCTTATAAATTTTTTTTCTACATATTTAAGCCTTTCCTGCCAATGAGCGATTGGCGATGAGGGGATTGCTAAACTTTTTATTCATTTAACTCGAGAATCTAACCATGCATAACAAGTCGGCACAGCATGGCAGAGTGCGCCGCACTAAAAAATCAAGACTTGCAGCTAGAGCGCAGGGCGTAAAGAGCGACAGGGGGATTTCCGGCATTTATGTTAAAATAGCGCTTGTAGCGATACTGGCCGGCTCGTACGCCCTAACTTCCCTGTTTTTTTATGGGCCTGGAGTGCTCTCCGGATACGATTCGTACATATATGCCCAGTTTGCCGTAACGATAGCGCATGGGGGATACTACGGCCTTTCCAAGGCAGGACCGCTCGCTACCGTTTACCTGTTCCTCACCGAGGTCGCTGTTTTCTACCGGCTGTTCGGGATGAATCCATATTCCGGCATGCTGGCTGACTACCTGCTGCTTGCGTTGAGCACGATTGGAGTATACCTCATAGGACGCAGCCTTTACGGAAAAATTGCTGGTCTGCTCGCCGCACTCGTATACGCGTTCTTGCCTTTCAACATAATAGATGCGGCAAGCCTCGGAGTCAACATACCGCTTGGCGCAGTTACAATATTTGCAGTCCTCTTCTCGGTGCTAGGCTACAAGAGCAGGCTAAGCGCATACAAATCTTCAGCGTTCTTTTCTTTGTCTGGATTGTTTTTGATGCTTGCTGCCGTGACGATGGTGGAAGGACTGATAATTGCCATAGTGCTGCTGCCTGTGCTGCTCTATAGCATATACGCGTCCAAAGGTGTAGCGAGGCTGGCATCGCCCGCATCGTTCCTTGGAGGCGCTCTCGTAGGCTTGGGCATAATCGCGCTGTTCGGGCTGCTTGCAGGGGGTGGGCCGCTCGACGTTTTTACAGTAAATTTAGCGTGGTACGGAAATACGTCGATAGCGCCGCATTCCGCGCCTGGCGCTGCGCTCTTCATCGATTACTTACAGGTAATGTTTCCTTTTGCAATAAGGGGAGAGTATGGTAGCGGTATTTTCAGCCAGTTTTATACTTCAGGCATTGTTTTTTACCTCGCCGCCGCATCTGGTGCGTACATGCTTCTTAGAAGAAGGATAAAGCCGCTTGCGCTTCCAGCAGCCTGGATAATGCTTCCGCTCCTTTATCTCTCTTTCGGCACAATGAGCATAAGCAGTTACGTGGGCATAAGCTTCATTCCCCGCTTGATCTCGATAGCTTTCCCCGGCGCGGCGCTTGCCATTGGTGCAGCGGTAAGCTGCACTTGGGGGCATTACACAGACAAAGCGAAAGCTCGAAGCCGAAAGAAGAAATTAGGGGAAGGCCGGCGCGCCAGAATTACTGGAATCTTCAAAATCGCAGTGGTTTTCGCGCTAGTTGCGGTAATTCTGTTCCAGAGCGTCTACGTATCCAGCTATGTGCTTTATTCGGAATACAATTATCTTTACTCGATAACTTCAATAGGAAAAGCGATAACTGCGCTGGGAAGCAACGTCAGGACAGTATACACACAAGTACCAATAGATATTGTAATGCCGTATGCAGGATATGGGAAGCGGTATGTAGCGCTCGGGACCCAGTTTAACTGCTCGTCGCTCCAAAACTACAGCGCGCTTATAACATTCGGCCAGCACAACGCGAGCGCAATAGAGGGATGCGGGTTCTCTGAGATAAATGTCAGCATGCCCAAGTACCTTAAAAGGTATGCGATGTTCAACGGCAGCAACCTGCTTCCTGGCGCGGGCAATCAGTATACTGCAGTAGGAGACTTGGGCTACATTAAAACGGGGTAGTTGCAATACGGCCTGTACGCTCTGGTCGACGCTTTACACCTGACCATAATGCAATGCAGAAACCTTGCCAGAAGCAACATCCCTTATGGCTTCTGCGACGCTATCTGAGGGGGCGTCGCTCTTGACTCCGTTCGGATCAAAATGGGTATGCGATGCTGCGAACCCGCTGTTCTTCAGCGATTCGATGACTGCGTCCGGGCTCACCCCTGTGATGCCGAGCCTCTTGGTAAATGAGGGTATGTGGTAGAATAGTGGAATATCAAGCTCGGAGGAAAGAAGCTGCGAGACTGACTGCAGACGCCTGCCGCCGCTCCTTGATGAGTATGCCGATATGGCATCAATTGCGCCTTTGTCCTTCAGCTTGCCAAGC
>DAHWRK010000021.1 GCA_027339055.1 Microcaldota archaeon | reverse complement strand
GAAAAATAGACATTACCAAAACCTGGATATACAATAACTATTATAAAAAGTTATTAGAAAACGAAAAATAAAGATATACTAATTAGGTTCCATTTCCTCCCATCATTATCACCAAATATTTATATTTCAAAGCAAAATGGAACAGCAGCCTTTAAATACGTTTCTGCGTTTGGGCGTATAACCCTGTAAAAGGCAACATGGCAGTTATATTTCGCTTAATGAGACCGACTTTGACAAGGAACCATCGGACTATACTTATTACAGGCTTTTGGAGAAGAGATTGATATATGGGATAACAATAACGATGCAAACATTCCATTGCGCTACAGCATTGATAGGAACAAAGGCAATGGGATTATCTGCGTATTTTCGGTATTTTCATATTTCAATGTTTTCTTGCTTAATATGATGCGGTTTTTTATATCAACTTTTGGAAAATCACTTATGTTGGCATTGTTCTGCCACTTTAATTCGAAGCCGAAGTTCCCCATAACAAAATCCACTTCTTTCTTTCCAGAATAAAATCCGATAGATGTTTTTGGCTCTGTCATTGTTTTGCCTAAATTGGCAAAACGATAAAGATGGTTGAACAGTATGCCCTCTGCCACCTTCGGTTCGCTATTTTTATCCAGGTAATTTGTCTTTTTTGCAAACATGTTGTAAAGGAATGGATCATTGAGATAGACTTTCCTTTCCTTCCTGAACACGTATTTTCTACCGGCTACAGGAAAAACGCTTTTTGATACAAACAGGTTTTCAAACGATTCGAGGTATTCGCGTACCGTAATATGTGATTTTATACCCTGCATCCTTGCAATGCTCGACAAATTCATTTTTGAAGAATAGCTCTCCAAAATGCCGTAGGCAACCGCAGTTGCAATCTCGACACTTTTTCGGTCTTTACTCACATCCGAAACAAAGGCATTCCAGTGCACGTCGTAAAGGCTATCGCTTATCCTTCCATTTTTAATATAGTCAAAAATTGCATCGGGGTACCCGCCAGTCTTCATATACACTGCAAACCATTTGCTAATCTCCTCAGAATACGCCATAGCCGCTCTAGAATAAGAAACGGCGTCCTTGAAGCTGCCCGCTTTTTTATTTTCCAAGAATCGCTTCAGCTGCGTTGATCCGAAGCTGAACAGAAAGTTCCTGAAAGACAAAGGTAGGAATTCGGCAAACCTCATCTTTCTGCCCGGCATGAGCTCCTTTTTTAGGTTTATTGAAGAAGAGCCGGTTATATATAAAACCGCGTTTTGAGATATTCTGGAATCCAAAAA
This sequence comes from Microcaldota archaeon, assembly GCA_027339055.1. GTDB lineage: Archaea > Micrarchaeota > Micrarchaeia > Micrarchaeales > Micrarchaeaceae > Micrarchaeum_A. The sequence goes on along the minus strand of DAHWRK010000021.1, from coordinate 3,888 downwards.
CTGCTTTATTGCCCTTTGCCATTCATTTACAAAGCTTATCTCGTCAAGATAAACGAACCTTTTGCCGTTGCCTGTAACAAACGTGTTAAGGATATCGGATATCACTTCGAAATTTCTAACAGTATCCAAAGAGTAGTACATAATCGAATGCGGGTCTATGCCGCGTTGTGTTATTTTCTTATAAATATCATACTTAAGGGCCGTAGTCTTTCCAAGCTGCCTTGGTCCTACGAGCACCTGGTTTTCTTCCTGAAGATCAAATCGTATCTTTTCTCCGGTTTCAATTACATCCTTTACTTTGTCGTCATCTTTAATAGCATCCTTGTCGGACCACCACGGGTTTTGGGCTGCCAGCAATTCTATTTCCATATTTGATATTTCAATATCAAGTTATTTAAACTTTTTGATATTTTAATATCAAGTTATTATATAGGTTTTAGCCTTGATGCATGATCGGATATAAGCGTTGCTCGTGTATTGAATCCGCTATGGCCATAGCGAAGAAAGAGCCGTTCTTGGTCGAATATGCAATTAGCGGATGCATCTATTTAGCGTATGAAGCTAAGCAGATTTCCTGTTATGGACTGGTATGCTTCGCATGCGGTCCATTGCTTTGGCTCTTTTCCCTGCCTTATCTCCTGCCTTGTCTGCTTTGCCAGGTCGCTTGACCATATCGTTGAAAGGTCGAATCCGGTTTCCCTTATGTTGCCTATCTTCTTGTCCCACATTATGGAAGGATACACGAATCCATAGCTGTCCATGAAGAGCGAGGCTTCCAGGCTCCTGCTCTTCATTGGCATTTCTCCTGTTTTTGTATAATAAAGCAGCTTCTTTAGGAATACGCCCTCTATCTGCGGTATTATTCCCAATTCAAAATCCCTTCTCTTTATAAACTCGGCTATTTCGTTGGAAATTACCTCAGGAGCGCCTTTTACTTCTATATTTGAGTTTCCGTAGTAGTTTGAAGATACCTGGCCAAGATTCAGGTGGAAGTCGTTGTAGCGGGCCTCCGGTATGTCCTTCTTTACTTCTTCTATCGTCTTCATCAGCTGGCCCTGGTTGAATGTGCTCATCGTATAGCCGAAAACGAAATATAAGTTCTTGTATTTCTTCTTCAGCTCCATCAGGTCGCGGAACATGCTGATTGCCTTGTCGTAGTTCCCGGGTATGCCCCTTATCTTGTCGTGGAGCTCGCGATATCCGTCAAGGCTCACTGTTATAGAAACTTTAGGTATTCCCAGCTCCAGTATCTTTGAAAGCTTGTCAAGCACCATCTGCCTTCCGCACAGCGAATTCGTAGGCATGGTCAAGACATAAAGGCCCTTGGAGTTCTCTGCGAACGCACGGGCTATGTCAACTATGTCGCTGCGAAGGAACGGCTCTCCTCCGGTGAGCTCCACCCACTTGAAGCTCGTGTTCTTTTTGGCAAACTCCTTTATCTCATCTAGGGTTAGCTCTCCTTTTGGCTTAAGCTGCCATATGTTGCACGTCTGGCACCTCGACTGGCACCAGTATGTAATTGCAAAATTTAGCTTGTACGGCCTGTCGAGCTGGGTTATGTTGCTCTTCAATGCAGTAGCGCTAAGCGAAACGAATTTTTTTACACTCACGAATGCACCGCGTTTTAAGCATTATTCAAGGTTTATTGTTATTTTTCCATATATTTATAGCTTTAAGCCTGTTGCCCAGCAGAACTTTTACCTTTTTCCGCTTTTTGCTTATCTTCCCTGTATGTCCTGGCGTTGTGGAACAAGTATTGCTGCGCGTATCCGGCATAAGGGCCCCAGTAGTCCTTTGCGAACTCGTGTATGTCCCTTGGCTTGACCTTCTTGCCATCGAAATAGAGCTTTTCCATTGTGCGCTTTATCCACACGTCTGTTGGAAATGCGCTTAGGTTCCCGTAGCCCATAAGCGCAATGCAGTCAGCGACCTTTTCCCCTACGCCGTCTATCTCCATCAGCCTTGATTTCAGCTTTTCGTAGTTGTTTGCATTGAGCTTGTAAAGGTTTATGTTGTCGGTGCAGAAAGCCGCAGCGCTGGTTATGTATTTGGAGCGGAATCCAGTTCCTAAGGCCCTGAGCTCGCTGTCAGTTGCGTTCTTGAGCTCCTTGCTTGTCGGAAATGATTTTACCGTAATCTTTCCGTTGGAATAGACAACGTTGCCGAACCTCTCCACAATATTGCTTACTATGAGCCTTATTCTCTTCACGTTGTTGAACTGCGATATTATGAAGCAGAGCGTCGTTTCCCATGGATCGTTGAGAGTCAATCTCATGCCGTAATATCGCGCTATTGCTTCTGATACGTGTGAATCCTTGGCTATCGCCTTATATATCTTATCCATGTTGTCGTCAAGCCTGAACCTTTTGTAGACCTCTGAGGAGTAAGCCTTTGACCTCTTCCCATAGACTTTTAGCACAGCTTTTGAATTGCGCTCTTTGGATTCAAGCCTCATGAAGAGCTTTCCTGCACCATAGGAAAGCGAATTTGCTTTCGGATCGTAGTCCGCATAGAACGTGAGCGGCTGCGCGCTCTCAAAAGTGTGCTTCATGCTGAATGCTTCAAGCCTGAATTCGCAAGAAACATTGCCGTATTGCGCAATTGCCAAATCATCACTTTCTGGCTAGGTCTTCCAGCTTAAGCCTCTTCTGGGTTGCGTCGTAGGAATCCCTTATCGTCACGGTCCCGTCTTCGAGAGTCTGGTAGTCCACCGTTATGGCATAGCGTATGCCGGTTTCGTCGGCCTTTGCATACCTTTTGCCTATGCTGCCGCTCTGCATGAAGAATATCCTCATCCCATTGGAAAGTAGCTTGTTCCTCAATTCTATTGCCTTATCCCTTAGCTTTTCATCTTTCTGAAGGGGAAATATTGCATAATCGTAGGGCGCAGTATAATCGTTAAGCTTGAGGACGTTCCAGCCGCGCTGCTCGTCCTTGAAGAGCTTTGAGCCCATCAACGTCCAGAAAAGCCTGTCAAGCCCGAAGCTGACTTCTACTACATGGGGCACAAGCTTCTTGTCGGCGTTGATTACGCTCATGTCCTCGCCCGAATGCTTCTGGTGGTTCATAAGGTCGAAATCCGTCCTGTATGCAATGCCGGATACTTCTTCGAATGATCCGAAAAATTCGACTTCCATGTCGAAATTACCCTTGGAATAATGCGGCAGCTCCGACTTCAGGACCTGCCTGAACCTTATGCTGTCGTCTTCAAAACCAAGCTCCCTCATGAAGTTGAGCTCCTTGTAAACGCAGAATGCGAAAAGCTTGTTTGGGATGAAGCCCTTCTCGAGGCACTCTTTTATTGCCATTTGCACGTATTTGTCTGCAGGGCCGTTTTCCTGCATTTCCGCAGTAAGCATGTTTATCTTTTCGGAGAATGCGCTTTCGTCAACAGGCTCACCGTTTATTTCAAGCGTCTCTGCGTCCGGATCAAAGAAATACTCGAGCTCCATCTGCGAAAATTCCCTCATGCGTATAAGCATGCGCCTGGGCGATATCTCATTCCTGAAGGCTTTTCCCACCTGGCCGATGCCGAGGGGCAGCTTGTAGCCTCCGTCGCGGAATACCTGCTTGAAGTCCATGAATATGCCCTGGGCGGTCTCGGGCCTCAGATAGCCTTGCACGCCTCCGTAGGGCCCTATCTTAGTGGCCATCATCAAGTTGAATGGCTCGGAGCCTGAAAGCTCTCCGCCGCACTTCTGGCATTTAATGCCGTTCTTCTTTATTTCCTCGTCTATCTCCTTGAACGGCATGTGCCTTGCCGCTTCGGCCATCTTTTGGTCGTTTTTCTTTTCGTAGAATTCCTCCACGAGCTTGTCGGACCTGTAGCTCGCATGGCATTTTTTGCAATTGACTACGGGGTCAGTAAAGTTTGACAGGTGGCCGCTC
>DAHWRK010000020.1 GCA_027339055.1 Microcaldota archaeon | reverse complement strand
TATTATGAAATACAGGCTGGGAGGGGCACGGAGCATGGCGGAGTGTACCTCGACATAAGCCAGAAGGGTGCAGACTTCATAAAAAAGAAGCTTCCTGGCATGTATTCGCAGTTCAAGGAATTCGCCGGAGTGGACATAACAAAGGAAAAAATGGAGGTCGGCCCAACGGTACACTATCAGATGGGCGGAATAAGGGTAGAAGCCGAAACAGGTGCGACTAACATAAAAGGCGTTTTCTCCGCCGGCGAAGTTGCCTCAGGGCTTCATGGTGCCAACAGGCTCGGCGGAAACTCCCTGGCTGACATACTGGTCTTCGGCAAGCGCACAGGCGAGGCCGCAAGCAAATATGCTAAGAACGCGGAACCGGGAAAAGTTAAAGATGCGGATGTGGCTTCAGCAATAAACGAAGTGAAAGCTTTCATAAAGACCGGAGGAAAGAACCCAAATGTGCTCATAGAACAGCTTCGCGAAAAAATGTCGAGCAATGTGGGCATAATGAGGAACGAAAAGGACCTTCAGGATGCGCTTGAAACTATAGTGTCGATAAAATCGCAGTTCAAGGATGTCGGGGTATCGGGCCAGCTTGTATACAATAAAGGCCTACTGGCTTGCCTCGAGCTTGGCAACATGCTTATAGCTACCGAAGCCATAGTCAGAAGTGCCATAATGCGCAAGGAGAGCAGGGGAGCCCATACTAGGAGCGACTACCCAAAGAAGTCGAAAGAATGGCTTAAGAATATAATCTGCAGCATAGGCGCCGGCGGAAGCATGTCGCTTTCAACCGTGCCTCTCAAGGAAATGCCAGAAGAACTCAAGAAACTTGTAAAGCCAGAGGTATATCAATGAATGATAAGATAACCATAAGCATATTCAGAAAGGACCCGGCATCCGGCGAAGAGGGCAAATTCGTGGACTATGAGGTTCCGGTAAAAGAAGGTATGGTGGTTCTGGATGCTGTAAATTATGTCACCGAAAACATGGATACGACCCTCGCAGTAAGATGGAATTGCAAGGCTGCAAGATGCGGCTCGTGCGCAGCCGAAATAAACAACAGGCCCGCGCTCATGTGCAAGACTAGAATAGATATCCTTGGCGATAAGATAAAAGTGGCTCCAATGGCTGCATTCCCGTTGGTAAAAGATTTAGTCACTGACGTTTCGGAAAATTTTGAAACCGACCGCAAGATTCCAGGTTTTACGCCGAGAGAAGGCGTAGAAAGCCCATGGATAATCCCGCAGATGGATGTAGACAGGACAAAGGAATTCAGGACGTGCATAGAGTGCTTCCTCTGCATGGACGTGTGCCACGTCGTAAGAGAGCACAAAAAGGATTATGTAGGCCCGCGCCACGTAATCAAAGCTGCTTCGCTCGACATGCATCCAATGGATACCGTAGACAGGTCAAAGTACCTGAACAAGGAGGGTGGCCTAGGGTATTGCAACATAACAAAGTGTTGCCAGGAGGTATGTCCTGAGCACATAAAAATAACAGACAACGCAATAATACAGGAGAAAGAGAGGGCAGTTGACAACTACTATGACCCAATAGCGATGTTCCTAAAGAAAATATCAAAAAAACCAAAAGTTGATTGATTGGGAATTTACAAATCTCTGCATAATATACTTCCTTCAGAGTTCATAGAGCCGAACTGGAGGTTCTATTCTTTTGTATTCCTCATAGCTTTTACGATAGTGATGCTTCTAGAGTTTCCTGTGAAGCCATACCACGGGATAATAGACCCATTCTATTCGCCAACTATACTCGTGCTTCCGTTTGTCGGTTTATTCAGGCTCACATGCTACGCATACAGGAAGGACTATCACAGGCACATATTCAAGCACCCGGTTTCTTGTGCACTCGACAACAGGGGGGATTCCGCCTTGAGGGATTATACCGGCGAAACAAAGTTCTTCAGGGTCGAAAACCTGCACAGGTATTTCATGTATTTCGGCGTAGCGATACTGCCGTTTTTCTTCTATGATTTTTATCTGTCCATAACCTTCGGAGGAGGGCTGATAATAAGGCTAGCAAGCCTGATACTTCTAGCGAACGCCATAATGGTAACGCTATGGGTATTTTCATGCCACGCAGTTCGCCACCTGACGGGTGGCAGGATGGACTGCTACGGGTGCAGGTTTGCCGGAAAGCAGAAGAATTCATTCTTCAACCTCCAGTCAAAATTCAATTCACACCACGAGGCTTTGGCGTGGTCCAGCTTGATATTGTTCGTATTCGTTGACTTGTACATAAGAGCGCTCTCTGCGGGGATACCGCTTGACGTAACATTGCTGCACATAGCGCACATATAAAAAAATGATGATAACGATGAAAAAGATATTGCCTTCGAAATACCGTTATCCGATATTCTTCCTCGCATTCATGGTGATAAGCGCAGCAGGGCTCCTGTCAAAATACGCAGGGCTCAAGCTCGAATATACTGCGATAATGGCCGCTATTGGCTTCCTCATGTTCTTTTTCTCGATAGTGCTGCCATAACAACGCATCGCAAGTTCAGCTCCTTCCGTGCGTCAGGTACCTGTAGCGTATTACTACATCGTTTATAACGTCTATAGAATCCATGCACCTGTCGCTAAGTATCTCCATGTGCTCGTAGATTTCCTTGTACTCGATTATCCTCTTTATATCGGTTTCCTTCATTATCCTTCTTAGCGATGACCTGAGTATCTGGTCTGCATCGTTCTCGTATTTCGATGCCTCTATGGCGTTGCTGCGTATCTTTTCTATTATCTCTTCAGCACTGAGATCGTTTAGTACGGATATGCTGTCCTTGAGTAGTGCGAAGCATTTTTCCGTTGCTGCTTCCATCCCAAGCATATCCTTTTCCACATCCTTTATTTCGTATATCATGAACCTGGACCCTATGGCTTCTATGCCATCCATTATGTCGTCAAGTCTCTCTGCCAGGTGTGAAACGTCCCTGTATGATATGCTGCTTGCCCTGTAATTCGCGATGTAGTCCAGTATATCATGGACCACAAGGTCTGCTTCATGCTCCTCGCCCTTAACCAAATCAAAAAACTCCTTGTTGCTTATCTTTGATCTGAGCCTCTCGTCGATGTAAGAAAAGCCCTTGTCTATGTGCCCTATGAGCTGTTCAAACTCTGTTCCAAGGGCCCTGGTTATCAAGAATATCTCGTTTTCCCTCGACGTCTCTGAAAGCGATTTGCGCTTGGTTTCAGGGAGCAGAACCATTGTTACTACGAATCCAGCCAGCGCAAGAATGCCAAGCCCTCCGAGCAGTGCATATTTCCCAAGCTGTGTCAATATGACCGGAAAAGCCAAAGTAGACAACGCTGCCCCAAGCTTTCCAGACATTGAAGCTATTCCGTGGCCCCTGGCTCTGTACTGGGTTGGATAAAGCTCTGCCGGATAAACGTACGTTGTCGTATTAGGGCCATAATTGGAAAAGAAAAACGTAAGCCCGTAAATGATGAAAAAGGCCAACGGGATTATAGAAAGCAGGTAGCTACCTACCAAAGCGAGCACTATGAAGCTTATCCCCATGGCCAGGAACCCTATCGACTGTATTGGTTTTCTGCCCTCCCTGTCTATGAGCGCTACGGCAACCCAGTATCCCGGGACAGCAGCAATTACCAAAAGCAGCGCTGACGCCAGCGTGGGACCGAATATGCCAGTATAACCCAAGAACGTTGTGAAATACGGGGTGAATATGGAAGTGCCATAATAAGATACGTCAAGCAGGAACCATGCAACCGAAGTTCCAACCATATATTTCCAGTTCTTAGCCAGCAGCTCCCTTGGCTTTATCGAATAGCTCCTTTCCTTCGGATCTTTTTTGCTGCTTTTGTTGGCAGTATATAAGCTGTACCATGGGGTCTCTCCGAGCTTTGTGCGTGCATAAAGTATCGTGAGCGTTGGAACTGCACCGAATCCCAGAAGCAAGCGCCATGCCAGCTGTATTGGAACGTGGGCATAAAGCAATACTACTGCTATCAAGGCACCTGCTATTATCCCGAATCCCTGCATGGCGAACGTAGAAGCCACGAGCTTTCCCCTGTCGTTCTTGTTGGCATATTCAGCAACTATCGTGGCACTGAGCGGATAATCCCCGCCAATGCCGACTCCAAGTATGAAGCGCCATGCAAAGAGCATTAAGAAGCCAGTGGAGAACGCCGATCCTATCGCTCCTACTATCAGTATTATTATAGTAATCCAATAGGTGTATTTCCTGCCTATTTTGTCTCCTATATACCCAAATATTATGGGCCCTATTGCAGCTCCGAAAAGCGCAATGCTTGCAAGCATGCCCAGCTGCAGCGCGCTAAGGTCGAAGAGCCCTCTTACCATGAGCAAAACTACGCCTATCACGAAAAGGTCGTAAGCGTCCGTGAAGAAGCTCATGCCTGATATCAGCATTATGCGTATGTGCTTCCTGTTTAGCTTAGCACCCTCGATCTCGCTTATGTTTACGGATTCGCTGTGTGCCATAAATAAAATCCCAAAAGCGTTCCATATATATATTTTAAGTTTGCCTGCCAAGCTTTAAATATGGTGGATAGATGCTCTCAATAAAATCAGGGAAGCTTGGCATTGCACTTATAACTCCGCAATACGATCACGCGAATGAGATTGCGAAAATCGCCAATTCAAAGGACATAGCGGAAAACGTCGGATCGATTGGCGAATTCCCATATCCGTACACTGAAAAGGACGCATTAGAAATGATAGATTCTGCCATATCCGCTTACAGCATGGGCATAGGATACAACTTTGAGGTGATTCCAAAAGAGGTGGATTCCCCTGTTGGGATGGTAGGCATAAGAAACGTGAATATGCACGCCTTGAGCGCTGAGATGGGCTTTTGGACGGGCGAGAAATACCGGGGCAGAGGCTATGCAAAGGCGGCGCTTTTGATGCTTATCAGTTTCTGTTTCTCAAAGCTAGAGCTGATAAGAGTATACGCGACCGCCTTAAAAAGCAATTCCAAATCCTTAATCCTGATGGAATCGCTCGGGATGAAAAAGGAGGGAATACTAAGGAATGCAGCAATAACCAAAGCAGGGCCGCAGGACCAGGTAATCCTTTCAATACTGAAGGAGGAATTCATGCCAAAATTTGACCTGATATTCGATGAATCAGCGCCATCTATATAAACGCTATTGTGAAATGTATAAGCAGGGTGTACTTATGTACATATCAAAATCAAAAATAAAGAAGATGCTCAAAGATGCAGGGGCCGAGCGCGTAAGCGATACGGCATTAAAATCATTTCAGGACTCGCTCAATAAGTTCGCCTTCGGCGTAGCAAAGAAATCTGTGAAGTTCTGCAACCACGCAAAGCGCAAGACGGTTGAGGAATCAGATATAAAGCTTGCGTTCCAATAAAAAATAGGTGATTGAATGAAGCATATGGGCACTCTAGCCAACCTTGCCATCCTTGCCTTGGTTCTCTCCTCGATAATAAATTCGAGCGTGGCAAACCAGACGACTGCTGTTCCACTTGCATACAGGGCAATAGTGGGCATAGTGCTAATAGTCATATGCATATTCCTTTTCTACAAATTCTTCAAGTTTGCGATAGCGGGATTGTTCGTAGTAGTGATACTGCTTATATTGCTTTCGACCACATACTACTTTTTCAAGACTGGCGAATTCAGCATAAGCTATAGCTTGAAATTCCTTTCGAACATATACGGTTTCTTTGCAGGAAGCACACATAGCATTTCAACTGCGAATTCCATATCAAGTATCGCAAGCGCCGTCAATGCCACAAAATAGGGCATAAACTCCAATCTGCGAAAGGGATTTATTACTTAAGCTAGAGTTTATACTATAGCGGCGGCGGGCGGGCAGCTTACCGAAAGGAGGAAGCTCCCCTCATACAGAGCATTAAAGGGCTTAAGGCCCTATTCGGAATAGAAACGAACGGCTACGCTGCATAAAGCTATGACACTACGAGCGCAACGATGCCGATGAAACGCGCCGATGCAAATGCTGTGAGTATGCAAGGCCTTTGAGCCGCTCAGTCAAATGCTGCCTAAAACAGAAAGGGGGCTACGGCCCGCCGCCCTATGCCAAGCGATAATATGGATGAAAAAGAAAGCGAACTGATGCACGGCATGGTCAACTGCTACAACACATGCCACGAAGATTTCGAGCATACAGCACGTATGGTGGCTGCAGCGCGCTCTCTCACCGGAAAAAGTAATATCCATGCTTAAAATGATAAAGGCGGAATCAGGAGATTCCGAGGAATACCTTTCCCTGCGCTCCAAGCTGCCTAAGGATTTTCCAATATAAATGGTTTGCATGGTAATATATGATTCTGATTTCGGTGCATATATGTGCGAGCTGTGCATGCTGCACTATGAAACCGAGGAGCTCGCAAAAAAGTGCGAGGCTTGGGACAGGCTCCACGATTCATGCAATCTTGCCATAGCAAACAGAAGCATAGAAGCCATTTCAAGAAGGGAATCGCTGAGCAAATAAG
>DAHWRK010000001.1 GCA_027339055.1 Microcaldota archaeon | reverse complement strand
GCATAACCTATTCCGTCGTACTTTTCTATTATTGACTTTAGGTAATCTATTTCCTCCTGCGTTTTCTCCTGTCTTTTTTTCCTGTATATGGCATCTATCTTCTGCTTTTCTTCTTGAGTGGCACTATTGTACGAATGCAGTATAATCAGCGTGAGCTTTCCTTCGTAGAGGTCCCCAAAGTTCTTCTTCCCGAACTTTTTCTCGTCAGCCGTCATGTCAAGGATATCGTCTGTTATCTGGAATGCGACTCCTGCATTCTCGCCAACTTTCTTTAACAGCTCTAGTGTCTCATCGCTCTGGCCTGCAACGATGGCTCCCAGCTGCATCGGCCCGTAAACAGTATAATAGCAAGTCTTGCTGTCAACTATTCTCATGTAAAGGCTCTCGTCAGCCTTGCTAAGATCCTTTGTGTCGTGTATAAACGTGTTTTCGATATACTGGCCTTCTACCGTATAAGTCATCATGTCGTAGAATTTTTCATATAGCCTGTTGCCCTTTTCCGTTCCTGCCTGGATTATGTAATCCTTAAGCATTCTCCACATGGCTATCTGGCCCGTATCGCTTGCATCTATTGCGTGTATGATTCCATATTTCTTATGCAATGCTGGCAAGCCTCTCCTCAATTCTGAATCGTCTTCTATGTCATCCTGCATCAAAATCCAGTCTTCGGAAAGCTGCTGTGCCGCAGCCGGGAGCAGCGCGTCTTCCGGCCTGGCTCCGTAAAGCTGTGCCGTAAGCATTACGAGCCCCGGCCTCCTGTAACTGCCCTGCCGGTCTATGTAGTCCCTGACTATCTTATAATGGCCCAGCGGCTCTTTCATCGGCACGTATTCGCATATCTTCCCATATACGAGCTTCCTGTAATTTTCTATGTACTCCAAGAAATCCATAAGTATCGTAATTTTTAATATGGTTAAAGATAAAATGGTTAGCATAGGGCTAATAAACTGACGAAGTGATTTGCTGCTAGTAAAAAACGGGATAAAAATAACGGAGTGTCATAACGTCTACAGGCCAAGAGAAGATTCGGATTTGCTGTCTGAGGCAGTGCAGCGCCTGGCTTCCGGCAAAACCCTAGACATGGGAACCGGCACAGGGATACAGGGAATAATGGCGGCAAAGAAGGGCTGCGAGGTAACTTTTTCCGACGTAAGCATACACGCAATAAGGTGTGCAAGACACAACGTCGAGCAGAATAATGTAGGTGGCACATTTGTGGTTAGCGATCTCTTTGAACACATAAAAGGAAGGTTTGACACAATAATATTCAATCCTCCCTATCTGGAATCGGCGCGTTTCGGAGCAGAGACAAAAGACTATCTGAAGATCGCGACCGACGGGGGAGAAGACGGGCGCGGCCTAATAGATAGGTTCATCAAAGACTCATTCAGCCACCTGTCAGGGACTGGGAGGGTGATAATGGTCGAGAGCACAGTGAACAAATACGATCTTGATGTAGAAAAGCTGAATGCCAAGGTGATAGGCAAAAAGCACATGTTTTTTGAGGATATCGTTGCAATAACATATAAAAACAACAAGAAAATGGGTGTTTTCAATTGGAGATGAATGCCTATGAATTATACAAGAAAGATGACTGGCAGTGCATAATAGGCCATGCGGGATTCATAAAAACTGCGGAGGATCTCTATGAGGCAATGGCCTCGGCAGCTCCGAGCGTGAAATTCGGCCTCGCCTTTGTTGAAGCAAGCGGAGAAAGATTGGTGAGGTATGAAGGGAACGATTCAGAGCTCATAGATGCTGCGAAAAAGAATGCCCTTGGAATAGCAGCAGGACATACGTTTATAATACTCTTTACTGGGGCCTTTCCAATAAATGTTATAAATGCGGTAAGGTCGGTACCAGAAGTATCTGAAATATTCTGCGCTACCGCAAACAAAGTACAGGTAGTAACGGTCTCTACGGACCTTGGTAAAGCGGTGATAGGCGTGGTAGACGGGCAGACGTGCATCGGGGCGGAGGACGAAGAACACATAAAGCAGAGAAGGGAATTGCTAAAGAAGCTAGGCTACAAGCCCTAATTTTCATCTCTTGGCCTTTTTGGTTTTTAACGTGCTTGCAACCAAGAAATAAAGCACTGCTATTATCAGCGTAGCAAAAAGGAAAATCAGCAGCAGTTCGAGCATATGCGAATAGATTTTTCCTTCAAAGCTATTTGCATTGGGGAGGATGGGCCTAATTGTGGTTGTTGTTTTAGGTATGGTGGTCGATACTGTAGTAGTGTTATAGTCTATAGTTGTAGTTACTATGTTAAAAGAGCTGTTGTACGACTTTATGCTTGAATCATCAACAAGGGTTCCGTTATGCGAATACCCTACCAGTTCCGTATCATGCAAGTAAAGGCTGGAATCGTTAAGTGCGAATGGCACGTTGGTATCGTTGTTTGCGATTATCGTGCTGTTGTATACGCTTATATTTTTGGATCCTAAAGCTTTTATCGCATTTCCGAATATCCTGCAATTCTCCAAGGATAAATTGTCTGCGCCGATCGCCTGTATGCTAGTATTTGTAGAGTTTATTATGCCCCCAAGGCAATTTATCCTTATGTTGCTGTTTGCTACTGCCAATGCGGTATTGCAAGTCTGGTTCGAAGGAAAGAAAGTATGAAGCAGCCCAAGGTACTTGTAAGCCATGGTGTAATACCCCGGAATGAAAATGGCCGGCTCCTTCTCCGTGCAAAACGCCAGCCCCACTCCGTAAGTCTCTGTGGTAGAATTGTCGTGCTCCTGGAACTCTGGGGATTTAATCACGGCTATGGTTTCGTGTATTCCTGGGATTTGCACCCCTCTGTCATAGTCATAGTTGCCGTTAGTCACGTTATGCACTTCATACATTATCCTACCGTTTGGGGAAACCTGGTATCCTTTCCAGAAATAGAAGGTCATATTGGTGGCGTTGCTGTACCTTATCACAGTGTAGTTCCAGTAAATGGACGTGTTGTCCGGAAACTGTACGTTCTCAGTCATGCGCGGATAGACGAGCGTCGGAGTGAAGTTGACGTTCGAGGTTACGTTTATTATTTTGAACGTAAGCTCGTCCCAGCCCCAGAACGGGCATATGAAAAAATAAGGGTTGTAATTGAACGTACGGTTTTTGTATATGCTGTAAGCCTCTACCGCAAAGCGCTTTGGGCCGGAAAGCACGGGCCCTGGCGCGACGACTCCGAAGCGCGGCAGATTATAGTGGTTTATCTGAGCATCACTCGCTATCTGTCCATATGTGGTCTGCTGCGAATCCCCTACCCCTGCGTTGAATCTGACGAGCGCATCAGGCATTATTGCGGCAAAGCCCTCAAGAGAATAGTTACCTCCTGGGCCCCTAGGAACAAAAACAAAATAGTATCCAACTGCCACGTTGGAGAAATTCCCCAAGAAGCTGGTGTTGTAACTGCCATACGGGCTTATTATGTTATTCTGTGCGTCGTGCATGCTTGCTATCCTGGCACCTGCAAACGTGCAGTTGAAAAGCGTATTGTTGTAAGTATTGTTGCCGAAAAACACGCTGCTTACGCTAGAACCCGGATCGCAGTAAACTTTGGACTGGGACACTCCTGCGGGAACGCTTATCGCTGCGCCGCTGCAAGAAGAAACGATGCTATAGATTCCATTGGAACTCACAGTCAAGCCGCAGTAAGATCCCGTGGCGGCTGCATGGGCTGCAGTCCCGTAAAGCATTATGGCTAGCACGAAGCCAAAGAATGCCGCAAGCAATGCTCTATTCTTCATATAGGCACAAACTAATTTTTTAGCAAAGTTCTTTATCTCTTTTTGATTTGAAAATTTTTCATCTGATATAATAAACATTTGTCGGAACATACGGGAGCGAAGGTGTCTCATACTCTATGAAATATTCGGGTATGCCTCTGGGTTTCGAAACGTTGAATACGTTTATCCAGTTGCTGCAGTGCGCTGGCCCGTGCCATATCACATAACTGTAATTGTAGAAATCACTGCACGCAGTCGAACTGTCTATTTCGAAATGCAGCATGTCCGTAGCTGGGTCTCCCAGGTATTCGGGCAAGTTTGAGCCTGTGTAAGGCACCACTGCGTTGTTGTAGAACGCCTCTGTGTATATGGGTGTCGTAGCTGTCGCGTTGCTGTCATACCTTATGTACTGCCCTGCTTGTATCACAATGGACTCCGGGTAATACTGCCAGTAATACCAAAAAGTAGATACTGCAGTGTTGTTGAAATACATTATTGCCAGCAAGCCTATGACTAATATTATTCCGGGGATCAGGAAGTAGAGCCTTTTGAATTCAGTAAGCTTCGAAAAGGCAATGCCAATCATAATCGAGGCCGCAGGTATGGTTATAATGAGGAACCTCCCAAGCCTGTAAGCCAGTATGTAATGGATGCTCAGCGGATCAAGGCTTATGCCTGCTGACATTGGGCCAAACTGCAGAAAAAGGAACATAAACGCAAACCATATTCCTGCGAAAAGTGCTTTTCTCTCCCTTGCAAGCACCAGTATTATTATTGCAAGCACAACAACGTAAAACGAAATTCCAAATTCCGTCAGCGTGCCTATACCAAAGACGTTGTTGCTAATGGCTTTGAGCAACTGGCCCAAGCTCATGTGTGCCATAAGCAGGTTTACGAAGTGGTACGGAAACATGTCGTCCGGGTAAAACATCAGGCTTACGTCAGTAGTGGGTATGGTTGGCAGGCCATTGATTGAACTTCCGACCGCGCTGTAAAAGTTTAGGTTTCTTGTCACTGTAATGTAAGGCCCGTAATTGGAAAAATAAGCGCTGAATATGAATGTAAGCAAAAACCCGATTATTATCCCCAAAGCAAGAAATACGCTTCCCTGCTTGCCTAGCCAGTCGTAAAAATGCCTAGCCTGGCCGTATATTTTTCCGTACTTTCCCTTGGCCAGATGGTCAAAGAACCCATAGAACGAATTTACCACGGCGTTGCCAAAGCGCTTCCTATGCTCGTAAAAGCGCTTAATCGTGTAATAAAGCACCATCACCAAAACAAATGCAATCACTACTCCCGCTTCATAGCTTATAAGCCAGTCAGCCACGAGCAATATTCCGCTTGCGGTGTAATATTTTGGCTTATGGGTCCTGATGCCGTACAGAAGCATGAGTATGGCTAGAGAAGAAATGAACATCAGCGGAGGATCTTCGCCTGTAGTAACTGCATATTTAGTCAGCAGGGGAAATATGCTTAAGGTAAAGGCGGCGAACAGCCCTGCCTTGTCATTATAAAAGAATCTTCCGAGCAGGAACGTTACTATTATTGCGCCGAGATATGAGAATATATCCCATGCGGATGCCGAATAGGTATGCACTCCGAATATCGCGTAAAACATTGCTATGGGTACGAACTGCATTATCCTTAGAGAAAATATATAGCCCGGATTCATTATGTATGTTCCCTGGAGCAAAGAGCTTGCAAGGTAGAGGTAGTTCGGGTCGTCCCCGTAAACGCTTGGGCCCTCGTAATGGGTGAAGCCGTAATACGCTGCATTCGCAACTATTATTGCGAGTATCAAATAAACCAGTGCCGTTTTTCTGTTCATGAGACTTTCACACCAGTGCAGTTATTCGATAAAATGTTAAGCAAGCTAGAATTGTGGAAATATGTGCCGTTGAAGCTTAAATAATTAAATTGATCTCCGTAGTGCGTATCATTAAAGTATGCAAGGAAAAGACCACCGCAGAAATTCCAGTCTTTTCCGCTTGCGTTGGATGTTGGCTCAAGGTAAACAGTTTCCTGCAGGTAATTAGAGGGGTTCAGCCCAGCAGGCACTTCCATCGTGGAGTTTTTGAGTATAAAATATTTGGAAACATTGGCTAAATTGTTATATACTATAAGGTTTTTGGCACCCGCACTTCTGTATCCAAAATAATATAAGTCGACTGTATTCCGAAGGAAGGCGCTGCTGTTGTAATCCCCGGTATCAAAACCGAAATAGCCGCTGTAGAGTATGTGTATCGAAAACGTCTTCCCTGGCTGGACATTATAAGTGCTAGGGTTGACGGTTATTGACTTTATGCCTACCATTTCGGCTGTGCCTTCGGGCTTTCCATTATCTGCGTATATATACTCATAAGTTATATTTTTTACCCTGCTTATCTGCCCTGCAATCACGTTGTTTTGGGAACCTGTCTGGGTAGCAGCGCTATTGTTATGGGTTCCATGCACGTTCTGTGCATAAACCAGCGTGCCTGCAAGAATTATTATGAATATTAAAGTTACTGTAAAAGCGTCAGGCTTCATCTTATGCATCTCTGCTTAACAAGTCTATAAAATCATTATAATAATCTTTATAGCTTTAAATCTTATAACTTTAAGAATATAATGGGTTGTATTTCTATGCTTTGGATTATAATCGCTATCCTTCCGGCACTGATCGCCTCGCTAATAGCCTTGAGGATGCAATTCTCAAGAAGCGTCATCGAAGCTATCGCCATCGGGATACCATTCGGCATAGTCTCTTTTTCATCCCTTCTTTTTGCTTTTGACTATGTTTTCGGGAGCATAAATTCATACGCAATATGGCTGTCATTCTTGGTTATGCTTGGCGCTTTGGCATCGGTTTATTCAAAGCCTATCTATAATTGCGCTTTAAGCAGCCGCCACAAGCACAGGGGAAAAAATCCCAAGATACCGATAACGTCTCTCCCCAGATGGGCCTGGATATTCGCGCTTGCCATAGCAATAATAATTGCCATAATATTCATAGCCGGAACGGGGAATTATAGCAATGGCATATATTGCATAGATGCCTCATGTTCAGATGCTCTTTATCATATAGGTATAGGGTATTCTGTGGCGTTCGGCCATTTTCCCCCGGAATACTATTTTACAATAGGTACAAAAAATGTTTTCCCCTTCATGAGCGACCTTTACATGGGGATGCTACACAGGTTCGGACTGGGTATAGTGGGGGCATTGATGCTGCCTGACGTGCTGCTCGTGTTCTCATTCGTGTGGCTGAGCATGATGGTAGCCTATGCAATATCAAAAAGCACCAGGATATCGGTAATCTCAACTATTATGTTCTGGTTCGGCGGAGTTGGATTCATAAAAATACTTGATTTCCCATTCATAAAGCAGATTACTCCATTATTTCAGCCCGCGCATCTTTTCTACTTGCCCCAACCTCACAATACCATACTCTCTTTCATCTACTCGGTCCTAAAGATGTCTGAAATACCTACGTCATACTGGACCAGCATAATAAACACCCTGCTTCTTGCCCAAAGGGATCTGTTGCTTGGCCTTCCGCTTGCGCTGGCCGCAATATACATAATATATCTGGGTTTCTTCTCTGAAAAGAAGCTTGGAGCCAAGGAATACCTGTTCCTAGGCGTACTGGCAGGAATGCTTCCGCTTGCCAATGCCGAGGGCGTAATACTTGTCGTATTTTTGGGAATATCCGCCCTGTTCTACGTGCTTGCAAAAAAAGGCAGGCTCAAGGGCTTATATAATTTCGTGCTTGTTGCGATACCATTTGCGATAATCGGATCCATAGAGCTGCTATACATGGATTCACAGAAAAGGCAAGCCAACTGGTCATACTTCATATACCAAAGCTATGTGCTGCATGGAAGCAATGCATTCATTACTGCCGTAATGAGCATGGAAAATATCGTATTCTTCTGGCTCCAGGTTGCAGGAATACCTGTCATATTGGGGCTGCTAGGCATTTATTACGCAAAGCGCAATTCAAAAGCATTCTTCATACCCTTTATGGCTTTATGGGTATTCGTGACCGTATACACCCCACAGCCCAATCCCGCGGATTCAAACAAGATATTCATATACGTGTTCTTGATGCTCTGCCTTTTCATGGCTTATCTGGTAGATGCAATGTGGAAGAAAGGCCTTTTGTTGAGGGCATTGGGGATATTGTTGGTGATATTGGTCATCATAAACTTCCCATTGTTTTTCATCCATGATGTTTTTGCGTTCAGGCAGCCGCTCTTAACAAATGCAGAAATTGCAGCGGCATCTTACATAACTAACAATACACCTACCGGCGCAGTCTTTGCTGTCAATGATTACAATGCGTTCAGGAATCCTGTTTCAAGTATAGCAATGAGGCAGACGCTGATTTCAATAGGCCAATATGTTGGGGGGATATACAAATATCCGCCGCCGCAGATGATAAGCGCAACAATGCAAATAGTATCCAAGGCATCATGCGCCGCTGCAATAAAATACAATGTCTCCTACGCATATCTGGAAAATCCTAACTCTACGACGCTTGCGCTATTCAACGATTCCGGTTTCAAAATGGCGTTCAACTACTCGCAGCCATCAATCCCGCAAAAGATTTATGTTTATAAGCTCAACTGTCCATAAGCATGGCCTTTCGGACGTGTGCCGCGGTGCTTGGTTGGATACTCAAAAACCTGGAAAAGTGGACGAAACCGCTAGCAAGGCTTATGAAATCATGAAATCTGCGGTGTTGAAATTTTCACTGTATCTTGGCGAGAATCCCGAAAAGCTCATGCCTTCGGCCCCAAAGCTGGTCTTTGATTCCAAACGCAAAGAGTCATACATAAAATACGATAATAACAACAATACAATAACAATAGCAGCCAAGGGCGCCGAAGAGCAATTCCCTCGCATGGTAATAAACGGGGTAGTCTCCGCGCACTATTATCAAGAAAAACAGAAGCATCGGGCTTCAGACAACGATTTCCCTGCAAACTACGCCACAGACCATCTGCTTAAGGTAAGCTTTTCTTCACTTTTTACTGCAACCGCCTCCGATCCCGGCAATTCAACCGCGCTTCTTGCCGGCAACATATTTCGCAAGCAGGAGCTGGCTGATATACCGAATCTGAAGGAGATGCTGCTTCTGTTATATAAAAACATAACGGGTGGCTATCTAGAAAAATTCATCTCTGGCATATACGGAGAGGAGGATTACGAATCCATAGACCTCGTGGGCCGTGTGCTTGCCGTAGCTATAGTAATTGCCGAAGGCGGCGACGTAAAACGTTCCTTAAAAGATATGTATTACAAAGGCTACAAATCCATAAACTCGATAGCATCAATAGGGTTTGAGCGCTTCAAACAGCACGTAGACACCCTTTTCAGCAACAAGGCTGGCTGAAGTTGATTATAAATGAAAGTATACCTAATCATACCGGCTTATAACGAGCAGGCCAGGATAATCAACACATTGAAATTCTACGAAGACGTTTTCAGAAAGAACGCAATAAAGCATTCAATAATAGTGGTTTCAGAATCAACGGACAAAACAAACTCGATCGTAAAGGACATTAAAAGCAAGCGCAGGGACGTCTTGCTCATTTATTCAAGGCAAAGGCTGGGAAAGGGCGGAGCAATAACTAAAGGCTTCCAGCATGCAATTTCAGAATCGTCATCAAACGACATAATAGGTTTTGTCGATGCCGACAATGCAGTTTATGCGTCAGAGTTCCTGCGCATGGTCGATCACCTGAAAGCAAGCAAGGGGATCGCAGGCGTAATAGCCTCCAGGTATGCAAGAGGCGGAAAAATTACCGGTTACCTTCCATTTTCCAGGTACGTGTCGAGCAGGCTTTACAATCTTATGATCCGGATGCTTTTTGGTATAAACTATGAAGACACACAATGCGGTGCAAAGGTCTTTAGATCCGATGCGATTAGAAAAATACTTCCGACGCTTTCGGTTGTGGATATGAGCTTCGACATAAATCTCCTCTATTCGGCCAAAACGCTTGGTCTAAAGGTGGAAGAAATGCCTATAACCTACCACCAGGTTAACGAGGGCACCAAGCTCGTGCTGCACAAGCAAATACCGCAGATGTTTATAGCTACCCTAGGATTCAGGATATCGAGGTCAAGGTTAAACTGGCTATTCCCATCAAAGTTCAAGGGATACATATATAATGCCGTAAGAAAATGGTAACGTCTCAATTTCTAAGGGTCATTATGGTTCCGGCCAGTGCGATTATGAATCCTATCCCAAAACCCCACAAAGAAGGTATCTCGATCAAATATAATATTAGCGCTACAACTGCCCATGTCTCAGATTTTTTGGCATCTGCCGTGTAAGCATTCATAGCTCCGGCTATTATTGCGATGCCTATTATGACCCCTGCCCCTGCATCTGCGACAGCGAATATAGGTTCGCCCGAAAAGGCGGTTATTCCTATTATTATGCTTGCTGCAACGGCAATCGCTCCTGCTACAACCAAAAGCGAAACTCCAAGTTTTGGCTTTTTCTTCAAGGCTTTTTCCCTATGCCTTCTTCGTTTGGCAATGTGCCTCTTCCGTGCTTCCATCGAATCACATTAAATTATCAATTCATATTATAAAGCTATTCGTAAACTGCAAAAATCAACGCCACGAAGGATGCAAAGCATTCCCGAAGGTATAACAAAAACGAACAACAGAAACATGTATAAACATAAAATACGCCAATGTGTCTGGGTCTTCAACCTCCAGACTGCTCAGTAAATCGTACTGCTTGCACAAATAAAAAGAATTAGGTGATAATTTGGCCGAATATGTAACTATCGGATATGGGGATTCTAAGGCAAAGATTACTGCGATAGGCCTAGGGACATGGAAGATCCCGAACGATTCAGAGCCCGGCATTGCCGCAATAAGGCGTGGCATCTCCCTAGGCATAAACTTTGTTGATACTGCAGAGATGTATAAAAACGAAGAACTCGTAGGGAAAGCAATAAAAGGACTTGAAAACGTCTTCCTAACAACAAAAGTTTCGCCATCGCATTTTAGGCACGACGATTTGATAAAGGCGTGCGAGTCAAGCCTGAAACGCCTGGGCAGGAAAAACATATGGCTTTATCAGCTGCACTGGCCCAGCAACAGGGTACCAATAGAAGAAACGATGCATGCAATGGAAGAGCTTCTTGACGAAGGAAAGATAATGAATATAGGGGTAAGCAATTTTTCGGTAGAGGAAATGGTTAGGGCCCAACAGGCACTGGACCATTCAAAAATAGTATCCAACCAGGTTGAATACAGCATATCGGTAAGAGATCCGGAATCCGACCTGCTCGAATTCTGCAAAAAGGAAGGCATAGCACTGATAGCATACAGCCCATTGGCAAGGGGCGCTATATTCAGCAAAAAGTCGATAATGCAAGCGCTATCGGAGATAGGGAATAAGTATTCCAAGCCTGCATCAGAAGTGGCGCTGCGCTACGTCCTGCAGAAAGGGAAAGGCACAGTTGTGGCGATACCTAAGGCATCTTCGCAAAAGCACATTGAGGAAAATGCCGACGCAATGTCATGGAGCCTTTCCGAAGCAGACATGAAATACCTAGAATCGCTAAAGGGCCTTTCGCGCCCTCCTCTTACCGGAAAGATGCTGAAAGCCTTCCTGAAAAACACTACGCTATGGGCCAAGCTGATGGAACAGAACGAGAAAAGAAGGAGGGAGCATCACCAATAATCTTTGAGCTCATTAGCATCGGTTTTTGCCCCCAAGGCTTTCGCAAGCCCTAATCCAAGCCTGGAATTTAATACCATCGGAACATTAAAATCTGCGCAAGCCCTCCTTACACTGTAATCCTTTTCGGGGATGTGTCCGTCAGTAAAAACTATATCTATGGTTTTGTCCCTAAGAAAATTCAGTGCTTCTTTTTCTGATAATGTCTCTGCTCCTCTGCTGGCTTCAAAACCTTCTAGGCTGTAAAGTTTCAGGCTTGTCCTATCCTCCAACTCCCTTTCGAGCGTTTCGGTAGATGCTCCATTCCCATAAACCAACGCCCCCTTTTGCGGCATTCTGTTTGGCTGGGCGGAAATCCAGCTTTTAAGAAGCGCTGCATCTATGTCCTTATCGAAAGAGGCCACCTCTCCAGTACTTTTCATTTCTGCTCCAAGGCAAGGGTACGCCCCCTTTATCTGTGCCCATGAGAATTGCGGCGATTTTATCCCATATGCCTTTAGCTTCGGGTTGTAGAACCCGTCCCAGTCAAAATTGTACAGGCATCCCTTCATTGCATAATCCAGGATTTCTGTGCCGGTGGCTTTGGAACTGAATGGCATGGACCTGCTGGCCCTGAGGTTGAGCTCTATAACGTAAGGTACTTCATCTTTTATGGCAAACTGCAGGTTGAACGGCCCGCGTATGCGAAGCCTTTCCACCAAGCTTTCTGCAATTCTTTTCATCTTTTCAACAACGTGCTCCCTATCCTTGGCCTCTTTTGACTCTGTCGGGAAAGCCTGCATTGTAGAATCGCCGCTGTGGATTCCTGCCTCCTCTATATGGAAAAGCGGAACTCCGATTATTGATTTCCCATCGGTTGCGCAATCCAGGTCTGCTTCTTCAGCATCGGATATGAACTTTGATATAACTACTGGCTTGTGCATGTATCGTTTTTCTATTCCCAAAACCTTTCTTCTTAGCTCGTCTTCATTCTTTACTATCCCCATGGAAGATCCGCTGAGCACAAAGCTAGGCCGGACCATGAGCGGATAACCCGCTCTTGCTGCAAAATTTACTGCTTCGGATACCGAAGCTACGCTCTCCCACTCCGGTTCCTTTATGCCGAGCTCATTTATTATGTTTGAAAATAACTTCCTGTTTTCCGCACTTTCTATTGCTTTGTGCCCGCTGCCAAGTATATTTATCCCACTCCCGTGCAATTCCTCGGATATATTGTTGCCTATCTGCCCGGCTGTAAAAACAACTGCATCATTTACGCCGAAACTCTTCGATATAGAGATTACAGATTCGGCACCTACGCGATCGAACAACAGTATTTTTGAGAAATTCCAGTCGGTAGATACGGTTTCAGGGTTGCAGTTTAGCATAACCACGCTTTTTCCCAGCTTCTTAGCCGCGCTCGCAGCCATCACGGTTGCGTAATCAAATTCTACGGAAACGCCTATCCTGAAACACCCTGCTCCGAGAAATAGCACGCTATCTTTTCCATCCTGCTTTTCTGCCTCGTCCAAAATCGCATTTCTGGTAAGGTACATGTAATTTGCATCGGAAGGCCATTCGCCGGCCAGCGTATCTATGTGCTTTGCCTTTTGACCGGGGCCTTTGTAGCCAAGCTGCTTCTCGGAAAATCCGAGGCCGAGCATGAATTCAACAATCTCTTTTTTCTTATCCTCTTTCAGATTGCAAAATTCGGCATATTTGCCGACCAAATTCTTAATCTTTTCGAGAAAGAATGCGTTTATTCCCGTGGCATCGTGAATTTCTTCAACGCCTGCGCCTTCTTCAAAAGCTTTGGCGGCGTAAAGAAACCAATATGGTTTCCTCGTCCTCAGGGCCGACACTGCCTCGCCTTTGCTCATGGCCTTTATCGCTTCGTTCGTGCTTATGACGCCCTCCTCGCCAATATCCAACATTCTTACTGCCTTTTGCAATGACTCCTCGAAATTCCTGCCTATGCTCATTACTTCTCCTATGCTTTTCATCTCGCTGCCTACAGAATCCTCAGCCATCTCGAACTTTTTATTGTCCCAACGCGGCATCTTTATCGCAATATAATCCAGACTGGGCTCAAAATATGCGCTTGTGCTGCGCGAAATCTCGTTTTGCAGTTCGTGAAGCCTGCATCCGAGCGCCAGCTTTGCCGCTACATACGCTATCGGATACCCTGTCACCTTGCTTGCTAGCGCCGAGGACCTTGACATCCTCGGGTTGGTTTCTATCACGAAAAATTCGTAGCTGTTTGGATTCAGAGCAAATTGCACGTTGCATTCTCCTATTAAGCTTATCGATTCGGCTACGCGTATTGCCATGCTTCGCATCTCCTGGTACACATAGTTGTCCAAGGTCTGAGCGGGAGCCACTACTACCGATTCTCCGGTATGCGTGCCCATAGGGTCCAGGTTTTCGAGGCACGCGATTATGGCAGTATTTCCTTCTTTGTCCCTCATTACTTCGTATTCGAGCTCTTTCCAGCCGCTAAGGTACTTTTCAACAAGCGCCTCGCCCGTTCCGCTCTGCGCAAACGCCCTAGATATTGAGCTTTCGAACTCCTCCAAGCTATGTGCTACGAAAGACCCTCTGCCCCCCAAGTTGAAGCTTACCCTGCACATTACCGGGAATCCGAGCCTCTTAGCTGCATCAATCCCTTCCTCGGCGCTTCTGACCCCGAAGCTAGGGGGAACCGGTATTTTGAGCTTCCTCATCAGCCTTTGGAAATCCGCCCTTCCCAGCGCATTTTTAATCCCGTCAGGAGACGTGCCAAAAAATTCTACTCCTTTGGCCTGAAGAAATCCTTCGTCCCAAAGCTCCAGGCATGCACTGAGCGCCGTCTGCCCGCCGAACCCCGGCAGTATCGCATCTGGCTTTTCTTTCTCTATTACGCGCTTGATATATTCGGAAGATATTGGCAATATGTAAACAGAATCCGCCATTGTGTAGCTGGTCTGCACGGTAGCCACGTTTGGGTTTAGCACAATGCTCTTAATTCCGGAATCCCTTAGTGCGCGCAGCGCCTGGGAACCGCTGTAGTCGAATTCTGCTGCTTCTGCTACCTTTATGCCTCCAGAGCCTATGAGCAGTACTTTATTTTTCTTATCTTTTTCCACCGATAAAACCTTTTACTGCATAATCAAAAAGTTCAAATATCCTGAATCCGTCTTTAGTTCCAGGCCTTGCCTCAGGATGGAATTGTGCCGTAATAACGTTATGCCTTTTGATTGTCATTCCTTCTATGGTTCTGTCGTCAAGCGAAACGTGCGAAATCTCAACGCCGTCAGGCACATCTCCAAAAACCGCATAGCCATGATTGTGCGTCGTTATCATGCACTTTCCTGTATGCAATTCCATTACTCCTTTGTTTATTGCCCTGTGCCCGAAGCCCATTTTCCTTATCTCCATTCCCGATGCCATGGCTACAAGCTGATGTCCCAAGCATATGCCCAAAACCGGTATGTTATGTTCCATCAGCTTAGCAACGTTTTCGGTCTCTCTGCTTAGCAGCAATGGGTTTCCAGGCCCGTTGGTCAGAACTATGCCCTTTGGATTGTAAGAAAGAACCTGTTCTTCAGTCGCATCATGCGGCAGCCTTACTATCGAATATCCCATTGAATATATGCATTCCAAAATTCCCTCCTTCAAGCCATAATCTATGACTGCAATTTTTGGCCCTTTGTTCTCGTAAATTAATGGTTGTTTTATCGATACCATTTCTACAAAATTTATGCTTTCGTAATTTCTGACTTTATTAAACTCTTTCGAACTAGAAATGATGCCTGCCATTGTGCCCTTCTCACGTATATGCAGTGCAAGAGCCCGCGTATCTATGCCGGATATTCCCGGAACGTTTTCATCATCGAGCCATCTCTCAAGGCTTTTTTCGGAATTCCATTCTGAGCCGTGGGTTATCTCGCCTAGTATCAATCCAGAAACTTGTATCATTTCGGATTCGAAATTCGTGAGTATTCCGTTGCGCCTGATTTTTTCCGGTACGCCGTAATTCCCTACGAGCGGATGTGTTATTGCGAGAATCTGGCCTTTATAAGATGGATCAGAGAGCGATTCGACATATCCGTTCATGGAAGTGGTAAAGACTACTTCGCCTTCCGCGTTAGAATGAGAGCCAAAGCGTATGCCAGGATAAACAGAACCGTCTTCAAGAACGAGGTAAGCAACATCGTTTCTCTCAGACATCTAATCTGTATAGGAATTTAACCGTACTATTATAAATATACTACGCAATCAGCTTTCATAATACGCAAGATTTTTTATATATGGCGTGCTTTGCGATACCGAAGTATAATACTCTAGAGTTAGGTTTCCTACTACTACATTATTTACCGCCTTTACTCCCGCAATTTTTACGTTAACTAAACTGCCGCTGCTTAAATTGCCTATGTAATAAGATGGATCCGAAGCGCTAAGGCTCTGCCCGGAAGGGACGAAGAACAGCCTGCTCTTCATCATGTTTACTCCTATGGATTGGCCCACTTCTGCAGAAATGACTCCGTTAGAGAAAGAGCCATTAAGGCATAGAAACCCAGGATTGGCTATGCAATATGATGACCCTATTGCAGGGCCTGCGATACCGGTCGAAAATGGCAGCAAAAAGATAAATTCTATCACAACAATTATTATGCCAAGTACTATGCTGGATATCAATATGCCTCCGAAGGCTCTCCATCCGCTTACCTGCTGCTGCCTTGCCATGGATATTATCAAAATAATGAAGCTCCATATCGATACCACAATTGCAACTACCATGCCTAGTATAGGTATGAAAAAGGCCCACACTAACAGCATTGCGGGAAAAGTCGCATACATAGTGGCAGTTATGGTTTTTGATATGTCATTTTTCCAAAGCTTGAATAGCGTTTTTGCAAAGAAATGGTATATCGCCCCGTCAACGATTATGCCTATCGGTATGAAAAGTAGTATATAAGCAAGCCCCATGGCGGCTCCCACTAACCCAATGACCACGCCCGCAACAGCAACTATTCCGCCCAGAAGCGTGTCAAATATGCTGAAAATTCCAAACGCTAAGCTTCCGAACGCGAAGAACAGCAGGAATCCCAAAACTGCTGCA
The DNA here is from genome assembly GCA_027339055.1 of Microcaldota archaeon. Taxonomy (GTDB): domain Archaea; phylum Micrarchaeota; class Micrarchaeia; order Micrarchaeales; family Micrarchaeaceae; genus Micrarchaeum_A. The sequence continues at coordinate 86,390 of DAHWRK010000001.1, read as the reverse complement.
GCTATGGCCGGTATTATGGCTGCCTTGTAATAAAATGCCAAAGCATCCCCTATGCTATAGCTCTCACTTACGCTGCTAGGATGCAGGGCTATATCCAAAGCCTTTTTGGTATAGCCCCAGAGCGAAAGCTTCTCATTATTCGTTGTGCCGTTTTTCAAATCCATGTAATCACTAATCGCCAAATAATCTCAAACAGGCTATAAATATATTGTCATTTGGGCTCAGCCATGCAAAGCCTCAAAGATTTCGGCGACACCTCTTATAAGTATGTAAGCGGTAAGTATGCCTATAAGCACATAGCCCATCCAAAGAGGGTATGAAAGCACGTACACAAGCACCAGGTATGCGAAGGTTACGAACTTGGTTATCTGTATGCCTGCCCTGCTTATGTTGGAAGCGTAGAGAGCGCGTGCAATCCTGGAATGCATTTTTGAAGATGTTCCTTTTGCGCCAAGAAGTGCATCGGCAAACGAGTGCCTTATAATTATTATGAAGAGTATGAACAGCGGAACTATATGGAGGAACGCGAACGTCACCCACAATACATATTCGCTTATCCTGTCTCCTGCTATGTCTATCCTCGGGCCGTAAGGCGCGCTCTTCCCAACGCGCTGCTTGATTTTATGTACTACTTCCCACTCCTTTTTGTCTCCTGTTGCGGCCCTGACATAGGTTATGAAGCCTATTTTGCCTTTGCTCTCCTCCCTGACTGCGAAGTATCCGTCTATCGCATCGGAGAGCATTGCGATTGCAAGCAGTATTATTATAGCGAATGCGTAGAATTTTGCAATCACCAAGTAAGCGACAACTATTATAAGCGCGGTTCTGATGTATGTAACCAGGTCAGCGCTCCTTATTTTCGTCAAGACACCTTTTGAATTTGTTGATCTCTATTGTATAAAATTACTTTGATATCGGCTTCCTTAAAGGCATTGCGCCTTTCGGCGCTTTTAGGATTCCAGCGCCTACAACTCCAGCATTATCTTTTCCAAAAGCCCTTATATGTTTTTCTGATGTACCTCAAACCGCATCATTCCAGTCCTTGCAGGTTTACATCCCTGAAATTTTCAGGGCTTAGTTATTATCCATCCGATTGCTGCAATCTCATCTATCCAAGCACCTTTTCCACTACTCCTATCCCTGCAAACTTGCCTGAGCTGTAGACAACGAACCTGCCAAGGTCTCTGAAGCTTGAAAATTCCTCTACGGCTACCTTTTTTTCCAGCCTTATTATGCACTCGGCAGCGTCAAGGGCCTTTGGCTTCTGGGTATTTTTCGGTTTGCCTGTGACGGTGTCTATGACTTTGTCCAGGCTTATCTTTGCTTTAGTGCTATTGCCGTTGAACCTTAGTTCCGCGCTTCCTCCAACTGGTTTTACAAAAAACAGCATAGTGCTTATGGCGTTTGCAGATTTCGTCATGTTGGTGCTGCTTATTACCGCGCCTCGCATGTTGCCCATATCCTGCGATACGTTTATCGCTATGTTCTCCTCTGCCTTTGCGCTGCGCGCTTCCCTGCCTTTAACATAAAGCCTTTTTACGGTTGCCTTCTTGTTGAGCGGCAGTATCCTTATGCTCGATCCGGCTTCTATGGTGCCGCTCAGCACCTTCGCCGTATACGCCATCCCGCTTTCGGTCTCGAGCGTTCCTTGGATTATGGCTCTAAGCGGCATCTTTCCCGTAAAATTTTTAGTGTGGCACGTGAGGAGGAGCTCCATCAGTGGCTTGCCCCTGTACCAATGCATGTTCCCGGACTTCGAGATTATGTTCTCCGATTTATATGCAGATATGGGCACGAAGTTTACGCTTTGGGAATGGACTCCTATGCCGTCAAGATAAGCGGCTATATCGTTCTTTATCATTTCATAATCGTTCTGCGAATAGCCTACCGTGTCCATCTTGTTGACGGCAACTACAAAATGCCTTATTCCAAGCATTTTGGCAAGAAAAAGATGCCTTTTTGTCTGCGGCTTTATGCCCTCGTCCTTCGCAGCCGATACCACCAGCACTGCAGTGGTTGCGTATGATGCTCCGCTGAGCATGTTCTTTATCAGTTCATCGTGCCCCGGGACATCTATGAGCTCAAATGCCTTTCCTCTGTATTTTATCTGAGCCCTGGCCGTATCTATCGTGAGGCCTCCCTCCCGCTCCTCGGAAAATGCATCCAGTATAAAAGCAGGCTCGAACTGCCTCCCGAGCTTTTTGCTGGTGCTCTTTGCATCTGCTATGCGCTCATCTGTAGCCGACCCGGTGCTCATAAGAAGGGAACCTATCAGCGTGGACTTGCCGTGGTCCTTGTGTCCTAGCATGGTTATCTGTTGGATGTGCATACGGATACCTCACATATAGCCGAGCGCCCTCAGCTTCTCCATTATATAGGCCGTCTCCTTGTCCTGCTGCCTTCCGCTCCTTTCTTCCACCTTGGTGCTTCTGAGCTCGCTTATTATCTTGTCAATGCTGTCAGCGTTTGACTTTATCGGCACGGTGCAGTGCGTGCATCCAAGGCTTCTATATCTCGTCCCGTCCCTTGCGAAGTAGAGGCTGTTTATCGGTATCTTTTCGCGTTTTATGTAATTCCATATATCTATCTCGTTCCAATCCAGCAGCGGGTGCACGCGTATGTGGCCCCCATTGCCCTGCTTTGACGAATAATCGTTCCACAGTTCCGCTGGCTGGTTCTTGTATTTCCACTTGAAGTCCTTGGTCCTTGGGGATATGTACCTCTCTTTCCCCCTTATCCCGTGTTCGTCCCTCCTTATCGAAACTATAAGGGCATCGAAGCCCCTCTCTCTCATTATCTTCTTGAGCGCCACCGTCTTGTTGGCACCGCAGCAGGCGTATCCAGATATCTCCGGCTTTATGTCGCTATTTTGCACTATGAGGTCAAGCTTCCACTTCTTGGCCAGTTTCTCCCTAAACTCGTAAGTTTCCGGGAAGTCTATTCCATTGTCTATATGTATGACAGGGAAAGGGACCTTGCCCATGAAAGCCTTGCGAGCCAGCGCCAGCATTACTGTGCTGTCTTTTCCCATGCTCCAAAGCGCTGCCATGTTTCCAAAGCGCTCCTTGGCTTCCCTCATTATGTATATGCTCTTCTCCTCCAATTCATCAAGGTTTTGCTCTATCATGTAAATCAGCTCCATTGCGGCAAATTATCATATATAGCCGAGCGCCCTCAGCTTCTTCACTATAGCGCTGTCTTCAGATTTTTTCCCGCTGCTTTTCGAGTTCAATTCGGCTGTTGTCTCCCTAAGGATATATGTCGCGTAATCCGAAACCGAAGAAAATCCTGTGCCATTTATGCTCTTTTTTATGCTCTCGAACAGCGGCGTAGGTATGGTTATCGTTGTATATTTCCTCCTTTCCTTTTCCGGCAAAGCCATGCTATCATCTATGTATTTTAATGTTATAACATAATAATACATTAATATATAAAAAGGTTTGCGATGCACGTATTATGCATCTTGCATCTGGAAAAAGAGCTTGCCTGTGCTCTATTGGCTTTTAGCCTTTTGTTGAGTTTTCGTCGTATAAACGTTTCCTTTCTTTACCAATGAGCCTTTCCTGAGCAGTTCATTTACGTGCCATTGTACCATGCCATAAGTGACTTTGGTGTTTTTCCCGAGCCTTTCCGCTATTTCGTACAGCCTGACGCCATCCTTGGCGGCATCCGGCATTATCGCAGCAAATTCGGAATTTTTTACAATCTTGTGCCTATTTTCGGAAAGATATCTTAAATGGGCTGAACAATCTTCAATTAACCTGTTTCCTTTGGCATAATCCTGCAGTTCTCTCGAGTGGCTGTCGTCGCCGAGCAGCACTGCGTCAAGCCTGTCCAAAGGCTTTTCTTCAACGCTATCCCTAAAACTTGCCTCCATGGCTATATGATATAGCCACGATAATAATCCATCCCATATCCTAACGGTATTTTCGTTTGCCTTTACCGTTGATCTTTTTGCATTCCACTCTGCTTTGCGCTCCAGCACTCCGGCCTTCGATAGCATTACCAAGCATTTCGAAGAAAAGCAGACGTCGCTTCCCGAAGCCCGCGATACATCAAATCTATCAATGTCCCTATCCAGGTTTTCATTTGTGAAATCTATGACTTTTCCCAGCCTCAAGCATTTCTCGGGCCTTTTCACAAAACCCGTCCTGTGCAATTCTTCAAGGCTTGTTGTCCTTAACACTTTATAATTCAGCTTGCCTTCTGATCTGCCCGTGCTCGAAAAAGATTCATAATCCAAAATTTCGAGCGATTTGAACGTTCCTACTTCGTGCTTTATGCTATCATTATTCATAATTCCCTTGATTTCGCTAAGCGTGAAACCCCTATCTCTATTTTCGGCAAGCAGTTTCATCAGGCCGAAAAGGTTTTGCGAATGAGTACAGATGGTCTTTTGCGATACGGACGCAGAAAATACATCGGAGAGCATCAGCCTTGCTTGTTCTAATTCTTCCCTCGATGCTTTTACTGCGTGTGCTGCAATTAGGTCGAAAACTTTGTACTGCGGGCTTTTGAAGTAGACCCTGGTTTCTTTATTGTGGGCTTCAATCCTCTTTTCTCGGAGCCCTCCTATGGATACTAAACTCTCCATTATCGATGCGAAGTTTATGTGGTTTTCAAGTTCTTCATGCCTGCATCCGAATTTCTCCGCCATGGCTTTAAGGACTCCGGAAATCGTATATTCTTTTTCCGGATCCATGGCAAGATAAGCCAAAGGTTTTGTGTCTGGGCTAAGCATTGCAACAAAAATCGAGAGGCAATCGTAAAAATTACTGTCTGGTATGTGTTTTTCCTTTTTTGATTCCATGTAACTTCCAAGCTCTTTTTCCATGGAAGAATACCATTCCTCATTAAAGGCGAATTCCGAATCTGAGAGATTATCGTTATCTGCATTTTTCAGCTCTTCTACGGAAGCGAAACCGAAAAGGGTCTTGTATATGGCCTCTGGCGCTCGCATGCTCCTTGTTTTTTCATAAGCCTTTTCGATGAGCCTTTGCAAACCGTCTTTATCGAGTATCCATCTGTTCAAAGTCCATTCCTTTCCTGCACGGCTGCCTTCTATGATTCTTTCCATGGACTGGCTGGTTTTGAGAACCTCCTTGTCTTCCATCTGGTAGAAGATGTCCCTGTCATATTTCATAAGCACGTTGTCTATAATCTCCTCTTCGTAGCCGAAGAACGACAAGAGATAGTCTGCAAGATCTGAAGCATCCTTGGGGTCCATTTCCAAATTTCTTAAGAAATAGCCGGACCTTATTGCCAATGCCAGCTTCTTTTTGTAGTCATCCATGCAAAACAAAACCAATCTATACGGCCATATATTTATGCATTACACCTGGGGCGGCTTTGCTAATTTATTGCCTTCTGCTAATTTATTCTGGGGGTTGCTAATAAACTAACTCGTTATGTTGCTCAAAGCAGATTCGTAGGCTTTCCTGCACTTTTTGTTGTTTTCGTCACCTAAACTGCTTTTTCAAGATTTTCAACAAATACCTTCTCCGAGTTCTTTACATTCTCCCCATATAACTTCCCCTGTTCTTTGGCCTTCTCCATTACTTCAAGCGTCTCTTTTATTATGCGCTCCTGTATGGTTTTGTCTGGGAAAGGGATTAGAGTATCGTATAGCTCCGATTTTCCTATGTGGTCTCTGGTTGAACCTGTGATATTACCAATTCATCTTTTTTTAACATTACTTTTTGAGAGCTTAAGTCTAAGACGGTTCTCGGCGTGGCAGATACTTCTCCTAAGCCCTCGTCTATGTCTTCCAATTCTATTAACCTATAACTATTGTTGAAAGGGATAGGTATATCAGGTGCAATCTCCAAAACCTCCAATACGCGGAAAAGAAAACGAATGTGCATCCTGTCACGGTGGAGTAAAACAAGGGTCGATGAGTTGTGATACCTGCGGAGCGTATCCGCATAACATCCATTTTGATCAGCTTAGAAATCTAAGGTCAACCATAAAACACCAAAACAGATAAATACTATGACACTTTTAGTATAAGTAGTATTAGTAGTAATTTATTGATTTATTTATTAGTAAATTATTAAGTATATATTTGATTACAATGCCAAGAAAAAGTGTACAACATAAATCAGAATCCCCTACTGAACGTGTTTGGTCAGTAGAGGAAGGACATAGACTAATGCATCAAAGAAATCCTAACAATCTTATGCTGAGATCTGCTAAATCCGAAGCCAATGGTGATTTTGATGGCGCAATAAACGCCATTGAAAGCGCAATAAAGAAAAACCCTAAAAGTGTTGCATTACCTTCATATCTTGACGATTTATTGAGAAGAAGACGTACGCATGAAGTAACATCTTCTAAGAACGGCCAATTTCAGAAGGAGTCAGTACCAACTGTAACTTAAGTTTAAGCTAGTTTTTAATTTGAAGGGGCAAGTATACCACGACTTTTAAGTCGTGGACGAATTGTCCACAGCATTCGCAACAGGCTAAATTCTCTTTTTCAGAATATCCGTTAATGACAGTGCAGTACATAAAAAATTTGCGCTGCAAACTGCCAGAAACGTGATAACATGAATAGAGAAACGAATGGGAAAAATATAAACCTACCGGCCAAAGAACTTGTCATCAGTACAACTGGCAGCACATGATTTTTGTGACGAAATACTGTTACAAAATGTTCAGGAACCAGAAGACCGTTGAAATAATCCGACGCACAATAAATGAAGGGCGGAGAAATTCGGAATCATTGTGAAAGAGCTGTCGTTCGGTGAAGATTTTGCACATGTGCATATGGGACTTGACATACCGAATACAATTTCCGTATCGAAAGTCGCTCAACTGTTGAAAGGATATTCGGCGTATGTTGTCTTCAGGGAAATACCGAATCATCGACTCAGATATCCGAGAAGAACTTTCTGGACTGCTGGATACAGTAACAGCAGTGTCGGCCCTGCGACAGAAGAAACGATCAAGAATTACATAAGGAGGCAGGACATTTCTGGAGGCCAGACGAAACTTGCGATGTGATTACCTGGATACCACGAGCTAAAGACCGTGGAGGAGGTCATTAGCAAGGTTTATTAGCAAAGCCACTTGGGGCCAGCAGTATCAAAGCGCTGCATAAGCCAAAGCACAACAATAAAGATTAGTTATATAAATCTTGCCCAAGTTATACTAAATGGTGTATAAAATGCGCGCTAAAATGCCCAAATATCTAGCCATAACGTTGGTTATGCTATTTTCAATAACTTTAATATCGTTTGCGTCGTCGCCTACCGGGGTAGCATTTCCAAAAGTCAATCCAAGCCACGTTTTCCTATACCTAAATTCTACCGATTATATAAATTACACTATAACTGTCTATAACGGCACAGCAAGCAATGTGACTGTAGGATCAAGCCCGGCGCTGGCTCCGTACGGCATAAACATAGGTTTCATACCGAATTCGGGGCTTCCGCCTTACAGCGGAAAGATAAGATTCCACGTCAATGCCAATGCGACTCCGGGAAACTATACCGCATATCTTGCAACAAGCCCCTCAATGTCTAATACCCACGGGGTAGCAGCAATATACATAGTTGTCTATAATAAAACCATTCCAACTACTTCGACATCAACTACGCCCACAACTACTACTATAAGCCCATCAAATAGGGTAACCACTACACCGACAACGGCTCCAACCACTGTGCCGCTGGCCACAACTGTGCCGCCAACAACGACTCTGGCTCCTAACACCATAGAATACATGATTGCAGCGATAGTCGTCATAATAATAATAGCAGTGGTAGTATATCTGGCTGTGAGAAAAAGGAGATGGTGAAAACCAATAGTTACGGGAAAAAAGAAGGCAGGCAGAAAGTCATTCGACATAAAGGGTGCCTATAAGCTCAATAAGGGCTTTGGAATAATGGTTTTCGGGGATTATATCCCTGCTGCCTATTAGCGCGTTTACGGCACTCTTTTCGTATTCTTTTTTTATTCTCCTTGCATATTCTATCGAGCCTGTTTTCTGTATAACGCCTAAAATATAATTTATGTCTGCGCTATCCTTGTCAAAAGGCTTTTTCGAATATATATGTTCCATCATCGCCCTCTCATCGGGCTCGGAATTTTTATAAGCGTTTATTGACATTAACGTGGCTTTTCCCTGCCTTATGTCTTCGTACTTGTCCTTCCCTGCGACCTTTCCTTCTGTATCCTTTATGTCATCGTTTATTTGGAAGGCTATCCCTGCTGGTAGCCCTATGTTTTCAAGCGCCTCGAGCTCCCTGGCCCCGGAACTGCCTATTAGCGCGCCTATCTGAAGAGGGCCGTATATGCTGTATGCCGAGGTCTTGTCAGCCGCTATGCTTATGTAAATCTTTTCTGTGGCTTCCAAAGCGTTTCTTCCTGTGTAATATATGTCTTTATCCTGCCCTATCGAAGTTATACTGCCTATTTCCCTAAATTTTTTATAAATGGCATCCCCGTTCTCCTGCTTGGATATCCTGTAAAGCAGCCCCTCAACTGCACTATGCAGCATGTCTCCAGCGTTTATGGCCCTGCTTACCCCGTATTCTGCATGTATTGTTTTCCTTCCTCTTCTAAGCAGGCTTCCGTCTTCTATATCGTCATGAACGAGGGCAAAATCCTCAAAAAGCTGTATGGCTGCCGCTGGAAGTATGCAATCTTCGTAATCTGCGCCAGAGGCCAACGCCGAAAGCATCATTATAGAAGCCCTGGAGTACTTGCCCATCGAATCCGGATAGTACCTTAGCATATCTATCAATCCCGGTGCCTGGATTGTGCCTCTGGGCTGCGATACCAAAATGCTTTTGATTGCCTTTATTATTTCGGAATGCGCGTCTTCCTTCATCCTTGAGATAATGTCCGCTACTTCATGTTCGCGCTCCTTTCTAATTTCCATGGTTGCCATTGGTTTTCGCCTTTTGGATTCTTTAATGCATTTTGCATATGCATACATTGGCTTTTTTGAAGGAAGCAATCGCCGCACTTTGGTCTTTCTTGGAAAAACCCCTGCGCATCAGTGCTTTGGGACAAGCCGAATAGACATTCATATGCCATCCTAATATAAAATCTTTTCCTTCTTGAAATCCCTCACGCTTATATAAAAAATTACCGCATCGACTATGCACAATGCTGCTATTACGTATGCGAAGAAAGCTACGTTTAGGTTAGCTATTCCGAGTATGGAAATGAACGGTATCAGGAGTATGGGAAGAACCAATAACGTGCTGATTTGCTGTGCCTCTTTTATGCCTTTTACATGTGCAGACACAAAAACAACTACGGCTATGGCCGCAAGGGCCAATAAGGGCGCAGATGCCAGCATCATAAGCCATGTGGGCGTAGGGAGCACAGCGGTGCCGAACTCGCGCAAAGAAAGGAAATTAACCGTAGCTCCGTATATGCCGAAAACAGCAAGCGTTAGCAGTATCGTAGGTATCAGGGAAGCAAGTATCTTCCCTAAGAGCAATTCGCCGTTAGTTATGGGAGATGCAAGCAAATTCTCCGAAGTTTTGCGCTCCTTCTCTCCCGCGAAGCTGTCAGCCGCTATGACGGAAGCGGTGAATATCGGTATAGTGAGGAATATCGGGCCAAGTACGTTTATGGCAAAAAAGTACATGAACGAAAGGCTGTTTACCTGGGATGCTGATGCGCTGGCTATGGGCGTTATGGCTATTCTAGAAGCTATGCTAGGCGCAGCGTGCAGGGCCACGTACACTGTCAGGAGCGGCAGCGCAACCGCGAAGAAAAGCGGCACGCCTATCATCGGCCCATAGATTGACACGCTGCTGAAAACCTCGCGCATGTCCTTAATGGCTATAGCCATTGGCTTACTCCTCGTCATTGTCACCAGCATAAAGCTTTTCTATAATGGGCTCCGCATAATCGACGCTGGCTATGTAAGCCCCGTTTTTAATGAGCCTTCCGACCACTTCGTTTATGCCTTTGTAATCGCGTATCCTTGCCTTCACTATGTTGCCGTTTTCAATTATCACGTTTTTTCCCAGCTTGCTGCTAATACTGCGTGCTACTGGCCTCGCTAGCCTTATGCTCACTGTTATTCCGCTAAGCACCTCATCGTAAAGCCCTCGCGTATCCGTATCCTTGATTATTCTGCCTTTCCTTATCACGCATATGCGAGAATTGAATCTCGTTGCCTCGTCGACTCTCTGCGTAACGAAAACTACGCATTTTTCAGCCTTTGCCAAATCGGACAAGGCTTCCCTTACCTGCGCAGAGCTGCTTGCATCAAGGAACGCAGTCGGCTCGTCAAGCAGTATTACGTCCGGGTCGTTAACCAAAGCCTTGCAGAAAAGCATCTTCTGCTTCGTGCCCCTGCTGAGCTGGCCCACCTTTGTGTCTATGTAGCCGTCAGCATCTAGCATTTTGAGCGTCTCCATGGCTTTCGATATCGCAGTATCGTCGTTCACGCCATAAAGCCTGGAGAAAAAAAGTATGTTGTCCCTTACGCTTAAGAAATCATAAAGCCCGTAATTGTCAGGCATGAACGAGATTCTTTTCCTGATTCCTGCATCCGAATAAGGGTCTTTTCCCAGTACTTTTATACTGCCCTCGTCTGGCTTGTAGAGCCCTGCCATGCACCTTAGAAGCGTGCTCTTTCCTGCTCCATTCGGCCCCAGGACCAGCGTTATGCCTTTTCCAATCTCCAAGCTTATATCCCTGAGCGCGTATTCCTTTCCGAACCTTTTACCTATGCCGTTTATGCGTATTGGGTATTCCAATTCAATCCCTTATGAGCTCAGACAGCGCATCAGCTGCCTCGTGCGATACGTCCACGATCTCGCAGCTTCTGCTTCCAGTGCTGTTAGACCCGAAAATTCGGCTTGCCCCTGCGCTTCTTATCTTTTCATAAGCTCCTCCAACGAGCAACGCGTGCGCAGCCGCCACGTATGCGCCTGCTGCTCCCTTTGAAATGGCTTCGCTTGCCGCCTGCGCCGCGGTTCCTCCGGTGCTTATCATGTCATCGAGCACCAATGCCTTCATGCCGTCCATTCTTTCCAATCCTTTTTCCATGCTGATGCTGCCGTCTTCCCTGCTGCGCTTCTTTTCTATGTAATCCCATCCGATGCCAAGAGAATCGGCAATCTTTTTCACTCTCTCAGAACTGCCGTAATCAGGAGCTATAAGCTTCTCGGCGCCAGTTCTCTTTACTGCTTCCCTGGCTACGCTTCCCAAAACTTCTATTGGCATGGCTCTTCCCCTGAAATACGAAAGCTCTTCATTCTTGTGCGGCTCTATGACTGCAAGCCTTGATATTCCTGCATCATGCAACGCTCTTAGCGCAACCTTAGCGCTTATAGGTTCTCCGGGCCTGAACGAGCGATCCTGCCTTGCATAAGCCATATACGTTACGAGCCCGTAGACATTGCTTGCTCCTGCACTAACGGCGGCGTCGGCAGCCATCAGCATCTCGAACAGGCGCTTGTCCTGCTCCGAATCCATGCTCTGCACGAGCAGTATGTCCTCTCCTTTCATTTCCTTATCCAGCCTTAGGTAAGATTCGCCGTCCGGAAATACCTTCGAAGAGAATCTGCAGTACTCAGATCTCAAACGGCCTGCAACCCCCTCCCCTATTCCGTAATCTGCGGTTACTCCAGCAACAATCATTCTACCAAATCTATTTTTTAACAAACAATTAATATCCATAGCGTTATGCCATCCTGCATCTACTTATCCGAATGCTTTTACTGCCTCACAGAAGGGGTTAAATATTTTTTGCAACAAATCTAATTGCTACGACATTAGAGCCAGATACTGTGCCTGCTTGATGCCTTGCTAATCTTTGGTGATTCATTGTTCGAAATAAAAATAGACGACGCTAAGTATTGGAAGAATTGCATTGACTCGATAGTTAACCTTATAGACGAAGGGACATTCTCGATATCCAAGGAGGGCATAACCCTTCGCGCAATGGACCCGAGCGGCATAAGCATGATATCGTTCTTCATACCAAACAAGGCGTTTTCCAAGTACGAGGTAGAGAAGCAGTCGTCGATAGGCCTAAACATAGACAACCTGAGCAAGATACTCGCGAGCTCAAGGCCCGGAGAGCAGCTGCTAATGAAGGATTCAAACAACAAGTTCGCAATAGAGTTTATAGGGGAGAAGAGCAGAAGGCGCTACAGGCTGCCAATGATAGAAGTGAAAAAGGACGTAGAAAAGGAGCCAAAGGTGGAATTCGAGTCCAAGGTCGAAGTGAAAAGCGACTCCTTCAAGGACATACTTGGGGACGCGAACCTGCTTTCTACGTACATAGGCTTCAAGGCAGACAAGGACTCCTTCGTGGTGTCCGCCAAGGGAGATGCCGGAGAGCTTGAAGAGGAGCACATGAACGCAGCTGAGGTCATAAAGAAGATAGAGTCCGTGAAGCCGGCATCCGCGACTTTCAACCTGGACTACCTGGGAAGGATAGTCAAGGCATGCCCGTCAAGCTCGTACATAAACCTTTCGATAAAGACCGACGAGCCGATAAAGGTAGACTACAAGATAGGCGATGCCGAAGTGGCGTACTATCTGGCTCCTTACATGGAAAGCTAAGTGTTTTTTTGAATAAGTTCAAGAGGAATCTTGCGGCAGGGATAGCAATACTCGTTTTCGGGGTTGTCCTAGTACATGCTCTGCTCGCCTACCGCGTAGTTCCAGATTCATACGTCATGTATTTCAACGTAGCCTTTACTGTTGTATTTAGCATAATCATAGTCGAGCTGATAGCCCGTGGCATGCTGCTTATAAGCAGCAAAACCCTCAAAGAGGAGGGCTCGGCCCTTGCAGACCTGTTCAGGGTCGTGGCATATGCCATAGTTGCCATTACCGTGCTCTATGAGCTTAAGGTCAACGTTACTGGATTACTGGTCGGTGCTGGATTTCTGGGCATAGTCCTTGGCCTCGCAGCGCAGAACACCCTAGGAAACATACTCGCCGGATTTGAAATTATGGCTACAAAGCCGTTCAAAATCGGCGACACTGTAAAAGTGTCGACGTGGCAGTATGGCAACATAGCCTCTACGTGGCCCCATGGCCTTATAGTCCCGGGTTTTGAAGGCAAAGTAGAAAAGGTGGGCCTGGTATACGCATCGCTTCTGGGCCCTGACAATATAAGGACCTACATACCAAACGGGATACTTATACAGGCGCTTGTAATAAACTACGAAAGAAGCGAAACCATGCACATGGAGCAGCGCGTCGAGCTGCTCCTTGCGAAAAGCTTCGACGACTTCAAGTCCAAAATGTACAAAAGCGTCAAATCGTTTCCGCAATCGGTGCGCAGGCATATTTCCTCATTCGACATCGAAATCACTGACATAAACAGCACGTTTTACGGAGTGAGCCTTAAAGCGGAAGTTCCGGTAAAACAGTACCGTGAGATATCAAAAATCATAAGGGAGAAATCTCTCGAAGTGCTCTCTTCTACGAAACAGGTGTGACAATGCGTTTCATGTGCTGGCATGTGGATTACGTAAAGGCAGAGCCCAAAGGCGCAGGAAGGTCAGGCGTCATAGAGCAGGGATCTCCGATAGAAGCCGGAGAATCGCTCCTCATATTCGCAAACTTCGAGAAAAAGGACGAATCGTCAAAGCAGAACACTGTGGACGCCGTAACGTTCGAGATACAGAAGATAGCGGCTCAGCTCAAGGTAGGATCCATAGTGCTCAATCCATTCGCTCACCTTTTCGGCGACAATGCCTCTCCACAGGAATCGGCGATAATGCTTTCTATGCTGGAAAAGGCTCTTTTGGACCGCAATTTCACGGTCAAGAAGATGTCGTTTGGGATTTTCTACGAGCTGGAGCTAAAGGCAAAAGGGCATCCCCTCTCAAGAATATCACGTTCCTTCTGAGCCGGCATTTCGGAATGTTATAAATCTTTTTCTTGCCAATTATACTTGATTCAAATGCGCATGCTAATATTTCTGCCGCCTGTCGATTTCAGGGAGGAAAGCCTGTCAACTCTGAAGCTTTTCTTCGACAGATGGGGCATAGGCTATTCCACGACCAGCTATACCAAGTCCGAATGCAGGGGCAAGCACGGGGCTTCAGTCAAGCCAGACATGCACACTGCAAACATCGACGTGCACGACTATGACGGCATAGTGCTCCTCGACGGAGACGGGGTTGACGCTTCCAGGCTTTATGAGTTCAGGCCCCTTCTGGACCTCGCGATGGTGTTCGACAACGCAGGCAAGCAAATATGGGCGATAGGCAACGCAGTCAAGATCGTGGCAAGGGCGAATATAATAAAGGGCAAGGAGCTATCTGTGCCAAAGAACGAAGAAACGCTGCGCCTAGTAAGGCTTTTCCATGGCGAGCCCTCTCCTTCTTCCTATAAGATATCCGGAAATCTGGTCACTATAAGCTCAGGCGCTGCGATGGAATCAAGCATCGACTCAATATTGTCAGACCTCAACATAAAGTAATCCCATGCCAAGACAAAGTTCTAAAACAAAGGATCTTTCGAGAATCATAGCAAGGAAGCGCACAGCAGGCCTTCTTTCTTTGTCCGAAAAGGCTCTCAGGGACGGGAATGCAGAGCTTTCAAGGCGCTATGCCGCGCTGGCTTCCAAGATACAATCCCATTACAGGATACGCCCGTCTCTCAGGTACAAGACATGCAAAGCCTGCGGCTCAATCCTTGTCCCGGGAATAACTTCTTCTACAAGGCTTTCAAGCAGCCATGGATACATCGTGGTAAAATGCGCGGTTTGCGGCAAGGAGCTGCACAAGGTATATAAAAAATAGCAAACAAGAGCTTATGGTGTTTGCTTGGAATATAAAATAGTCGGCAACAGCATGCAGTCTCTGGCAATAAGGCTTGAGTCTGGCGAAGCCATATACGCAGATTCTGGAAAGGTCATAAGCAAATCGTCAGCCATAAAAATGGAACCTAAGCTGGCCGGCGGCATAGTGGGCGCCATAGAAAGGAAATTTACCGGCGCATCAGGATTTCTTACAGAATTCAAGGCAGCTGGCTCAGAAGGAGTATTGAACGTCGCAGGAATAATACCGGGAAAGATATACGCGGTCCAGCTCGGAGACGGTGAGGAATTCATAGCCGAGCATTTTGCCTTCATAGCCGCACAGGAAAGCGTCAAATTCAGCATAGAGACCGTCGGCATAGGCGCTGCATTCTTTGGCGGCGCAGGCCTAATACTTCAGAGGTTTACGGGCCCAGGAACCCTGTTCATACACGTGGCCGGAGACATAATAGAATACAACGTCACAGATGCAGACCCGCTGGAAATAGATCCGGGGCACATAGCAGGTTTTGACGCATCCCTTAAATACAAAATAACGTTTGTCGACAACATAAAAACCGCGATGTTCGGCGGCGTCGGCCTTTTCCTCGCAAAGTTTGAGGGAAATGGGAAAGTGGTGGCCCACTCAGTATCAAGATACAAGCTGTCGAGCGAGCTATATCTGGAGGGAAAGGAAGATACAAAAAACAACAAATAAGCTGTCAGCCAATCTTGCTGAAATCTATTATCCTGTCGCGGGCGGATTCCTCGTCACGGGCTAGCAGCACCACCCTGCTTGGAGCATGCTCGGATACGCGCCTGTATCCCGTAAGCTCCGCGAGCCTGTCTGCAAAATCCCTGATTTCCGAATGGTTGGGCATGCTTGAGAGGCTCAGCCCTCTCTCTTCGTTCCTAGCTCCTCCAACGTACGAGAAACCCTTCACCTCAACATAATTTGGCATGGCCCTCTTTATGAGGCTCGCATAGCCTTCCTCATTCTTCATATTCAGCCCTTTTATAAGCGTCATCCTGAGCACCGTCCTGGTTTTAAGCGTGTGCAGCATGTCCAATGACTTCATGAACCTGTTCCACGTGTCCTTTATCTTCGGCCTTGTGACATAAATGTAAGTCTCTTCGTCAGGGGCCTGGAGCGATATGTAGAGCTGGGTAGGCAGCGGGTCCAGCTTTGCTATTGCTTCCGGAAGCGTTCCATTGCTTACCAGGAATGTGCTTATGCCTTTCTTGTGGAAAGCGCTCAGGAGCCCGGCCAGCTTCGGATAAAAAGTCGGCTCTCCGGTAAGGCTTATGGCTACGTGCTTCGGTTCGTTGGCCTCGTTCCACCTTTTCATCTTCAGGTCGCTGTCTGCAATCGACTTGTAGCCGCTTACTATGCGCCTCTGCTCCCTTATCATTCCTTCGACTATTCCCTCCGGATCATCCCACTGGCTCAGCGCGTTGAGCTCGTTCCATTTGAAGCCTTCCTCTTCCGGTATCAATCTCCAGCAGAATCTGCATCCAATATCGCAACCTATGGCCGGAGTGCCCTGTATGCACTGCCAGCTCCTTATCCCGTAAAAAGTATATTTGTAGCATAAGGTCTCGCCCCTGAGCCCGTTCGCAGTATACTCGCATATCTTGACTGCCGAATGCTGGCCCACGAAGTGGTAGCCCTGCTTTTCCATCCTCTTCTGCAATTGCTCTGGCATGTTTGCCAACAAAACACCTATGTACTAAACGCTCAGATATGCCCTGTTTCAGCTATTTAATACGTTCGGAAAAATACGTTCCCGAACATACAAAAAAAAGAATATGCAAAAAGATAAAATAAAAAATAAACAGTTAACAGCTTAAAATACCGTAGTTCAAGCGCTTTTTATTGCTGCCTTTACCTTCTTCATAGTTGCGTCGTCTATTTTTTCCATGCTGTGCGCTTCCTTGGCGTGCTTAGCTATTTTCTGCATAAGCTCCTGTTCGCCAGCGGCTTCCGCAGTGAATCCGCACTGCATTCCGATGTCTTTGCATGCAAATGTTTTCTTTGCCATTCATACCCCCATTACTAATTGGCATCGGTCCTATTTATTTGTAGCAGTCAGTGCGGAAGCGATTTAAACGCTATGTTTTCCCAAAATGCTTAAAAGCCCGGCCTTTTCCTCGCTGCCAAGCCTGTGCCTTTTCGAGTATCCCGGGGAGTACTTTGGTATGATGTGTATGTGGGTGTGCATGACGACCTGTCCCGCATATTCTCCTATGTTTGTGCCAACGTTGACCCCTTTCGCCCCCAATTTCTCCACGGCACTCCTGGCAAAATCTTGCGCAATGCCGAAGCATAACGAAAGCTCGTCTTTTGGCACCTCCAGCATATTTTCATAGTGCTTTTTAGTTATTACGAGCATATGGCCCCTGGACACAGGATTTATGTCAAGGATCACATAGCAATTTCCGTCATCGTAGAGGTGGTCTTCGGAATCCTGAGCCAGCCTGCAGAAAACACAATCCAATCTACCAGTCCCACTGTTCAAGCTTCAGAAGCCTGTCGGTTATGTCGTTTTTGGCGCCTATTATGCTATTCATCAGGTGCTTTGCCGCGTTCTCTGTTCGCGTCCCTATATACTCGACGGCCAGGAGCTTAAGCCTGTCTATCATGTCTTTGTCCTCTGCAAGCGCTGCCATCAGTATGTCTTTTATGTTGAGGGTATCGACCTCATCCAGATTCTGCCTTTCAAAATGGTCGTATACCTGAAAATCCTTGGTTTTCCTGAGCTTTACTTCGCCGAGCCTATCGCTCTCTATGATGTTCCTCAGCTCCCTTGCTTCCTTGAGGCACTCGTTTTCCCTTGACATTATGTATTCTAAATTCAATCTTATGCTGTTGGATGGCGTATCCTTTGCTATTCTATTGTACTTTATCCTCCTGTCCTCCTTGAATTTTATGAAGCTGTCTATGTGCCTAAGGGCCACTTCCCTGTCTTCTTTGTTGGATATGGAATTGCTGCTGCCATGCCCTGCAAAATTTCTGTTCGCGTCCATCAAATCACTAGCCTTTAATCTGTTAATAATTTATCACTTTCGTACAACGGCCGTGTTGGCCCCAAAACGCAAAAAATAAAAGGAAGATAAAGCAAAAGGTATTGATGATGCTGCTAGCTCCTAAAGCCGCCAAGGCTTACTATGGGGATATCGAGACCACCGACAAATGGTATGTGAGCGAGCTGATAAAATCCGGCTTGACCAAAATGGGCATGTCAAAGCTGCAGTACGGATATAAGTCGTATCCCCTATACGAAAAGGGCAGGCATTCGGAGCACCCGTTTATAAACGAAGTATATTCAAGGCTGGACTACCACTACATGTCGGACAAGAATTTGCTGAGGATGCCACGCCCTGGCTGTTCTGACTACTACGAATTCCAAAATGCCATAAACCTAATTTCAATAGGCAGCACAGAGGCATATGACGAGGTCATAAAAAGATATGGCTCATCGCTCGACATCATAGAACTGCTCGCAATAAGCATAAACGACATCGAATATCTCAAAAAATTTATTGAAGACCAAAAGGACGTCTATGCTGTGGCTTTCGGGATAATGAACAATGTCTTCGACTCAAAATCGAAGGCAGGATCGGAACTTATCAACGATATGCTATTCGGCCATGATAGCAACAAAAACCTGATGATTGTTCTGGCGGCCTTGTCATCAGAGCCAGATCACGAAACGCTCATGCGCATACTCGAGGAGCAGGAATTCATATCGCAAAAAACCGCAATATATCATCTACACGATGCCGAAGCAATAAAATGGCTCAAGGAAAACAGCGCCTATGCCGACATAAGGTCTGCGTCATCATATGCTCTAAAGCAGGTAAGAAAATACGACAGGCTTCTTAAGCTGGAAAAAAATGCGCGCAAAATCCTGAGGCTATAAATTTCAATTATGCGTATTGTCAGAATAAACGACTCCGTCGAAATACGCAAAGACGGTGTAGTTCATGCCTTCAATAGGAGAAGCTCTCTGCCCCATGTAACTCAGGCTGCCTATATTGTATGTGAGGGTTGCGCTTCTTCCCGGTTTTATTGTCAAGCCGTTTCCATTCAGCGCGCCAGGGCCCCTTGGCAAATTTAAAGTACCGCTGCCCGAGACGTTAAAATCAAGCATTCCATGGTACGCGTTTTCCCACGCGCTGAGCCGTCCGGCATATTCTACCACGGTGCCGTTTAGAGGGTCGAAATTGTCTAGCTCGTGCATTGCTATGTAGTAGCTCTGGTTCTCGAGCATAAGGCTTTCGAGGTAATTCAGCCTGGAAACATTCAGCGTAGAGTTTAAGTCCAAGTAAAACTGTTTCGAATTGCTTATCTCCTTGGAATTTGCTTCGGCTATGAATTTGCCTATCGCGCTTGAGTTCGTCTGCAGATACGACTGGGTGCTGCTAAGGTTCATATCTATCCCTAATGAGCCCATTGCCGCCAGCGTATAAGCATCTCCGTTGCTGACAACATTCACCTCAGGTAAAACGAAATTGCCAGATTCGGATCCGAGGAAATATCCCGCAACTTCTATCTCTGTAAGGTTAAGCGTCCTATTCAAGTTGTTCGTGACGTTCACTTCCAATGCATATCCCGAGCTAGTATTTGCAATATCGAACGAAACAGGCACCCTGCTGCTTATATTATACTGCAAAATGCCCGGCCTGCTCTCGTTATGTATAAATTGGCTTATTCTGCTCGGATTGCCGGTATAATAAACTGGATAAAGGCCGCCGCGCAATGCGATTTCCGGATAGGCGGAATAATAAGCCAGAGGGAACATGCGCAGCCCTATTACGATTGCATTTGCCGAATTAAAATTGTCCAATGTCAAAGGCAGGGCCATTGTGCCGTTTCCAAAGCTGTTATTTTCTCCCTCAAAATAAAATTGGGGTTTTTTCACCAATAAGTCAATCGAGGCATTATCCAAGCTACTGTTCAGGCTCGCAGCGTACATTAGCGAACCGTATAAGGAAAAAGGCTTAAAACTGCTGTAATTGAAGTCCGAAGAAACGTTTCCGTGCTTAACGACCACGCCCAGGTTGGAAGAAAGATTGTAAAGAGTATAAGGCAAACCTTTACCATACAGGAATATCGGTATTACCGGCTCCGAAGCTGTTTTTGCGGGTTTTGGTGCTGCCAACAACAGCAGCGCTATTGCTACGATAATTATCAAGGCAATAGCCGCAGTCAAAAGCGCAAGCCTAACCATGGTAAGACGATAATCTATTGCATATCTATATTTAAATTTCTAATTGGATACTCTATTGTGAATAAATGAAGATTGCTTCCCAAGTTATAGCCTACGCTGTGATAGCCCTACTGGTGGTTATCATCGGCACTACAATAACCTATTATCTTGGCAGGGCGGGGAACTTCAACGTGAAGATAGACACCCCGCTTACCGCGCTTTACTTCGTTGTTGTCACATTGGGAACCGTGGGCTATGGCGATATCGTGCCAGTAACTCCAATAGCACGTGCCTTTGTAATAATACTAATACTTGTCGGGCTCAGCGTGTTCCTGAGCGCGGTTACAATAATATCGAGTGGTTTTGTGAATTCAAGAATAGAAAGCCTTAGCGGCAGGATATCAAGGATGGAAAGGAGGGGCCTCGGCAAGCACATAGTGCTTATAGGGTACGGTCCGACGAACATATACATAGCCAAAATGCTTAAGCAAAAAGGCACGAAATTCATAATAATAGTATCGGACAAGGTTACCTTCGACAGAATAAAATCGTTGGGCTACAGGGCGTATGTCGCCGACGAGACCTTGGCCGAGGACATGGAGCAGTTCGAGCTGAAGAAGGCCAAGTACATAGTTATAGACACCAGCGACAGCGCAAGGTCTCTCTATGCTGCGATAATAGCCAAGAACATCGCATCATCAAGGCCGGTGTCGGTGGTTGCGGACAACCCCGACATGGAAAAGCATCTAAAGGGCATAGGCGTAGAGCACATAATAAACCCCATAGAGATAGCGGCCAAGGACATCGCTTCAAGGATAGAATAGCTATGTTCCGGATTCCTTTATGATAGGTCCGAAAGTTATCTGAGGCTGCTCGCCACCCGGGAGCATCGCTATCGACCTTACCCAATTGACCTTGAAATTTGCGCTATCGCTCTCAATTCCAAAATACCCAAACAGCACAAAGGGCAAGCTCTCCTTTTCCTGTAAGGTATCATTATAGAAATAATACGCATTGAAAAACCCGTTTGCGAGGCCTATGGTGTACGTACCCGAAGATGGAACCGAAGTATCTACTGTTGTAGCCGTGCCTGCGTCAACTGCAAGCGAATCGCCCCCTATGACGCTGAATGTTTCCCCATAGCACAGATCGTTCGCGCTTAAACCTACGTTTATCCAGGTATTGTTATATGGGCCATTGCAATTGTTATAATTCTCCTCGGCGCTTCCATTTACTCCAAATACCAACCCTCCAGCCCCGGGCGTTTGCATCGTTATGCTCGCTTCGGTTATATTGTAAATGTCAATGGGATAATCGTTAAGCTTTTCAAGAAGCGCAACCCCTTTGCCATTGAAATAAAGCCCGTTGTTTATGCTATAATTGTCTCCGAGCATATCAACCCAAGAGCTTGGGATTGAAGTTCCCAAAAAGTTGCTATAGTAATTGAAGACAAGCTGCCCGTTGTCGTATTTTCCATAAGGCGTTGTTAGCATCGGCGC
Source organism: Microcaldota archaeon (assembly GCA_027339055.1). Classification (GTDB taxonomy): domain Archaea; phylum Micrarchaeota; class Micrarchaeia; order Micrarchaeales; family Micrarchaeaceae; genus Micrarchaeum_A. Next base: position 64,939 of record DAHWRK010000001.1, on the reverse strand, counting down.
GAGGCCGGAATGGACTCCGGAGAATGTTGTGCTTATTGGGGTAAAATACATGAGTATCTGTGTCTCGCTCGGGCACGCACCGAAGAAGCAAAATATGCCGAAAGTGTTTTGCGGCATATTTACCCAGAATATGGCATTGCCAGTCATGCTGTCGTTGCAGTTCTGGCACCAGTCATAAAGCTCCTGATTGCCGTAATAAAACCTGATATTTCCAAGATCTGGCGATTCATGGAGCACATACGACGTATTTTTTGGATTGAAGCTTATTGGAACCTGGTACCCTGGCTCTATAAAGCTAAGGAAGAACCAATCAAAGAAATCAAAATTGTTTATTGTGATGTTTATCGGAACTGCGTATATGCCCCCTATGGTCTGCAGAACTCCCTGTGTCCTAACTACGCCTCCATACCTATAATAGCTTGTTGCGTTAGGCGGCGGGCAATAAGCGGTAGAAATGACGCTTGGCGCTACGGCGCAATAGTTCGCATACACGCTGAAGGTCCCAGAATAAAGCTTTCCGGGGGTCAAGCTCTGCCCTTTGAAAAAAGCTATGCAGTACACTTTCTGCCCCTGCAATGCTACCTTAGGTGCGCAATAGCCCGAATTGCTTTCAACTCCTCCGACAAATGCACTGAAGCTGCTGGTATTTATTATTCCCGGTTCTTCAAAATTTGCTACGACAAGCAGAGCAGTCCCAGTCGGCACGTTGCTGCTCGTATAGTTTACCCCATAAACCGCATCATAGCAGCCGAAGCTATTGTAAAAATTACATTCTGTAGGAAGTATGGATGCAGGTAGCGATATAAAAAGAAAAAGTACTGCTATCGCAACTGTTATTATGAGCAGTACTGTGCTATAAGTAGTTATAAACTCAATCGCGCTTTGAGCCGTCAAGCCTTTTCGCATGATAAGGTTTGCAATTAACATTTTAAATATCATTCGCAGATATCAATACTGATCGCATGCCTGCTGTAAAAATAACCGTCCATGGCACAGTACAAGGGGTAGGCTACAGGGCACTGGTAATGGGAATAGCCAAACAGCTTGGGATAACGGGATATGCCGAAAATATGCCAGACGGCAGCGTGGAGATACTTGCAATGGGTACAAAACCAATGATAGAAGAGTTCCTGAAATCGATAAACGTAGATACAAAGCACGGCCCTCAGGTTCACAAAATCTACTCGCATGCGGAAGAAGAAACAGATAGCTGCAATACTTTTGAAATACGGTAATCAGGATTCCATACCTGCCGTATTGTGGACTCCTGCGCTGGCTCCTGCCTTGTTCTGCCTGCATTCGATGCTGCTTGTCTCCTCTATCCTGCTGCTTATGGTTCCTTCCTCGTCATACAGGTAAACCACGAAGTTTATGCTGTAGCTGTCCGGGAAATTGTTTGGGAGGGTATAAAGGTTTACCACCTTGTTTATTGTAGAATTAGGCTTGAGGAGCCCTATCCTTATTCTTCCATTCTCAAGCGGCATGTCATGCGCCAGCGAAAGCGGCGCCTTTGCTACTATGTCCGATTCGCACCAGTAAGCCTTTTCAGGGTCAAGGTTCCTGAACTCTACTTTCATCTTGAATTCGTTTTTCATAAAAGCCTTGAGTTCCTCTGGCTCAAAGCTTGTTTTCAATTCAACGGTCGCCATGAAAACACCACAATCTGATAACACTTATGCGGCTTAAGTATTTTATATCTTTAACAAAATAATATCACAGAAGCGTCAAACCCGCAAAGAGATCCACATGCCAGCCATAAACGAAGCAAAGCTTATACAGGCGGAGGTAAAGCTAAGGAATCTTCTGGTTACCAAGGAGGTCACAGAGACCAGAAGGTCAATGGTAAGGTGGCTTGCCCTGTCGCTCGGCATAATAAATCCGGGCGAGACCAGGCTTAGCGCAATATATGTGCTGGATGCCATGCTCTATTTCCAGTTCCAAAAAAAGCAGGATCCAAACGTTGAGGAGCTTTCGGAATACATATCAAAGTCCTGGCAGCCCATAAACGAAAAGACCCTGCGCTACCACCTTCTGCAGCTGAAGACCAGCAACATAATAGTGCATTCGAAGGGCAGGTATTCCATGCTTTTTCCGGAAGATGGGGAGAAATATGACGAAAGCGCATGGATACGCGGCTATTTCGAATCCGAAATATCTCCGATACGCGAAAAGATAGCCTCTGTTATAAGGGAAATTAAAAAACGCTGAGCAAATAAGTGATAATATGTCGTCAGATAAGAGCATACTTCTATATGGAGGAATAGCGATAGTTGTAGTCATAGCGGTTTTCATAGCGATAGTGGTATCGTTCCAACCGTCTGGCCCGTATAAACTTGACGTTTCAATGAATGCCCCTAACTACAATCCGAATGCTACCTACCTGTTCAACACTACCTATTTTAACATAACCATAAGCAACACGGGCTCTGCTCCAGTTCGCGGAATGCAGGTTGGCTTCTATCTGGACGATCAGGCTATAAAATACTACAACGTTTCGATACCGGCCCACGAAAGCGCCTATATAAAGGAAAACTATACCTATTCCCAAAATGGTACATACAATTTTTCTGTAGTAGCCGATCCGAGCCGCATCCTCGACATCGCGAACTCATCGACATCATCGGCACAGCTCGCAATAAACGTACGAAACCCCCAGCAGCCCAACCTTTACCAGTACATACCATCGCAGAACACTAACGAGACTTACACGTTTACGCTCTTCCCGAGGGGCATGGAGCTATCGTCTCTAATGGACATAGAGTACAATGTGAGCCAGTTCAAGCCGCTGCTTGGCCAGGATACTGGGCTATCGTTCAGCATAATGCACGATCTTTCTCCGCTGTTGAATCTAGGCAATGGGGTTTATTCAAAGTATTCCAACGGAACAACCGTATACGGGCTATGGCTTGAAGGCGCGATAAGCAATGCGGACATAAAGTCGCTTCTGTCTACGTATTCGTTCCCGGAGCACAGCTTCCAAAAGGGGAATTCGTCTGCCATTTTCGCAAAGCTGAACTATACTACCAGCTTCTGCAGCTATTCAAGCAAGGGCTGGACAAAGATATTCATATACTACAACGCCACCGCGGGCGGCAATTGCGAGCATATGCTTGGCAGCAAGTATGACGATACGGAATACGCGCTGCTCTCAAATGCGACATCGTCGCATAGCTCAGAATATGCGAAGGACGCGAACTTCACTTACAGAAATTCGACAAGCGAAGGTTTTGCAATAAGCCTCATAGGCAAGAATTATTCAATATATACGCTTTCCGAAGACGGGGCAGCGGGTAACTTTGCCAGCATCATGGGATTCCACCATGCCATAAACATTTCAACATACCATAGGGTGTGCCCTGGCTACATATATGTCAACAACAGCACCGGCCTAAGCATGTGCACAGAATACTTCAAGTCATCAGCGCTACAGCTCCAGAACTATTCGCTTTCGGATTCGATATCGATATCAAAGAATTACACGCTGCAGCTTTACTCGTTCGTTGATCTAAACTACAGCGAGGATGCCCTTTTCAATGCAGCATCGCTTTTCACAAAGCTAAATGTTACAAATCAGTATTCGACATGGGAGCCTCTGGACAACAATACGTGCAGCTTCGCCAACTCTTCGATAGGGTGCAGGTACGAAAGCTTTAATTCCACATCCAGCAAGTACAGGATAAAGATAAGCAACGGGTTCAGCAGCCCGATAAATATAGAAAAGATAGGCTGCAGTTCCTACCTGCCTGTAAACGCAACAACGTCCATAAACGAGACCTTGGCTGCCGGCCAGAGCATAAATGCATCATTTTCATGCAAGCTCCCGTCAATACCAATATCCAGCACAGTGTCCACATATTTCATGAACATGAGCTATTCAATGTCCGGCAAGCAGCTGCGCGGCACAGGAACTCTCACATACTCGGACTTCTACGTGGGCTGATAATTGATTCAAAGGCCCATGAAGTCAACGGCTCCCTTCCCCTTTGGGAACGCGCGCATTTTTTCTGCTTCTACGGGCAATCCTGTCTCGTCGGCGACGCGCTGAAGCTCGTTCAGTTCAAGGTGCCTTGGCAGGTACAATTCGACGAATTCATGTTCTCCTATTTTTATCCTCTTTACTGTAAACAGCATCTTCTGCAGCATTCCAGAACGCTTTACTTCGATCCTTATGCTGCCCCTGCTTATTATCGAAGCTACTTTGTCTTCCAATATAACACCCATTACCTTTTGATTTTGCCGAAATCATATTTATTAATTGCGAAAAGCGCAGCAAAACCCAAATTCAACCATTCAATACTATTTCATTCAAGAATCAAATCCATTATAAAATTTTAGCTTGCAATAGGTATAAATCGGTGCTCAATTGATAGCTGTCAGCTCTGGGTTTATAGGCGGGCTTTACTCTGCCATATACGCATATCTGCATAGCTACATGCCCGCAATATATGCGAATGTACTTTCCTTCCTGATATCTTTCGCTGTATTTGCTGTAATACTTTTAATACTGATAGTGCTTTTCGTATACCTGTTCGGCTGGGGAGAAAGGAAGATAATGGGCAGGATGCAATCCAGGCACGGCCCAACATATACCGGCCCATTCGGCATACTGCAAAACATGGCAGACGTCATAAAGCTGCTTTCGAAAGAGAACATAATTCCGAACAATGCCGACATGCCAATATTCGGGATGATACTGCCAGTTGTGTATGCCCTGTTCGTATTCACTTTCGCGTTCATACCCCTAACCAGCACTTTCGTCGGCATAAATACGTCCATAGCTCTCATAGCTGTTTTCCTTGTGCTTTCGTTTATGCCGCTCCTATTGTTCCTGGCAGGCTGGACCAGCGGAAACAAATTCGGATCCATAAGCGCGCAAAGGTCTGTGATAATGCTAGTAAGCTACGAAGTTCCTCTTATTCTCGTGGTAGCCTCTGTTGCAATAGCGGCGCACGGATTCTCGTTCATGAATATAGTAGCATCACAGTCGCATGTGTGGTATGCCATCATGCTTCCGATAGGCTTTGTGCTATTTTTTATAATAATGCTGGCAGAGCTTGAAAGGCCGCCGTTTGACATAAGGGAAGCAGACAACGAGCTGATAGCAGGCTGGCTTACCGACGTAAGCGCCCCATACTATGGCCTTGCCCTCTTTCTGGACTATACCAGGATGTTCGTTGGGACCCTACTGATTACAATACTGTTCCTAGGGGGCTGGAACGGCCCAGTTTTGCCTCCGTTCGCATGGACAATGATAAAGGTGGTAATACTTACAATTTTCATAATAGTAATAAGGGCAACCACCGTCAGGCTTACAATACGCAAGCTGCTCAGGATAGGCTGGCTCTATCTGCTGCCACTAGCAGTAATAAACATTTTGGCATCGTATATAATATTTGTGTGGTTGGCATGACAATAATTAAGGGAATATATGAGGTAGGCAAAGAAATGCTAAAGAAGCCCTCTACGCTCGAATATCCTGAGGTAAGGGAGGACCTTGCAGACAACTACAGGGGCATACACAAGCTTGACATGAAAACGTGCATAAGCTGCGCCGCATGCGCAAGGATATGCCCGAACCAGACCATAGACATGGTCGATACCGAAACGGACAAAGGAACAAAAAAGATGCCACAGATAAATCTCGAGCGCTGCCTTTTCTGCGCTCTGTGCGAGGAGGTGTGCCCCCCACAATGCCTGATACTTACCAAGGACTACGATTATGAAGCATATGACAGGAGGGAATACGTCAAGCGTCCTGAAGACCTGCAATGAGGTTTTGAATGTACGGAATTTTGCTGTTGGCAATAGTTGCAATAATTGCAGTGCTTGAACTGGCAGCGATAGCGTTCATATTCATATCGAAGAGCCTTCTTCATTCGGTAATAAGCCTGACTCTTGCCTTCGTAGCCAATTCCGCCCTCTTTCTGGCCCTACAGCAGCCTTTCCTCGCCATAATACAGCTCTTCATATTCGTCGGAGGAATATCAACGTATGCCATTGTCGGTGTCGCTTCTGCAAGCTTCTCGAAATTCCCCCATACAAACAGGCTCGCTTTCATAGCTGTGTTCATAATACTGCTGGCAGCTATATCCTATCCCGTATTCGGAATGAAAAATACCGTAATGCAGTACAACCAGTTTACGGCTCTGCAGGTAAAAACCGGGATATCATCGTACATGGGGCTTTTCTATTTGATAACGGCAATGCTGTTTGGCATAGCCATAGGTTCAATAATTCTTGTAAAATCTCTCGGGCGATCTAAATGATTGAGCAAGCATTCATATTTCTTGGTTTCGCCGTGTTCGTTCTGGGAGTAGCTGGAATAGTTTCGAGCAGGAACGTGATTATAATGCTGCTTTCTACGGAAGTGATAATGCTGTCTGCATCTTTCATGGCAGTAGTGTTCTTCAACTTCAATGTCAACGGCAGCATAGTTCCCCTTCTATTCACCATATGGTCAATAGCAGCAGCTGAAGTAATAATGGTCATAGTGTTCTACAGATATCTGGCAGGCAGCAAGGCGAGCCTTGACATAAAATCGCTTTCAAAACTAAGGGATTGAAATGCTTACGTTGTTGGTTATATTCCCGCTTCTGGCCGCATCGTTCCTGGCCCTGCTTACCTATGGCAAGGAAAAATACACCGGCCCGATAGTGCTTGCGGGAAGCCTGATAACATCCCTGCTGATAGCATATGCGTCCTTTAGCTCTTACGGCAAAATCCAAGAGCTCGGCTGGTTCGGCATATCTGGATATACTTTCCATATAACTACGCAGCTGCTCCCGCTTAACATCATACTTGTAATGCTTATCGGAATCATAACTCCTCTGATACTGCTGTATTCAATGGGCTATATTGACTCAAAGATGGAACGGCCCAGATTCTTTTTCGAAATGGGGATCTTTGCCTCTGCTATGCTGCTTTTTGCAATATCAGGCAACTTCATAACTATGTTCATAGCGTGGGAGATGCTTGGGATAACGAGTTATCTGCTCATAGGCTTCTGGTACCACAAGGAGCATGCACCATACGCTGCAAGAAAATCTATATCGACCATAATAATCGGCGACTTCTCCATGCTGGCGGCAATGCTTATTATATGGTCGTCCTACCACACGTTCAGCTTTTCCGCAATACTCGCAGCCCATTCTACGGTGTATCTGCCCATAGCAATGCTTCTCGTTCTCATAGCGTGCTTTACCAAATCCGCCCAGTTCCCTTTTCACGAATGGCTTGCCGACGCCATGGAAGGCCCGACTCCTGTTTCTGCTTTTCTCCATTCGTCAACAATGGTAAAAGCAGGGGTATTTCTGGTTCTTGTGCTCTCCCCTCTTTTCTTTAAGGCCGGCCTGTCGGAACTGATACTTTCAATAGGCATGATATCTGTGGTCCTAGGCGCCTCAAACGCCATATCGTCCCACCACATAAAGAAAATACTCGCATATTCCACAATAGAAGATCTCGGCCTGATGTTCGTAGCCATAGGCCTTCATGCCATAATTGCAGCGGTGCTGTTCTTCATAGTGCAGGCGTTTTACAAAGCCGTACTCTTCATGTCTGCGGGCTCAATAATGAGGGCGAACAACGAAGAGGAAGACATATACAAGCTGTATGGCTCATCAAGAAGGAAGTCGCTTTATGTGCCTATGCTGATAGGCGTGGTTTCCATAGCTGGCATATTTCCTCTAAGCGGATTCTTCGGGAAGGCAGCCATAGATACTGCGGCTTCTTCGAACATTTTCGCGTACGCAATACTGGTAATAATAGACTTTGCAACAAGCGCCTACATATTCAGGTGGATGTTCATACACTCGCGCAAGAATTCAAAGGCTCATCAAAGCAATTACGCGCAGATACCACGCAGCATGATATGCGCTGGTGCGATAACATCTGCGCTTGTAATACTTGCTGCTGTTGTTTTCTTCTACATAAGCGGTTTTCTTTCCTATTACGGGTACAGCGCAAGTCTTCCGTTAAGCCTGCTGGATTCGATAATCGAAACGGTAGCCGTAGCATTGGGAATAGCCTTATCTTACAAGCTTTTCGTCCTTGCAAAACCTACTGGGGCAATAAAAACGCGCTTGTATTACGCCCTTTTCAACAGCGTGCTGGTAAATGCAGCATACTCATACATTGCCAATGCGATAATGTATTTTGCAGAGGGCATTAACGTGCTCGATGAGCTCATATACGGATTCTTCGCCTCCGGAGGCGAAGGAATTGTAGCAATATCAAATAAGCTAAGACTGATAGTAACAGGAGATACAAACAATTATCTGATAGCCTTCGTGGCTGGCATAATACTCATAATATTGCTTCTGCTGGTGTAACTGTGCTTCCAATAATTTTCTTGATGCTTGCCATCCTCGGCATAGGGGGACTTGTGGCAGCCCTGGCTGGAAGCTATTCGAGATCAAAGCTCACGGCAATACTTTTCAGTGCAGTGGCGCTTCTGATTGCTTCATATATGGTACTAGGAGCTCTTACTTCGCCAGGATTTCTAGGGAGTACGGAATCGCTTCCGTACATAGGGCAGTTTGGAATATACCTCTCATTTACCATAACGCAATTTGGAGTGGTGCTTGTGCTGCTTGCTTCGATAGTCTCCTTCGCAGCATCGGTCGCCGTTTCAACCAAATTCGAGGACAACAGGAATCTTTATCCTCTAATATTGCTTTTTGAATTCTCGGCCATAGGGCTGTTCGTCTCGGCCAACCTGTTCCTTTTCTACATATTCTGGGACGTCGGTGTAGTGGCATCATACTTCCTGATAAGCGCTTTCGGAAAAGGCGAGAACAAGCATGCGGCGAACACCTTCCTAATATATTCCATATTTGCCAGCGCCGTTCTGCTTTTCGGTATAATGCTGATATATTTTTACACTCCAGTGCATTCGTTCGACATAGGTTACATAGCGTCCCACAGCTTCGAAATACCTGCGGATATACAGGGCATGATATTCACGCTATTCTTCATAGCATTCATGGTAAAAATGCCGATATTTCCGTTTCATTCATGGATTGCAAATGCGTATTCCGAAGCGCCGACACAGGGCTCAATGCTTATATCCGGAGTGCTGTCAAAATTCGGGGCCTACGGGATGCTGCTGCTTTTCACGGTTTTTGCCTTCTCTTCGGAGTTTGCCAAATATGCATTTGTGATAGGGGCAATATCCTCGTTCTACGCCGCTTTCGTGGTGATGAGGCAGAAGGACCTAAAAAGGATAGCGGCATATTCCAGCATGCTGGAATCCGGGATAATATTGGTTGGCATATCATCGCTCAATGTTTTCGGCATCGCAGGCGCATTATACCTGATGCTCGCGCACGGCCTAGTGATGGCTTTGATGTTCGCGGTAATCGGCGGCATAGAAATTTCATACGGCAGCAGGAACATAACGATGCTGAAGGGAATAGTTAAGGACTCGGTAGGGTCTGCATATTCCTTCCTGGTGGGCACCTTCGCATCCACCGGAATACCTTTGACGGCTGGATTTGTAGCCGACGTCCTTATATTCATAGGCGCAATAAAAACCTACGGGCTATACGGAGCAATACCAATATTCAGCATAATGCTGCTCGGTTTTTACATGTATTACGCTGTAAACAAATCATTCCTTTCTACAAAGGAATCATCACAGAGCATAGCCAAGCTGCCTCGGCAGATGGCGTTTACATACGCCATTGCAATGGCTGCAATATTCATTTTCGGGATATTCCCTTATCTGGTGACTGCGCTTTTCGGCATATGAGTGGTATTTATGTTTGAAATCTTGAATTTTGCCATACCAATTCTTTTCGTCGGGCTTATAGCATCCGGGCTAGCTACGGCAATGCACAAAAACAAAAAGCTGTCTTTCCTGTCCAATACAATAATGCTGCTTCTGGTTCTGGCATTCGGGATATACTATTCCGCATTTTCAATCTCATTCAATGCTGTCTCGCTATACCACGTCTATCCGTTTTCATCATTCCTCCTTGTGCTGTTTTCCCTTGCTCTGCTGATAGTCAACGCCGCAGCCCTGCATCTCGATGAAAAATATGCAAAATTCGGAACGATGCTCCCCATCCTTTCCGTTGGCATACTTTCCGTTGGCATGGCCTCTTCGTTACTTACAATAATAGTTTCCATAGAGCTCATGACTGTCCCTACAATACTTCTGATAGCATTCAGCGGAAAGCAGTTCGCCGAGCCCGCTACAAAACTTTTTCTCATGGCTGCGATATCCATAGCGGTGCTTGCGTTCGCCATAACGCTGGTCTTCCCGTATGATTCTAGCTTGTCGCTCTCGCAGGCGGCATCGGGCAATATGGGCTCCCAATATTTCTTGGTATTGGCCCTGGTGCTGCTTGTAGCATCGCTAGGTACGGAAGCTGCGCTATTCCCGTTTGATCTTTGGATACCGGACGTTTATCAGGGATCTCCGCACAGCGTAAGCCCGCTTCTGGCAGGAGTAAACAAGAAAGTGGCGTTCGTAGCCCTGATAGAAATAGCATTCGTGGTATTTTCCGGCCAAAAGGCGGAAATATCCTTGGTATTCGAGGTGCTTGCCATACTCACGATGTTCTTCGGCAACCTGGGAGCAATGGCACAGACAAACGTGAAGCGCATGCTGGCATATTCATCCATATCACAGGCCGGATACATAATGGTTGGCCTCGCCGCATTCTCGGTCTTCGGGCTCGAAGCGTCTCTTTTCCAGATATTTGCGCATTCATTCATGATAATAGGTGCTTTTGTTCTGGCCGGTTTTCTATCTATGGAAGGGCTCGATACCATAAACGATTACTCTGGATTATACAGGAGAAGCGGTTTCCTTGCGTTTTCGCTTACTGTAATGATGCTGTCAATGGCAGGCATACCCGGTCTTATCGGCTTTGTCGGCAAGTTCCTGCTATTCTCCAGCGCAATAAGTTCAGGGCTTATCGCCCTGGCATTTATAGGGATAATAAACAGCTTTCTCTCGATATACTACTACGGGAGGCTTATAGGCAATGTCTATTCCAGCAGATCCCACAAGACAATGCACGTTCCAAAGACGGTATATTTTCCAATACTTGCTGCAGTCGTAATAATAATAGTTTTCGGTGTATATCCTGCGCCGCTGATGTATCTTGCGCATTCGGCTGCAGCCTCTTTATTCTCAGTCATTTGACTAGCTTGCGCAGGAAAAGGCGCTTAAGCATCAGCGTAGGGCTGTCCATGTCTCCGTACTTAGAAAAGAAGCTTTCAGCTCCAAGAGCCTTGGCAATGCCTATGAACCTTTCCATGTGCGCTTCGCTTACCCTAGAATAATAATCGTGCAGTGCGGCATGCATTCTCAAATCGGCACCGTAAGATTTCCTCCAGTCCCTGTCATAAAGCGAAAGCCTCCTTCCTTCTTTAATGTTGAGATAAATGCTTCTTGCTGCAACCTTCGCGCATGCAATCCCGAATATTATGCCGCCTCCAGTAGTTGCTTTGGTCTGGCCTGCAGCATCGCCAACCAAAATAACATTGCCTTCGGCAGTTTTATCCCTTCTTGAAACTGGTATTATGCTTGCATGGCCCTTAATCAATTCTGCACCTTCTATGGTCTCTTTTACCTCGTCTGCCCCAGTGAAAGAGTCAAAAGCCATCATGCTGTGCTTTTTTATTTTGTCCGTTATGCCAATTCCCAGCTCAGCCACGGAATCGGAATAAGGGGCAACCCAGCCGAAAAATCCCTGGGCGTATCTTTTCGAGAAATAAAGGTCAACAACGCTTCTGTCGCTTATCCGTGCATTCCTGTATTCTGCCTTATACGTTAAAACGAAGCTTTTTATCTGCGGGAATGAAAAAGCCCTTGCAACGCTAGATACTGCGCCGTCAGCTCCAACTATTACTGTATTTCCATCGTCAAAATCGCGTATCTTTTCTAAATCTAGCCTGCTTCCAAGCCTTATGTCTGCTCCTGCCTCTGCCGCACCCCTAAGATTGGCCTCGGCAAGCTTCCCCCTGTCAAGCACATACGCCTGCACGTTTTTGGCTATCACTTTGAGCGTCTGCCTGCCAAAATGAAGCCTTGCCCCTCTTAGCGTATTCACTATGCTGTCCTTATAATCCATGCCGCTGAGCTCAAGGCCTCTCTTTGACAGTATGCCTGAAGCCTTTTCTGACCCTTCGGAAACATCCTTTTTCCCGTCATAAACTATGGCCTCAAGGCCGCGGCTTGACAGCTCCTTGGCCATCATCAAGCCAATTATGCCTGCCCCTACTATAACTACTCTTTTCAAGCGAAACGCCTCTGCGGTATTTATAGCTTTCTATTTAAACTTATTATTAACTGCGGTGGTTCAACGCCAAACAAGAAAAGCACAAAAAAAAGCGATGCAAAGCCTGCTGGAGCCCAAACCGGCAGCCTAGAATCTCCTAAAATATCTATTTACAACATAGTTGTCAGTGCAGACCTGCATGCTGTCGTAGACCTATACGCTCTTTCGAAGGAGGTAAAGGCAGTTGACTATGAACCTGAGCAGTTTCCCGGGGCGATATTCAAGATATCCGAATCCAGGACGGTCATACTATTCAAGAATGGCAAGATGATATGCACCGGCGCGAGGACAGAGCCGGAAGTAAAGAGCATACTGGAATACGTTGCAAAGGTAATGTCCAAATACGTGATTTCGCTTAATCCGCCGGAAAAGTAAATCCTCGCTTCATGACTTGGAGGCTAATTTAAGCTCCTTGTCGAATTCAGTGAAGAAACGCCTCCAGGAATAGTTTTTGATCACATGTTTTCTCCCATTTTCTCCAATCATCGAGGCAATATCCGGTTCCTCGGATATCTTCAGCATTGCGTTGCACATAGAATGCTCGTCGCTGACTAAATAGCCCGTCTTGCCGTCAATAACTGTCTCTCTAGGGCCGCCTTGGTTGAGCGCTATGACCGGCTTAGAGCTTGCCATGGCCTCAAGCGGCACAAGCCCGTAATCTTCGTTTATCGGCGGATACAGCACTGCGGTCGCCCTCGAATAGGCATCCCTAAACTCATCCTCGCCTACATTTGCCATTATGGAGATGTCCTTCCTGCCCTTAGCCATTCCCTCTATGCGCCTATAATAATCTTGGTAAAATGCATCTTTCGATACTGCACCCATCAATATGAGCTTATATCCCTTTTTCTTTTTGCTGAATTCTTCAAATGCCCTTATGGCAAATTCCTGGTTTTTGTTGGGCGATATCCTTGACGGGTATAAAAAATAATGTTCGTCGCCCCTGTTCCTGTACTTTTGATGGTCTATTCCCCCGCCCAGTACCCTGGCATCGCTTCTTCCCAGGTATTTTTCTATTCTGCCCTTGGTATTCTGGCTGTTGGCAACTATGCGTTCTATTTTATTTACCACTTTCCTGTCCATGCGCCTTACCACTTTTATGCCAAGATAATGCACTGGTTTCTGGTAAAACTTTTTCATCGACATCCTGAACCTGTACATATCATACGCGTCCCGCAGCGGGGTATGGCAATACCAAAGCACGCGCTCGTTCCTGTTCCTTATCCAATGGCTCGGGGCTATATGCGCATTTATAACATCATAATCCTCGTCCACGCTCATGCTATAAAATCCGAGGCCGTATTTCAATCCCTGAAAAACTCTCCCATAAGCCGGAAAACCCGTGGAATTTCCACCTATTACATCAACGTCCAGCTTTTGATATTCCGGGAATGTGCCTTCTGGATCATATTCTGCCGTTATTATCCTGGCGCGGTAATGCTGGGCTATCTTCAGGACTACCTTTTCGGCGCCTCCCTTGAGGGTGAGGTTGGCCTGAGCGATGAGCACCTTCAATCCAATCACTATATAATAAATTCCAGTTATCAATTAAATAACGTGCGCAGCAATACGGATAAATTAATAAATGTAAAAACCAAAGAGCAAGGAAGCTGAAGGGCTGTTTTTATGGATCTGGGAGAAGGCATCAGGAAGGCAATGGCAAGACTGTCGCGAGCCACCATAATAGATGCAAAAACAATAAAGGAATTCGACAAGGAGCTGCAAAAGACACTTATAAGCAGCGACGTAGACGTTTCGCTAGTGCTGAAACTCACGAGCAGCATAGAGCAAAAGGCCCTCAAGTCGAATCCGCCTCCCGGAATCACCCCACACGATTATATAACCGACATAGTCTACAACGAGCTTGTCTCATTCATGGGCAAGAGCTATGAGCCTGAAATGAAGCCGCGCAGGATACTCCTGATGGGCCTGTACGGCTCCGGAAAGACCACCACGGCAGCCAAGCTGGCAAAATACTACCAGGACAGGGGCTTAAGCGCTGGCCTAATCTGCTGCGACGTGACTAGGCCGTCTGCCTATGAGCAGCTAGAAACTCTCGCTTCCCAGGCCAACGTGGCATTTTTCGGGATAAAAGGCGAGAGCAATGCCGCCAAAATAGTCAAGCAGGGCCTTGAGGCTCTCAAGGGCAAGCAGGTGATCATCTGCGACACAAGCGGCAGGAACTCGATAAACGAGGAATTGATAGACGAGCTAAAAGAGATAAACAAAGAATTCAAGCCCGATGACACCATACTGGTGCTCAGCGCAGATATAGGTCAGGTGGCCGGTCGCCTCGCCAGCGAATTCGGCGATGCGGTCGGCATAACGGGCCTGATAATAACCAAGATGGACGGCTCAGGAAAGGGCGGCGGAGCACTCAGCGCCGCCAATGCTGCCGACGCCAAAGTCATGTTCATAGGCATCGGGGAAAAACTGTCAGAAATAGAGCCATACAACTCTGAAAGGTTCATAGGCTCATTGCTTGGCATGCCTGACATAGCAAATCTCCTCGAAAAAGTCCAGAACGCCATAACTGCGGAAAACATAAATCCCGAAGAAGTAGAAGTCCAAAAGCTAAATTTCGAAAGCTTCTACGCGCAGCTCAAGGCGTTGAATAGGATGGGCCCGCTCAAAAGCGTTTTCGGAATGCTTGGCGCATCCGACATGCCAAAGGACGTCATAGAAAAGGGCGAGGAAAAGCTCGTAAAATATAAGGTAATAATATCCTCAATGACCAAGGCGGAGCGCCTCGACGAGCACATATTGCATCAGGATGGCCGCATAAGGAGGATAGCGCTCGGAAGCGGAACATCGGAAAAGGAGGTAAGGGAGCTGCTTTCAGACTTCGCAAAGATGAAGAAGTCGTTCAACATGCTGAAAAACGATAGGAACATGAAAAGATTTATGTCGAAATTTTCGGGCTGATAAAAATCATAAAAAAAGAAAAAAAGAAAAAGAGCAACGGGTAACAACCTTATCTCTTTTTCTTCGAAGACTTTGACTTTGACTTTGGTTTAGACTTCTTTGTGCTTTTCTTTGAAGTCTTCTTTTTTGCTGCCTTTGCCATTTATCTCACTTTTAAACTTATGCATACTACAAAAGTAATCTATAAAAAATATACTGAATAAAATAAACTATAAAATAAATTAAATTTTATCTTCATATATATTAATTTATTAAAGTAAATTAATTTTATAAGTGTAATAATGGACAAAAAGGAGGCCGTAAACCAAAGGCTCGAAGAACTTGAAGAAGAACTTTCGAAGACAAAGGACAACAAGGCCACCAACAAGCATCTTGCAAAGCTGCGTTCAAAGGTAGCAGAAGCACGCCGAGAACTTGTGGAAGCCGGAAAACGGCAGCACGGCAAGGGATTTTTCATAAAAAAGACCGGAGACTCCACCATATCGCTGCTCGGATTTCCAAGCGCCGGAAAGTCCTCACTACTGAACGTGCTTACAAATTCGAGGTCAAAGACTGCGGCATACGCATTTACAACGACTACCATAATACCTGGGACCATGATATACAACGGCGCGCACATACAGGTTCTTGACATGCCTGGCATAATAGAAGACGCACACCTAGGAAAGGGCGGCGGGAAGGCGGTCATAGCGCAAATGCGCGTTTCGGAACTGGTGGTCTTTGTGATTGATGCTACCAACGCTTGGCAGCTTGACGCACTCATGGCGGAACTTAAGGGCCTCAATATACACATAAACGAACAAAAGCCGCGCATCTCGATAATAAAGAAGAACGATGCCAACGGTATAATGCTGGAAGTAAACAAATCCGGGCTTCTTGAAGACGACATAAAAGCAATACTCAATGCATTTGGCATATTCAAGGCAATAGTCAAGATATGGGACAAGGTAAACGAGGACGACCTTATAGCAATAATATCGGAAAAGGCATATTACATGAGAGGGATAATAGCCCTAAACAAAGTGGATCTGCTTGGGCAAAACAAAAACATACAATCGGATGTTTCGAAGCGCTACCCAATGCAGGTTTTTCCAATAAGCGCAACCACCGGCCACGGAATAAACGAATTGAAGGCAGGTATATACGAGAATCTTGGCATAATGAGGATATTCCTAAAGCCAAAAATAGGGGGAGATTCTGAACCGATCATAATAAGCAAGAATGCAACCGTAGGTGAGCTGGCCGGAAAAATACATACCTCAATAGTGGACGAGCTAAAATGCGCATTCGTCGATGGCCCCAGCGTGAAATTCAGGAACCAGCGCGTAGGGGTAAAGCACGTACTGCGCGACAGGGACACAGTCACGTTCATAAAGGAAAGATAAGCTCAAGCTCTCCCATGGATAAAAATATATGCTTATAATCAGATATGTCTGCGGAGGTAAAAATGGCGATAAAATACTGGGAATTCGAAGATGCGCCTTTCAGGGAGAAGGTCAAGAACCCAAAGGTTGCGGACATTGCAAGGATATTCTTCGAAAACGAAACCGAGGCGTACAGGTTCGCCGTACTTTTAAGCATGGCAAAGAAGGGCGGGCTGCGGCTCAAGGACGTTCCCGATGGCATACCTATTGCCACGGCAAAGAGATACCTTGATTATGCCGTTCAGCTTGGGCTGCTTAAGCACGAAAATTCGATATACGAGCTTACGGACCGGTATTCGAAGCCTTTCAGAAACATAGCGTCCTACATAAAGGCATGGATGGAAACGCCTTCGGAAGAGGATCTCTCCATAGAATTCGCGAACGCGAAGCAGGGCAAGCAGGACAAGAGAGGGGGGAGAAGCCAAAAAGAAAGCGCGGATTCGGGCCCGGCGGGAATTCCATAGCCTTAGCGAACAGCTAAACTTATTTTGAACCCGCGACCATCAGCTTAGAAGGCTGCTGCTCTGTCCAAGCTGAGCTACGGGCCCTTAAATCCGTCGAATTAGATTGTGAACGCCAATATTAAAGAATCTTTTTGTATTGTCTGCTATCTTAACGGCGCAGCTTTCGAAATCCATGCCCTTGGCTTTGGCAATCAGCATTACCGACTTGTCAATGTCATATACGTGCATGCCTGCTGTTGGAGAATCAGTCTCTGCCATTATGTTTGATATAGGTATCGGCTCAATGGCTGCCATTCTTTTTGCTGAGTGCATTGGCGGCACGGAGACCATAAATCCCATTTTTGCCACCCTTTCAGCTTGCTCTGCATTCCCTTCAAAAAAGTGGATATGGGCCTTCTTTATCGCTGATGCGCCGAGAATATCCAAGACGTCGTCCAACGCGTCCCTAGAATGGACGCTGGCGGGCTTGTCAAGCTCTATCGCAAGATTCACGAACTTTTTGAAGACTTCTTTTTGCCTTTCCCTATCTTTTTCGTTGTTTGCAAATTTATAATCAAGGCCTATTTCTCCTATTGCGGATACGCTCTTTGCATTTGCCCTTATCAGGTTTACGTTGTAATCGATTTCGTTATCCGCCATCTTCAGGGCATTCTCAGGGTGGACGCCCAAAGCCGCGAACACTCCCGAGCGCCATCTTTCTCCCATTATCGACATGTTTGACTTGGTGTCTACGCCGTTGACTACAAACGCCGTTACTCCTCTTCCATTTGCAATATCAAGTTCCTCGTCGCAAAGAAAGTCAGGATGACAGTGCGCATCTATGAACTCTAGCTTCTGTTTGTGCTTGACTTCCTCGTTTTTAGCGCTAAGCTGTGCCGATGCCATAAAAATTCCCTCAAGGTAAAAACATAATACAAAAGATTATATATTCTTTATTTTAAATATGATTGATACGGTTTTGGCAATGAGGTTCCGAAGACTTGCTGGGATGTCTAAATCTAAGGCGCATCGCACCAAACAGTCCATAGCAGAACTTTCAAAACAGAAGAATCGCTATAAGTGGAGTACGATAGTGCTCTTGTTAGTTGTAATAATACTTGCATTCGCAATGGTAAATCCGCTCAAGCCACCAAACAAGCATTTCGGCTCAAGGCTTACCAACATAGACGTTCCATTCAGCCCTCAATACTTGTCGATAATAAACAATGCCTCTAATTCATATTTCAACACTGCAGCCCTGAAGCTTCTCAACGGTTCGTTAACCGACGAGATAATAGACACGCCCCCTACTTTGAAGTCAAACCATACTTTCGTGGTAAACGGAAAGCCCAGCGTGATATACATAGGCGCAATATCCTGCGTATTCTGCGGAGAGAACAGGTGGGCGATGGCTCTTGCCCTGTCTCGCTTTGGCAATTTTTCGAAGCTGTATGAAGGCTACAGCAGCTTCGGCGACCATGACGTTCCTACTATATACTGGAACAACAACAACTACACAATTCCAGAGGGAGTTGGCTTTGGCAACTATTACAGCAGCAAATATGTAAACTTCATATCGGCAGACTATGAATCCCCAATAGTGGACGGATTTGAGGTACAGCCTCTATCCTATTTTGTAAGCCAAGCACCGAATGCCACGTACAAGTCGGCAATGTCATTCATGAACTCTACTAACGATTTCCAAGGTACGCCGTTTACCTTCTGGGGAAAAGTTCTTGTTCCAGGGGCTACCGGGATAGTTTTCGGAAATACAACCCCTAATACGTCAACCCTTCCACTGACAAACGAAACGCACGCACAGGTATTGTCACAGCTCAAGAATTTCAACGATCAGTTCGCCTGGGGCGAGTACGCGGCTGCAGATGTTTACGTGGCCTACCTGTGCCCCTCGCTTAATAATACTCCGCCAGTTTGCCAGTTGCAGGGAATAAAGGATCTTGAGTCTGCCATGGGTGTTTGAATGGGTGTTTACGAAACGTTTAGGGCGCTTTACATAAGAAAGCCAAAATACATTGCGCTGAACATCGCAGCCTTTTTCATATACTACTTCGTGATGAGGGGCATAGTCCTTATCGACAACAAGATAATACTTTTCAACAACAATGCTTCAGAATACCTGTTCTATCTGATAGCAATAACCTCATCGGTTCTCGTTACATTGGCCATATACTCTGCCTTCAATACGAAAAACAACAGGGCCAAGTTATCTGCACCGGTCTCCGGGAGCGCAGTGGCCCTGGCTGGCAGTTTCGCGGTAAGCTGCGGTTGCAGCTTCTCCGCGCTTTCGTATCTTGCCGTAATAGGGCTGAGCTCTGGCTCGATAATAAGCCTCGACACAACTATAGCAAATTACGAGACCCCGCTGATGCTTGCTGCGCTCGCACTAAACCTTGTAATACTTGGATACTATTCAAGCAAGCTTTCAAAACCCTCATGCGCAATAAGGAAGCCAAGGAAATCAGGAAATAAGTGAAAACAGGTAAGGTGAAATGGCAGCAAAACGCCAAAATGACGGGAAAAGAAACCGGCAAATACATCGGGCTCATGCAAAAAAACCTGGAAAAGCGAGCACAGCAGACAAAAACCCAAGAAAAGCGGAAATTGCAAAAATTGCTAAATCCAAGATGCAAAGGCGCCGCCAACCTATAAAAAAAGCCTCGAAAGCAGGCAAGGTTAAATTGCCACGCGCAAAAGGAAAAGTCGAGCCCCCGCCGGCGAATTACGCCCCAGGGCCTCCAGATTCATACAACCATGCAATCATAAAGAACCTGCTCGCTCAGAGCGTCGGCGATGAAAGCTTAGTTTCTTCAGAGGCCATAATGTTTTCAAAGCTCATCATGTATTTGAGCATGCATGCAAGCGAGCAATACCGATCAGGATTCAGGCTTGGCAAGCTGTATTACAGCCAAGCCGTAAGCTCAAGGCCCAAATGGTATGAGGATTCAATACCTGAGCTCGCTAAGTTTTTCCAGAAGCTGGGCTATGCTGCAAAATATAAGATATCAAAGTATGGAAGCCCTGTTGTGACTTTAAAATCAAATCCAAGCATTAAGCTTGGATTCAACGCCCATTCATTCGAGGCAGGGATAATTTCAGGTTTTCTAAGCAGCGCCAGGAATTCCTATATAGCAATGCACGAAAGCGAGTGCGCATGCAACGGTGCGGAAGAATGCGTGTTTGAAACAGGCCAGAAGGGCGCCTCCGCGATAGATAAAAATGCACTTATGCGAAATTTCGCAAAGCATCTCGCCGCTTCGCACATAAAAAAGAGAGAACGGGGGGACTTCTCTTGGATATACAACGCGATTATAATTTCAACAGTAAAGCACGTAAGGGGCCCAATTCCCGAAATGCGCACGCTTGGCGAATACGCCAACAAGGAATTTGGATTCGACATGCGGCATTCCAGGAATCCAGAGCGCATGATTTTGGAAATAATGCGCACGGTATCAGCCTCAACAGACTTCGAATACAATGGATCCGGGATAAAATTCATTTTCGATCCTCTTAATTCAGATTCGCGCTATATGGACTCTCTGGAAAGGTTTGCCTCTGGCCTGACAAACGGCACAGCCAAAATCTCTATAAATCTCTCAAATACTGGGCTTTCCTATAGCCTTGCGATAAGCTTTGACGCAAAGCTTTTAAAACTGAAGAATAAATAACCTAAAATGCTGGTGCTTCTCTGGGAACTGGCTTAGGGATAGCTTACAACTAAAGCGCCACACCAGAAATTCGACCACAGCAACAACGAAACTCGATAGCGGAGGTAACAATGACTCTAGAATTCATGGACAAGATAGCCCCGTACATACCTACGATAAGAGGGCCAAAAAAACCCCTGTCGCTAAGGGAAAAGATGTACTGGACCGCAGGAATAATGACTATCTACTTCATGCTTTACAACGCTTATGCCATAGGCGTCAGCCCTACGGCCGTTTCGCAGCCGGTGTTGCAGCTCATCAGCATAATATTTGCAGCAAAAATCGGCAGCCTGATAACCGTTGGAATAGGGCCCATAGTGCTTTCCAGCATAATTTTGCAGCTGCTTAACGGCTCCGGACTGCTAAAAATGGACATGAACGACACTACGCAGAAGTCCAGGTTCCAGGCAATGCAGAAGCTCGCTGCCATGTCAATAGCAGTAATAGAATCCGCTGTTTTCGTGATAAGCGGGTATGTGCCTGTTATAAGCTCTGCACAGATAGGCATAGTCATATTGCAGCTCGCCATAGGCGCCATAATAATCATATTCCTTGACGAGATAATGACAAAATATGGGATAACCTCCGGAATAAACATGTTCATAGCCGGAGGGGTTTCGTTCGCAATAGTCGCAGGAACAATAAAAATACTCATACCGGAAGCAATAGCCGCCATACAGGCCGGAGGCGCTGCAGCCCTTTCCAATGCGATAATGGCGTTCGGCCCGCTGTTCTTCGCGATAATAATATTTCTTATAAGCATATACGCGTACGGCATGAAGATAGAACTGCCGCTGAGCTTTGAGCAGCTCAGGGGCGTAGGCGGGAGATTGCCCATACCGTTCCTGTACGTAAGCGTGCTGCCGGTTATACTTGCTACGGCACTCGAAGAAAGCTTAAGCGTCTGGTTCAAGCCATTGCTCTACAACGTTGGCGGCTCGCTGGGCAACATAGCAAAATTCATAGGGCTGTACCAGAACATAGGCGGCACTGTGACGCTTAACGGAGGGCTTCTGTACTTGATATCTCCTGATTTTCCACTTCCATACGCCGCACCTTACGGGATAGGAAACTATGCGACTTATTTCACTTATCTGGCTACGCACACCACGCAGCTATTCATGCCGTGGGGCGGCTTCGTGCTCGTTCCTGAATGGATACACATGATAATATACGTTTTGGTATTCGTAGTCCTTTGCGTCATATTCGGAAAGTTCTGGGTAGAAATGACGGGGCAGTCTCCAAAGAACATGGCACAGCAGCTCGGCGATATGGGCTGGCAAATACCAGGGTTCAGGCGCGATCCTAGGATAGTCGAGAATGTGCTCAACAAATACATACCTACAATAACAGTGCTTGGCAGCATATTCGTTGGATTGCTTGCAGCCGTAGCCAATCTTACTGGAGCCATAGGCACCGGGATAGGAATACTGCTTACGGTCGGCATAATATACATGCTGTACCAGCAGCTCGAGCAGGAGAGTCTTTTCGAGACGTATCCGATGCTCGACAAGCTAACAAAATAGAGTTTACAGTAAAGGTAAAAATAAAGCTTGCCGGATTTTATCCGGCACAAAGGAAAAGACTTTCCGCAAGAACGGAGAGCTCAAAGCTCTCCTACTCTGCGTTTCTGTGCTCTCTTCAAGCGCTTGCGCCTTTTCTTCTTCCATTTCCAGCGCATTCGCCCTTTCTTCTTCCATTTCCTAGGGATGCTTCCCAAAATAACACCTTTGAACGTTGCCGCTACTAAGCTGCATCGGCGTATAGTATTTATCCATCATCATTTAAATAAGTTCTGTATTCATATATACTGTCCTAATAATCCATACGGTGTTGCAACGCACAAAGGCATAATCGCTTACATAGCAATAATACTCATTATAATAGCGCTTTGGTATTTCACCATCGGTTTCAAGTTTCCTGCAAGAATAACGAGCACGTCAACTCTTTCAAGCACAATAAAGCCAAACACAACTTCAAATGTCACGTCAAACAAAACTAACACGACCACTACTGTGTACTACCTAAGCAACTGCGCCGATCTCGGTATGTTCAATTCCACTAGCAATTCCATAGACATAAATTACTGCATTTGGTCTGGCGGCCCAATAGGAATATGGGTTGCGTCAGGGAGTTCCAAAAGCATAAGCTATTCAATAAGGGGAATAAACAACATAACCTATCTTAACGGTACATCTTCGTATTCGTGCTCCACGTTCCTGCAGAATATAACGCTTCCGGCAGCGTATTACAAAGTAACTCTGAAGACAGGGCAGCCGGGGGGAACATGCAGCAACAAGTATGCATTCATAAAGCTTAACACAACGACAACCGCACCTTCAAATGTCACATATCCCGAAGTGTACAACGGCAATTTCAGCACTGGAGAATACAACGGCTGGTATCTGGCCAATACTGGCTTCGGCACCGCGCCGACAAGCATAGCAAAGGCTGACAGCGAAGGCTGCTATCTTGGCGCGCCATGGGCTGGTTACAACGGCAGCTATTTCGCCACAACATTCAACTGCGGGCTTAGCAACGCTCCGGGCAATCTGACCTCGAGCCCCTTCATTGTATCAGAGCCGTTCCTTAACTTCAAGGTAATAAGCCCGGAAGATGCCAATATCTACGTTGAAATACTCCATGACGGGCTCCCTGCCGAGATAGCGCATTACAATACGTTCAACATATCTAAATTTGGAACCACTGCGCCCTATACGTTCAGGAATGCCAGCATACCGTTAATATCTCTTTCCGGAGATGCCGTCCAGGTAAGGGTAGTGGCACAAAGCCTCAAGCATCACAGCTATATCGCAGTCACGGGCTTTCATATGTCGCCCCTGCCATCGCAGACTCCAGGCATATTGATAAACCTGACGACAGTTTCTTCGTAACCGCCAAACAATCTTTTTAAATAGCTGCAAGCGGAATTCTAATCATGCAAAGCGTAAGCGTGCTGCCTCTCCATGGTGGGAGGGCCCCAAGATGGCTGTTCCCTAGGATGGTCAAGCTATCAAAGCTCGTAAGCGAGGTCGTAATACGCGAGTACGGCGAATCGGAGTTTGTGTCGCGGCTCTCGAACCCGTACTGGTTCCAGGCGCTTTCCTGCGCCATAGGCTACGACTGGCACAGCAGCGGCACAACAACGGTCACGATGGGTGCGCTAAAGGAGGCGCTAAACAACAACTCAGGGATTTTCATAGCAGGAGGCAAGGGCAAGCAGGGGACATCCACGCCGGAGCAGATAATGCAGGGCCTCAAATACTTTTCAATGGAGTCCAAAGCCGAAGAATACGTGCGCATGAGCAGGATGTCGGCAAAGATAGATTCCGCGCTCGTATACGATGACATAGGGATATACCACCATACATTCGTGTTCTCGGATAAGGGCGACTGGTGCGTAGTCCAGCAGGCAATGCAGAACTCGACAGACAATGCAATACGGTTCCAGATAGATTCCAGAAAAATAGACTATTCCGACATGACCAAGGAAACCAACAGCGCCGTAGGCGCATCAAGCAGCTCCCAGACTCTTGACCTTACCTTTAACGACAACACAGGCATAAAAAATGACAGCGTTGCCGCAGTCAACGAGGACATAAATGCCATACTCAATTTTAACTCGAAGGTTTACCGGCTCCCTTCACGCCACGAAATACTCGAAAATGTGGATATGTCCAAGCGTGCGCGAGATACTCTGAAATACGCAAATGAGATGCAGCCGGAGAGCTATGAAGAGCTCCTTTCAATAAAGGGCCTAGGAAGAAAAACCCTAAAATCGCTCGCGCTCATATCCTCGCTGATATACGACAAAGAGGTATCGTACAGGGACCCTGTAATGTATTCCTATAACGTAGGCGGAAAGGATGGGATACCCTATCCAATAAACCTCAGGGAATACGACGACGTTATAGCAAAGATGTCAGAAATAGTAAGGGCCTCTGAAATGAACAATAACGAATCGACCAAAGCCCTTTCCAGGCTTTCGGCCGACCTGGCAAGGCAGTACCGCCTTGCCGATGCAAAGTAATACGCTCAAGCTGCCTGCTCGTCGTCCTTTTTGCCCAGAAACTTTTTGCCGACTTCGGCGCGCGTATCCATGCTTTTGCTAAGCGAGTCTATCTCCTCTGGCTTCATTACGCGCTCCAGTATGTATTTAGAGTACGTTACGGATATCTGCGAGAGCTCAAGTATCAGGCTCTGCAGCTCTGCGGTTGTAAACCTCATCTCTTTCTCAGGCCTCAATACCTCTACGCCTGCAGGCGCATAATTGAAGGCCACGCCTATTAGCGGGAAGAAGCTTTCGAACAGAACGGTCACCATCGCGCTGGTAGTGTACAGGTCGTCCCTCTTTAACGGTTCCTCTATGCTGCCGTAGCAGTAGACAACGCCCTTCTCCTTCATCAGCCTTTCGTTTATCAGGTCTGCCATCAGCGGCTGAAGTTTCTCCTTCTCCTTGTGCTGCATGTCAAAATAAAGTTTCACGAGAACGCCGCCTTTCGCTATCTTCTCGTCGGTAAGCTTTTCAACCTCTGATTTTCCCATGTCAATTACCTTCGAATAACCTATTTTATCCTAAAAATTTATAAATCACTTGGCAATGCTCGCTATGGCTTCGTCAACCGACATCTCGGATTCATCGCCCGTGTCCATATTCCTGAGCTTTACCTTGCCGGTATCCTGCTCCTTCGGCCCTACGACTATGGAATAGGGCATGCCAAGGGACGAAGCGTATGAGAGCTGGTTGGATATGTTCCTGCTCGCCTGGTTGAGGTCAACCTCAACGCCTGCGCTTCTAAGCTTCATCGCGACATCAAGCGCGTAATCGTAATTCTGCTCCTTTATGTAAGCCACAAATACCTTGGCGTATGTGCGTTTCTTGCTATCCCCGAACTTCATAACGTCAAGCACCCTGTCTATTCCTATGCTGAATCCAACTCCTGGCAATTTGCTTTCGCTGAACCTTGACACAAGGTTGTCGTATCTCCCTCCAGAGCATATGGAAGTGCTGCCTGCAAAGCCTGTGTTGTCGATTGTTTCCATAACTATGCCGGTGTAGTAATCTATTCCCCTTACTATCGAAGGATCGACTATGCACTTGCCCTTTATTGCATATTTCTGCAAAAGCTCAAGCGTGCCTGATATCTCCGCGCACGCATCTTCGCTTCCTGCCATGCCGTTTATGGCTTTGATCCTTTCTTCATTGGTCCCGGAAACCCCAACAAGCGCGCCTATCTGGTCTATCGAATCGTCCTTCAAGCCTATGGCAGACAGTTCCTTTGATACTCCTTCCCTGCCTATTTTATCGGCTTTGTCCATAATCCTCATTATCTTCTGCGTCTGTTCCTTCAGGCCTATCCTTTCCATGAAAACGTCAACCGTCTGCCTGCTGTTGAGCCTTATGGTGTAATCAAGCCCGAGCTCGTCCATTGCCTTGCATACCGCAGCTATTGCTTCAGCGTTGGCCTTTATGGCATCGCCTCCCAATATGTCTACGTCGGCCTGAGCGAATTCCCTCAGCCTCATCTTCTGCGGCTCGTCCATGCGCCAGACTGTGCCTATTGCATACCTCTTGAAAGGCAGCGGCATGCTGTTGTGCATGCTTATGTACCTGGCAAGCCCTACCGTATGATCGTATCTTAGCCCGTTGTTCTGGTCCTTGAGCTCGAATATGAGCTTGTTCTCTTCCCCTATGACCTCCTTGGCCTTAAGCACATCAAGGCTTTCCATGTAAGGAGTATATATCGGGAGGAAGCCGAAGCTCCTGTATACACGCTCAATTTTTTCCATAACTTCGTTTCTGGCTATGGCCTCGTTCGGCATAAGGTCCCTTACTCCCCTAGGGAATGGTATTTCTCCCATAAAACACACTAGCAAGCCAGCTACGCTGCTGGACACTGATATTCAGAAGAAAAAGAATAAAAAGAAGCCCTGCAATCACAGGTTCTTCTCTATCCACTTCTTTAGCACTTCTTTTGGAACCGCTCCGACGCTCTGGGCCTTTACCTTGCCTTTCTCGATGAGCAGCGTAGTCGGTATGCTCATTATGCCGTACTTTGCCGCTATATTCTCGTTTTCGTCAGCGTCTACCTTGACAAATTTTATCTTTCCTTCGTAGTCGTTCGACACTTCGTCCACTATCGGAGAGTACATCCTGCAAGGGCCGCACCATGTTGCCCATACGTCAACAAGTACTGGCATATCGGATTTAAGCACTTCTTCTTCGAATTCCTTTTCGTTTACATCCTTAACGCTCACTCTATCACCTTTTTCATATATATTCTTTTTTATATGTTATTTAAGCCTATCGCAGCATTCCTATTATAAAAATAAATAAAAATGCGGCCATGCCGCATATGCGGCACTTCCGCTATCTCTCTACGGCGTCATATTTTTATATGTTAAATTGCAATAAGTCTGCTGTGATGAACAAAGCGCACTGAGCGATTGCTGTGATGTGGATCTTGAGTGCTGATTGTGTGGTTGAATGGGCATACCTATTGCTGCTGTGAAAAAACTTGTCATGGGCAAATACGGGATCAAAATAGACGACGAAGCTGCCGCTGCAATGGCCAAGATGCTGGATAACAAGGCTTCGGAGATAGCAAAATACGCTGTGGAGCACGCCAAATCGAGCAATAACGGCAGGGTTACTGCCGAGGACGTGGAGGCGTACGCGCTTGACCCCGGTAATTAGATGGCATCAGGCAACCTATCCGAAAGCCCGGAACACTCCATAAAGCTCGAATACGAGCTGGATGGCGCACAGCTTCAGGTGCTGTGGGAGCCCAAGGGCGACAGCTACGCCCTGCAGACCACATTCGACAGGGACGGCGGAATACTCGACCAGAGGCTCATAAACATAAAAGGCCACGACCAGAAGGAGCTCGTCGAGGCCTTCATGGACTCAAACGGGATAGAGCCGAAGGAGAGCGTTTACGAGCCAATAGCGCTTCACAAAGAATGCCCGTCATGCCACCGCAATACCCTAGTAAGGCACGCTTCGACAGAGAAAAAGCCATCCAAAATACCTATAATGCCGGTGTATGACTGCGGCTCATGCGGCACAAAAGCGTACTACCTGACTGACGCGTATCTGAAAAAGCTGGTAGTTTCAAACAGGGAGCTTTTTGACGGCATTGATATGAAGGAATTCGAGACTGACGAGCAAAAGTTTATAAATGAGCTTAAAGCCTATATAATAAGAGTATTCGCTTCCAAGCACATACTAAACGTAAAATAGGTTTTTGAAATGGTATTACTCTCCGACATGTATGGAAAGCAGATAATAAGCAACGAAGGCAAGAGGATCGGAACCGTCGAGGATCTGATAATAGATTTCGAGGAGGGCAAGATAGCAAGCATGCTTACGGTGAAGATAGACAGCCTGATAAGAAGCGACCACACCGCGCAGCTGCTGAAGAAAAACAGCGTAAGCTATGACAGGGTAAAGAACGTATCAGAAACAGTCATAGTGGGGGCTTCCGAGGCAAAGCGCTGAACTTTGGCCTAAAATAAAAAAG
Organism: Microcaldota archaeon; assembly: GCA_027339055.1. GTDB lineage: Archaea > Micrarchaeota > Micrarchaeia > Micrarchaeales > Micrarchaeaceae > Micrarchaeum_A. The sequence continues at coordinate 36,606 of DAHWRK010000001.1, read as the reverse complement.
CCAGCCTTCAATCGGTTGAGACTTCTCTCGGTATGCTGGGCCTTTTCTTTATAAGCCTTCTTCCTCCGCAGTAGGGGCATCTTACGAATCCCTCTATCTGCTCTATTTCCCTGTTGCAGCTCATGCATACATAGCTCATTTTTTGACACCTTTGAACGTAAACATTGCGATACTGTTGGCTTTATTATTATTTATTGCTTTCCCTGGCCGGCTTGCTGTTGGCCTTGAGCCATTTGACGAAATCGCTGTGAAGGGCAGACTTGCTCGTGTCTATGACCCTTATCTTCATGCTTCCGTTGTAATGCTCGTCGTTTAGCACCACCACTTCGTCATAGTCCTTCATCTCTGTGTAGTGCACCTCCATCCAGTGTATCCTGCCGTTAAGGTAATCGTCAAGGACGCGCTTGTTCATAGGGACCGACGAAAAGCTGAAAATAAAGCCATTGCACCAGTATAGGGGCATCGTTCCTGCAGGGGTTATCCTTTCCCTCATGAGGTCGTCCATGCCTACCTTTACAACCTCGTGAACCACGAGCTCGTTTACCGGCGAAAAGCTTATTTTTACCATTGCGATTATCCCTTGTTGCTCTTCCTTATGGAATCAACCTGCCTTCTGGCGACCTCGCCAGCGGCTGTGGTCATTGTGTATGCTCCTCCGGCATAAGTCGCTCCGCAGTGCCTGCATCTCCATATGCTGGTGCTTATCCTCTTCACGGCTACGTGGCCGCATTCTTCGCATTTGTAGAGTGCTACCTTATCGGCCTTTACCGCTTTCTGCCTCTTCCTTATCCTGGCTCCATACCTTATATTAGGGCTTGCCATAAAATCATCTTTTTGCCTTTTCGATGTGCTTTGCGAGCTCCTTGTGCTTCTCGATCGCAGCATCTACCAGTTCTTCAATCTCCTTGAGCGTAAAACTTCCTTTAAGCCCCTTCTGCATTGCCCTTACTGTCTTTCCGTCAGTTGCAATCGTGAGCCTTGCATCCATTGCCGATTCTTCAACTCCGCTCGGATCCAGCACTATCGCATTGCCTATCTTTGCGAACGTGCATGATGCCACTATGTTATTAACATTTATCGGAGTGTTCCTCTCCTTGTAATCCGCCACTCCGTCCTTGTAGGCCGGCAGCCTTGAATTTGCTATTGCAGCCATGGCAGCAAGCGTACTGGCGTCGAAAAGGTTGCCGTCGTAGTTGAGGACGTACACGTCAACGTAAACCGTCCATGCCTTGCCTTCTTCCAAAAACAGCTCCTCGAGCTTTATGCAGTTTCCTGCCCTTATGCCCCTGTCGACAACCCTTGCGAGCTCTATTGCTTCAGGGCTTGGCGGCCCTGCTTCGTACTCTGCTGCAGCCAGCGGCAGAAGCTCTGCCGAAACCACTATGTTGCCTTGGTCCGGAGTATCGGAATGCACTTCGTCTACCACTATTTTGGCTCCGGCAAGCACTCTTGTGTTTCCTATGTCTACCTGTGCCGAACCCTCGGCATGGTCTATGACACCAGTTTTTATCTCTATATTCCTGTAATCCATCGCGCCGCGCTTGTCCTCTCGCTCGCCTTTGGCTATCATTTCCCTTATATAATCGCTTTTTATAATCTCTATTGCACCCGTAAAATCACCTGTTTTCGTATATGGCCTTCAGGGCATCTCTCTGAGCCTTCGATATGCTCTTGCCCGCTTCTACTACCATATTCATGGCCTGCTTCAGCTGGTCCTTGTCCAAGCCTCCGTCCATTTGCAGCAGCAGCACATCGTTGCTTTTCGGAGATATTGCCATTGGCATGTCTGCATCGGAATAATTGTCTTCTATCATGTCAACATCCAGGACCACGTGTTCGCCTATCCTGCCAGCGCTGACGGCATAGACCAGGTCTCTCATTTTTATGCCTGCGTTGGCCAGCGCAACAGCAGCTGCGGTTATTCCAGCTGCTCTGGTTCCTCCGTCGCTTTGCAGTATCTCTATGAATATGTCTATCTCGCTTCCTGGGAATTCGTTAAGGAATATGACGTTTTCGAACACTTCCTTCGTGACCTTTGATATTTCGGTAGCCCTCCTGTTAGGCCCTGTCCTTCCGTGCTCTCCCAAGCCTGAAAAAGGCGCCATAGAGTACCTGCATTTGACTACCGCTTTTGTAGAGTCTGCGGTGTGCCTAGGCATGGCCTCCTTTGGCCCGTATACTGCGGCAAGCACCCTGTTGTTGCCCCACTCTAGGTAGGCCGAGCCCTGTGCGTTTTTAAGCACATTGGCCTCTATCTTCAGGGGCCTTAGCTCGTCAAAATCCCTTCCGTCGAGCCTTTTGCCATTTACTATAAGCTCTGGTTTGTTTAACGAAGAAGCCATGAAATCACTTCAAAATCAAAAATTGCGAAAATCTGCATATTTCTTTTAACGTAATAATATAATAAGCTTTTTAGCGGTTTTCCACTGGCGCTTCTGCTTCAAGCATCGACTTAATCCTTTCGGTCAGCCCGCTAGTGTGGGCTTCGCTTTCAACGGTCTTGATTGCTTTTATTGCCAGCTCAGTGTTGCCTCCGTTTATCCATATTATGCCGTTCCTGCCTATTATTATCCTGCTTCCCGTGAGCCTGGCTATCTGGTTTGCCATAGTCTCGCTCTTGCCTATTATGCGCGGTATCCTCACGGGCTTTACGTACAGCGTCTGCCCGAGCGCCAGCTTCCTCGGCCTCTCAAGTATTGCCAGCCTCTTCCTCTCCACGCTGGCGACCGTTGCCTCTATTATGTCGTTGGCTTCAAAAATCGGCCCAGAGTCAAACTTGCTAGTTATTATCAGCCCCTGGACGAATTCCGTAAGCACCACGTTGTAGAGCCCTGGCTTGGTGGGCTTTTCGACGACTCCTATGACGTTGTCGCCTATCCTTGGCTTCCACATCCCTTCAAGAGGTATCACGTCCTTCTTGTCGCTGTCGTAAAAGCCCAGTATGTTGGAATAAGCCTTTCCGTTCTGCAGCATTACGTATTCGTTGCGCCTCGTATCTTTAGGAAGCTCTTCACCGGGTGTAACAAACTGCCTCATTCAAAATCATCCGATTATCTTTGTCTCTACCCTTCCCTGTGTTGCCTTGTTCAGCTTGTCGTAAAGCTCGTTCTGCATGCCCGCAGGGAATTCTACGACTGCCTTGAGGGAGCCGTTGCTCATCCATTCCTCTGACTTGAGCCCAAACTGCTTTAGCGTATTGTAGCACCTGTTTACCGAATCAGCTGGTATGATTACTTCTATCTTTATGTTGGTGAACTTTATCGGAAGCAGCATGCTTATTTTTTTGACTACCGCTTCTACCTGCTCGTTAGCGTTCTTGAATGGGTCTATTGGCACCTTTGCCTCCTTCATGGCGTTTTCTACCCTCAAAGCTGTTGCTGGGGCGTTGGTCCTCGGGTCTATGGAATTCCTCGCTATTATGTCTATTATCTGCTTCCTTTTTTCCTCGAGCATCTTTGCCCTTTGCTCTGTAGTTATCGGCAGGTCCCCTTTTTTGAGTATCTGATCGACTACGGAAGCCAAGTCTGTAGTTCCGAAAACCTTCTTTATCTTCTCGTCGCTCTGGCGCTCTCCCTTTCTCGCATCCTTGAAAACCTGCTCGGCTTCAAGGACGGAGAGCGGTTCCTTTCTCTTTCCTGTGACATACTCATAAGCCATATCGGCATCTACCAATATCTCGAAGCTGTCCTTGCCATCGGAATATTTTGCCGTTACGGTCTTGCCCATAAAACCACTCAGAGATATGTGTTTATGTCCTTTATGTCGAATGGCTTGTAGCCTTTCGCCTTGGTTATTGTCGATATATCTACGTTCTCCGGAGACAGCTTCTTCTCGTTTATTTTCTTAAGTATGCTGACACCAAGGTTTATGGCGTCATTCAGCTTCATTCCGTCTTTGTATTCCTTCACGAGTATGTCTTCCGCCACCTTTTTGCCTATGCCTATCGCATCTGCCCTGTAGCCTGAGAACGAAGCTCCCGGTTCGACTTCAAAAAGCCTGTAATCCGTATCGTAGCCGCCAATGAGCAGGGATATGGCATAAGGCCTCAGCCCTCCGTACTGAGTTGCCATCTGCATCTCTTCGGATATCTCCCTCGCTATGGTCTCTACGGATTCGGTCTCGTCATAAACCATCCTGTGTGTCTGTGTTTTGGAGCGCATCATTCCCACGACGTGCAGGCCATCCGAGACGAGCCCGCTGTATGTGGTCCCAACGAATGAGTCCACTTTGAATATCTTCTGCACCGTGCTTGGTATTATGAGCGGCTCAACTATATTCTTGTGCGCTATAAGGACAACTCCCTCTTCGGTTACCATGCCTACAGAAGTTGCACCTTTCCTTACGGCCTCCTTTGCATATTCCACCTGAAACAGCCTTCCGTCCGGGCTGAACATCACTCCTCTGTCATAAGCCTGTATGTTTGGGTACATCTATTCACCAGTCAAATCTTTCTTACATATTTGGAATCAATGCTTTTTAAACATGTCCTAAAAAAAATTTTATCTGCCTCTGAGTATACAAAATTGCAAAAGTCCAAGATGACAGTTAGCATTATGAAATATAAACCTTTTAACGCTTTGCCGGCGGGGCTAATAAATCCATATTCCTAGCACTTCCGCTATCGACTTCTTCAGCTTTTCGTAAGACAGCATAGTCGTGTCGTGGAATCCGGCCCTGCCGCCCCTAATGCTGTTTTTAGTTTGCTCAATGCAGACCTCGATACGGTCTCCAAGATCGTTTGCTTCGTTCTCGGCTTTTTCTATATCTACGCTGCTCTCTGTTATGTGCTCCCTGCAGATGGCCCATATCTTTGCTTCAATGCTGGGCTTAACGAAATTGTCATACAGTGTTTTCTCGTTGCCAATAAGCCTTTCAGCAAGCGTTTTTGGCACATACAAATTCGCGTAAGCGGTCTCAAGCTCTTCTATCAAACTGCTGAACCTGCTCCCGATCCTCGGTACAGTTTCGCTTATGAGCTTCTGCCTTTCCCTGTAAGCCAGTGCCTCATCGCTGCGCATCATTTTGGTATATGTTTTATTGTTTACACTAATGCTTACAGATTCAAAACCTTTGCTTTTGCTTGTTTTAGGCATGATAGCAACTTTCTGGTTATTACATATGCTATTTCATTACTGATGGCGGCATATATATAAATAATTTCACGCTGTTCGTTACTTCCTTCGCATCAATCCGGGCGCTGTTTTTTAAAATTGCAGGTACCAAATACTGTATATGCAGAACATCGAATACGAAGAAGCCCTTGCCACTGCCAAGCAGAGTGGAAAAAAGCTCGTATGGCTCGGCTCCGAGCCTACCGATTACATACGCAGCCTACTGGATCTGGAAGAGGGGCTTATAGAAGCTGCCGACCCTATGGAAATGCTAAACGCCCCGAAAGAGGAGCTGCTGAAATATGAGGGCTCTGTGCTTGTTTGCTACCATGGAAACACCTCGGCTTTTGTATCCGAGATGATAAAGGACAAGCACGGGATAGAGACATTTAACCTCAAAGGCGGGATAACCTCAATCGTCGGAGAGATCTTCTGAGGCCTTTCCTTTCATCAGCGCCTTTATTGTGCCGGAACTTTTGAGCGTATAAAGCCCTGTCTCTGTTGCTCCTATTCTTTTTATAAGGGCAGATGCCAGAAGCATCCTTTCGTAGCCACGCAGCTTGCACCTGACAACGAAATGCCTGCTGTCGGCCAGCGAAATAAGCTTTGGCGAAATGTCGTAGTATCCCAACTGGCCAACCAGCGATAAGACTGCCTGCTTGAGCGCACGGTCAAGCTCCTCCTTGCCCATATTCAATTCCGAGCTGGCTTCGATCATTATGTAGCGTTTCTTGTCCCTTATCATTTCAAGGCCTATTCACTGTTTTGAGATAATGCTTCTGTTTTCCGCAAGCGCCCTCTTGGCGCCGTTCTTATCCATTCCCAACGCGCCGCATATCGCCATAAGCTGCTGCGGGGCGAGCGCTTCGGCCTCGTTCCTCGCAAGCGAAGCGATGCCTACTGCGATATCCTTTCCGAGCATAACTTCAGTACAGTCGCGGAACTTTCCCATAAGCAGCGCGCGATATGTACCGTAAGCGTTTTCTATTGCAGATGCGTCTATTATGAACGAGGTTCCGTAATCCTTCATGTCCTTTACGTACTTCTCCATCTCTTCAAGCGTTTCAGGATTCTGCGGTATTATTGCCCTGGCTCCGTTCTTCAGGTAAGGCAAAAGGTTTTCGTTCTTGGAAGAGTAAACTACCGCGTTTCCGTTGGCCGACCCCGGATCCTTCGAAAACTCGAAATCTTCTCCTTCTATGATTACACTGCGGAAGCCCAAGCGCCCGAAAAGCGCGCGCGTATTTGCCATGCCGCTGCGCACCGCGTCGTAATATGCCAAGCAAACACCTAATCGTCTTCCTTCTTTTCAGAATTGCCGCTGAGGCCGAATATATTCTTCTCAAGGACAGCGCGCGTCTTCTGCGTGGGATAAAGCAGCTTTATGAGCTTAGTGTGGCCCCTTATCCCCTTGCTCGAATCAAATGACGCTATCAGCCCCTGCATTTCCAGTTCGGATATGTAGTTCCTGTACCACCTTTCGCTTTTCGGCACTCTTTTGAGCCCTTCTGCTATGGACTTGTACCTGTTGTAAACTTCGCCGCTGAAAAGGTACGTATCTATGCCGTCGGTAAGCTTCTTGTATGAGCCCCCGCTCTGCGCAAGCAGTACTATGGAGTAGAGAACAAGCTTTTGGTGCTCCGGGAGCGAAGATATGAGTTCGTAGACTATTTCGCTCTCCGCCATTTTTATCGCTTCTTCTGCTTCTGCCATGGTTATACTGTCCTTTCCATGCTCTTCGGCTATCTCGCCGGATTTTGAAAGTATCTTAAGCGAAAGCCTCGCATCTCCGCCTTCCTTGGCTGCCGCCGCTGCGATGAAATGCAATATGTCGTCATCAATAACTCCTTTTTTGAAGCCGGTCTCCGCCCTGTCTTTTACTATCTCATAAAGCTCGTCAGAGTAATAGGACGGGAACACGAGCTCGCTTTCGTATAGGGCCGAGAGGCTCCTCGGATCCAGCTCCTCCTTGAAAGAAACCTTGTTGGATATTCCTATCATTGCCACGCCTCCGGACCTTATCTCGCTGTTTATCCTCGTCATTGTATATACGAGGTCGTCGAGGTCCTTTACCATGTCTATTTCGTCGAGCACTAGAACAAGTATCTTGTTGTCTTCCTCTATCCAGCTCGTAAGCTTCCCGTATAAATCTATGATGCCGTATCCCCTTCTTGCATAATTCGGCATGTGGTCTGCTATGACTTTGTTGAGAACCCTAAATCGCGTGTTGTACATCCTGCAGTTTACGTATGAAACCCTGGCCTTGGTGTTCGGTATGTCTTTTATCTCGGATATTACGTACCTTGCGCACGTTGTTTTGCCCGTTCCGGTCCTTCCGTACACGAAAAGGTTCCTGCCTTTCTCCCCCTCAAGCGCTGGCTTTATTGCCTTCTCTATGTTGTTTATCTCCTTTTCCCTTAATATGAGCTTTTTTGGGGTGTAATGCGGCGATAAGACCTCACGCTGAGCAAATATCTTTGATTCGCCTATAATGTCCTTCAAAGTCTGCATATTACCCCCTTGCCGCTAGCAGGCTTGCCTATCGCTAAACTTTAACTTATCATGTTCATGTTCTTAAGCTTGCTTATGTCCATGAGGCTGTACCTCCACACTATGTCGCCGCGCTCATTAGCTTGGACGCTCCACGGCTTTACAAGCACAACGTCGTTTTCTTTTATCCAAAATCTCCTCCTGAGCCTCCCTGGAATTATGCATAGCCTCTGGTTGCCGTCGCTGCAGTCGACCAGGAATCTCGTTGATCCTACTATCTTCGAGACTCTCCCTACAACCTCGCCATTGTTTGGCATCTTGGTCTGATAGGATACCGGCGCGCCTCTCCTGCTGTCGTGAGTCCTTCCTTCATTTTTTCCCATATGACCATCAATAGTTCTTCAATCCGTATCTTGCGCCGCACGCCTCGCACACGAGCATGAGCATGCCCCTGCCTGCATTTTCCAGGTGCGTATCCGGCTTGTGGCACTCCCTGCAGATAACGTAAGTTTCAAAATATTTATGTATCTCCTTGTCCAGTTGCTCCTGGGTGAATTTTCCTGTGAGTACCAGCCTCTGGTCCTCCATGCTTGTCGGCACTCCAAATTCCTTGCTTAAATATCTTGCAATGTCGGAGACGTCCCTTCTTGCCTTGTCCGCAATTACTGCCATATTTCTTATTATTGTCTTGTTCCCCTGCACTATGGAATCTAAAGTAGGTATTACGAAGTCAGATTTTTCCGCTTCTAGTGCGGGTAGCTTCGAAAAGGCCCTGTCGAGCAATTCCGAGTATTCTTTGTCATTTATTTCAATCACCGGCATAATATTCTAGAGAATAAAATATTTAGCATGTGCTATTTTGAGCTTGTTCCGTTCTGTCCCATTCTTATCTCCGCAAACCTATTTATAACTCATTATTGAATATAAGCCTTGGCGGATAGGCTGGGAAGCTAAGGGTTTCCCGTTCGCAAATCCCTTTCTGGCGGGCCAATGCCGGTTGCGTTATGCAAGCGGCTTTTGCGCCCAGATGGAAGCGTTGATGCCTTGCCCCAGGTGGTAGCTTGGTGCGTGAACCAGGCCAGGCCGGAAGGAGCAACCTTAAGCACATTCAGGCTACGCTCCCGGGATACGGGGCTGAGCTGAAGTATGGTCAACGCAACTGCTGCTTGCATGGCAAGGCCGGCTTCCGCCGCTAAGATTTAAAAACAGTGCAAACGTAAATGAATAGCATGCCGGGGTCGCCTAGAGGTATGCGCAAGCACTCTAAAGGGCGGCAGCCTGCTAAGCTGTTTGGCTGAAAGGCCTTCGTGGGTTCGATTCCCACCCCCGGCGCTCATTTTTCAATGCCATGGAAATTTGGCATCTTCAAAATGCGTGCTTTCATGAAAGCATTCCGAGCACATCGCTGGTTTTTCTTACCAGGCCTATCCTCGGAAATATATTCTTGACTGTCGCATCGTGTTCCTCCCTGCTCATCGCGCCCATGGCGTCTCGGCGAATATCTGGTTGTAGCCGTTCTGGTATGCCTCTCTTGCAGTAGATTCGACTCCTATGTTTGTCGATATTCCGCACAGCACTATGTTTTTTATTCCCCTGCGCCTGAGCTGCAGGTCCAGCTCTGTGCCGTAAAAAGCGCCCCAATGCCTCTTTGTTATTATTATATCTCCTTTCTGCGCATTCATCTCTGGCACGAATTCGTCCCAGTCTGCAGGCCTTTCGCCTCCCCAATTCGGTGCGCTGTCCAATATCGGATTGAGCATGTCCTTCCCATCTATGGAAGACACGTGCACCAGGCACACAGGCGCTTTGTTCTCCCTGAACTTGGCTGCAAGCATCGCAGCGTTCGCAACAACTTCCGATGCCGCATTCGGTTCGGTGTTTCTTCCGCTTGCGGCTATCCCCTTCTGCAGGTCTATAACTACGAGGGCTGTTTCCTTGAAATTGAATCTTTTCTCCTCCATGCAATCACAAATAGCAAATGCAATTTCTTTTATTTAGCATTTTCCCAAATCTGTTCTGTAGTAATATGCACTATTTTTAGGCGGTTTAAAAAAAGCGGGCTCGGAGGGATTTGGACCCTCGACTTAGAGGTTAAAAGCCTCCCACTCTGGCCAAACTGAGTTACGAGCCCAAGAAACTAGATTATTTTGCCCTGAAATATATAAAAGCCTTAATACTTTTTATACCAAAACAAATAGCAGCACACAACGATATGATTCGATGGAAAAAGCATTGTTAATCGGCGGCTACGGTTTCTTTGGAAGCCATATGTACTCAGCGCTGGCCGAAAAATATTCTGTAGAAGTAATGTCAAGATACAAGCATGACACCGGCAACGTTGAAGGCAAGGGTTGGATAGAAGGAGACATAACCTCAAAGGCCGACGTCGAAAGGACATTGGAACTGGGCTACGACTACATATTCGATTTTGTTGGATTGATAAATGAAAAAGCGCAGAAGCATTCGGACGTGAACATAACAGGAACGCGGAACATAACAGACGCGGCATTGTCTGCCGGCACCGAACCAAAAATAATTTATATATCCGCGATAAACGCCGAAAATGGGACTACAGAATATTTCAGGACAAAAAGAGAAGCAGAGAAAATAATCTCCGCATACAAAAACAGTCTGATAATAAGGCCTTCCATAATATACGGGAAATACGATTTTCTGACCTTGCAGTTCTATAAGCTTCTCAATCAGAATATCCCTATTTTTCCGAAATCAGGCCTTATATGTCCAGTATATATCGACGATATAGTGGAAGTAGTGAAATCCAAGATGGACTCAACAGGGGTTTTCAATGTTTGCGGGAATGAAAACCTGAGGTTCGGAGACATGTTCAATATATTTAGGAAAAGGTTTGGAAAGAAACCCGTGCGCCAGGCGTCAATGCTGCTGTTTAAGGCAATGTCACCAATATTGGCGCATGCTGGCATAATAGAAAAAGAACAGATGGACATGCTGGGATATGATTTTTACCGCCAAGACAGCATACTTAAAGAAGTTGTCAAAGAACCTACACTGTATTCGGAATTCGTCAAAGGATTGGAGGCACGCAACTAGGTCGATCAGATGATGAAAACTTCCGACGACATAATAGACGGCTTTGACGGGCTGCTGACCAAGGAACAGGCGGACAGGCTGTATTCGGAATCGAGGTCACGCCCCGTGATAAAGGAAGAATCCGTGACTGCAGTGTATATGAGCGATCTCATGAGTCCCGGGGCAATTGGCATACTCAAGGGGCTTGAAAAAGAAAAGCTAAACCTTGAGGATAAAATCTATCGTATTTTCAATCCCGTCAAAAAAAATTTCGGCAACTCTGATTCGGTATCACGCATTTTGGTCCTGGGCCCAGAGGGCAGTACTGTAAAAGTGCTGTTGGGGAAAAAATTATCAGATGCAATAGATTCCGGGTTGTTCTGCAGGGGAGACACAGTAATAATCACAAACCTGACGATTGACATAAGGGCGTCCCTTCTCAGGCCAACGCAAAAAACCTCAATAAAAAAAATTGCCGTCGACGATGCATGCATAAAAGATTTTTCCCTGCTGAGCGCAGGAATGAAGAATATAGACATTGTGGGAATTGCAATAGAGGCAGGCCCGGTCGTAACTCTGGGAAATTCCGCATCCCGGAAATTTTTATCTACATACATTACGCTAAGCGACGGCAAAACTTCCGTCAATGTTGCATGCACCGGCTCTTCGGCAGAACTGGCTTCGAAATTGCCTCTGAATTCAAAGGCAAGAATAGAATTCTGCGATGTCCGCGAAAACAACGGCACAATAGAGGTGCATGCAGGCGATCTCTCCAGAATTGCAGTCGTCTAAAAACGACGCGTTATCTCTGTCCGTATTTTGCGTAAAATGACAAGTATTGGCTCATGACAACGTCAGGGGCAGAAGGCTTTGTCAATTTAATTATGCCCTCCAGGTCGTCATTTGTGACCTTCGAATCCTCTCCGCTCTTTATTGTGCGCTGCATTGCCCTGGTTTTTGCCTCCCTGCAAATGCTTGCTATGTCTGCCCCTGTATAATTCTTGGTCATGCTCGCGAGAAGCTTGAAATCCATATTCGCCGCTTTCGGAACCTTCTCCAAATATTCTTCGAATATCTTGGCTCTAGCTTCTTCGTCTGGAGGTTTTATGAATATGAGCTTGTCGAATCTCCCCGGCCTTAATATTGCAGGATCCATTACATCGGGCCTGTTCGTAGCCCCTACCACTATTACGTTGTTCATCTGCTTCAGCCCGTCCATGTCCTTAAGCATTTCTGTTGTTATCTGTGCGTTTATCTCGCTAGCATTTTGCCTGTTTATTATTATCCCGTCTATCTCGTCTATGAATATGATTGATGGCTTGTTCTCTATGGCCCTGTAAAAGATGGACTTTAACTTGGCATTCGCGTTTTCTATGCCCTCGTTTTGCAGGGTGGGCGCGTCTATCTCCAGCATGGTCACTCCTTTCAGCTCATTGGCAACTGCACGCATTAGCATTGTCTTTCCTGTTCCAGGCGGCCCGAAAAGAAGCATGCCATTTATCGTCTTTATATCGTATTTCTCAAGAAGGTCAGGATGCATGAGCGGTATCTGTATTGCCTCTACTATTGCCTTCTTTGCAGCTTCAAGCCCTATAACTTTGTCAAGCGTGATTTCGTCCCCTTTTTTGGGCGTGGCATCGTTGCCCATGCGCCTTTCGAAATCTACTTTGAACGTATTGTATTTCTCAATCTGTGCTAGCGTTGTCGAAGGCTTTGTCGATTTTATAACGCTCAGCATGTCGTCCATCGTTATCTCAAGTATCCTGTGTTCGTTCGCCGCTTCTTGGGCCACCATCTGGGCTACGCTTTGGCACACTGCTTTTATGTCGGCGCCGGTATACCTGGGCGTCTTTTCCGCCAGCAGGTCAAGGTCCATATTGCTTGCGATCGGCAATTTTTTAAGGTAGATCTCAAATATCTTTTTCCTTCCGTTGAAGTCGGGGAGCTGCATGTATATGGCCCTGTCTATCCTTCCTGGCCTCAGGAGTGCAGGGTCTAGTTTATCCGGGGTGTTTGTAGCTCCAACCACTATCACATGCTCAAGCTTTTGGAATCCGTCAAGCTCTTGCAGCAACTGCGATAGTATGTGCCTGTGAACCTCGTCGGTCTCTATCTCCCTGCTAGTGGCTATGGAATCTATTTCGTCTATGAAAAGCACGCATGGGGTGTTCTTGTTCGCTATTCCAAATATGTTGCTGAGCATCTTCTCAGATTCGCCAGTATATGCGGATATTATATTCGTTCCTTTGATGTAAAAGAAGTTTGCATGTATTTCGTTGGCAAGAGCCCTCATCATGAGCGTCTTTCCTGTTCCAGGCGGCCCGAAAAATACGATGCCTTTGAGCGGCTTTATGTTGTATGCCCTCGAAATGCCCTTTTGCTCCAATGGGGCTATTATGGCCTCCTTGAGCTCTGTCTTGGTATTTTCATAATTTCCTATGTCGTCAAACGTTTCGGTAACGTTGCCCTGCTGCAAATCTTCAAATGCCTCGCCGAACTTCATTCGCGTATCGTGTTTCTTGACATCGAGGGCTTTTACTACCTTCACATTGTAAAGCTCCATTATCGCGAGACCTGCTGGCGCTATTGCAAAGCTTATGAACGGATAAACGTAATTTATGTTAATGGGCTGCAGCATTCCAATTGCGAGGTATCCTATTGGAATTATTGCCCCTGCTATCGCCGCCTTGCCTCCCTTTATCTTAGATCTGCTGTTTATTGCAATCCTTTCAATCAAAAATGCGGCAAGCAGGTATATGGGTATTACCAAAAGGTAATATATCTGCTTTGAAATGGCGCTTAGCAACATTGCAAACGTCAAGTCTATGCTTTCTATGGCGTTTTTGGAAACAAATTTGCTTGCCGCAACACTGCTCCCTTTGGCAAAATTCATGAGGTTAAGGACGGGCAACCCTTCATATGTATAATTTAATTCGCTACCGAAATACTTCGTGCCGAATCCTTGATGTGCCAGATGTCCATTGAATGGTACGAGTGCACTGGATCCTATTCCCATTACTCCTGAAAACGCAGCGATGCCAAGCACTACAAGGAGGAACATCACCGCAGACCTTTTGAATCCTACGGTAAGCACTGCAAATATCGCTACGGGTATCGAGATGGCTGCTCCGACAATCGAAAAAGCAGAAGCAACAAGTATGTAAGCGAACAGTATTGTCCTGTAATGCATGTAACCGTATATGAGCGAGAAGCTCAATATGAATAGGAATACCCAAGCTAACGCTGGTGTCTGATATACCAATATCGGTATCATTATAAGCATAAGCAATATAAATCCCAGGAATGGGTGTACCTCAGTGGCAGCGAAGAGCCCTATGGCTACAAGCAGAAGTATGACATAAGGGTAAAAGGGAAATGCGTATGCGATCGATACAAAAGCAAGAGCAACCAGTACAGCATCAAGGAAGTTCTTGTTGGACCATATGTTCACCATCAGGTCCTTTATCCTGTAATACCACAGGGGCCCTCGCCTTGCCTGCTTGAGTATATTGCGGACTCTTTCGCTTTTTACCTCTTCATTACCTATTTTTGGCATCCGAAATACCTTCTGCGGCGCGGTACTGCATATAATGCTATGCTAACACGTCACCAGCTACACTGCAATCTCTTATATTTATTAAAATTTAAACCCTTTTACGGGCCACTACCAAGGGACTTCTTTTAGCTTAAGCCTGTACGCGCCTATGTTTGTCATCAAATGCGTTATTCCTGTCAGGAGAACAAGGAAAACAAGGCCATAAGCGTCGGGAATACCTGCCCGGTAAAACAAAAAGGCAAAAACCATTGCGAAAATGAAGAACCCATACTGGTCCATTACTGGGAAGCTCTTGCCAGACCTTATTCCAAGCTGCCTTTTTATGAAGCTTCCTATAAGGTCGCCAAAGTTGGCCCCGAGCGTAAGCAGTACTGCGACCGGCAGCATATAATGCAGGAACGGGTATTCTATGAGCCCCACGGCTATTCCTGCTGCCAGGCTGGATGCGGTCCCTCTGAAGGTCTTGTGGTCTCCAAATATCCTTTTCCCGTTTATCCTTCTGCCAAAATCTAGGGGTTTCCCTCCTCCAAATAGCACCGGAGCGCCGTTTGCAGCGTAAGCTGGGAAGATGTAAATTATAGGGTATATTACAATCGAATATATCGCGTAAAGAAGCGCGTCCATCTTAAACACTTTCTGAATGTATACACTCTTGGCAGAAAACCATTATAAATCATGGAGCAGAGAACATGGCATGTCTCTTTGACAAATCCCTGCCGCAACACGCAAGGCATAAAATATAGACAGCGTAATAAATATGTTCGGATGCAACAACAGCCGCAACGTAAAATAGATAAGCTGGCGTTTGATTGACGGAAATAAAACAGGCAATAATAATAAGATCTGACCTGGAGATGAGCAAGGGAAAGACTGCGGCGCAGGCGGCTCACGCATCCCTAATGGGCTATTTCGAGGCGGAGAAGCAGGACAAGCAGATAGCCAGGGAATGGCTAGATACCGGAGAAAAGAAAATAGTTCTCAAGGTCAGCGACGAAGAGTCATTGGTGAAACTTTATAACGCATTCAAGTTCAAGAAGGTGCCTTGCGCTCTGGTAACTGACGCGGGGCTCACTGAAATACCTCCTGGGAGCAAGACCGCCCTTGGCATAGGCCCATGGAGAAGCGAAGAGATCGACCTATTCACCAGGCAGCTCAAGCTGCTCTGACGCGTTCACACCTGGGTGAGCCAATCCCTGTATTTGATGTTTTTTCCGCCGACTATGTCCCTGTATACAGAGGCAATTTTAGAAGTGAGCGGCCCGACGGCCCCATTCCCTATTTGTATCCCATCGATGTCTATTATCGGCGTTACCTCCGCTGCAGTTCCCGCAAAGAAGACCTCGTCTGCAGTGTAAAGCTCTTCCCTGTGCACTTCGGATTCGACCACTTCGATCCCTTCATCTCCCGCAACCTTAATTATGCTGTCCCTGGTAATGCCTAAAAGTATGTCCGATTCATTTCCAAGCGCGAGCAATCTTCCTTTCTTTACCAAGAATATGTTCTCGCCAGGGCCTTCCGCTACGTAACCGTTTAGCGAAAGCAGTATCGCCTCGTCATATCCTGAAGCGTGCGCTTCGTTCTCTGCAATTATGGAGTTTATGTAATTGCCGCTCGCCTTTGCCCTTACCGGCAATATGTCGGAATTTATTCTGCGCCACGAAGAAACCTTGCACTTTATTCCTTTGTCTACGCCGCTTCCGAAATATGCCCCGAAAGGCACCGCAGCTATGAAAACGCTAACGTGCTTTCCTGAAGTGGTCATCCCTATTCCATCATCACTGTAGAATGCAAACGGCCGTATGTAGCAGGAATCAAGTCCATTGAGCTTTATTACTTGCAGTATCGCCTTGCGTATTTCATCCTCGGAGAAGCCAAGCTTCATGGAATATATCTTGGCAGTTTCAAAGAAACGCCTTACGTGGTCCCCAAGCCTGAAAACTGCCGTGCCTGAGCCGTTCTTGTAAGCCCTTATTCCCTCGAAAATCCCGCTTCCGTACTGCAGCGAATGTGTAAGTATCGGCACCTTTGCATCTGCATAATCCATAATTTTTCCGTCAAGCCATACCTTCAAATTGCTGCCATCCATAAAAACACCCATAAAGCTCCCATGTGAAAATATAATAAGTTAATAGCGTTTGTGTCTGTAATACGATCATGGACGTTTCGACAAGGAGAAAGCTCAAGAAGATGGGGATGACGGACTTCCAGATAAGCGTCCTCAACGCCACATCAAAAATACCTGTGGGCCAAGTCAGGACATATAAGGAAATAGCGGTTGAAATAGGGCATCCGGGCGCCTGCAGGGCAGTTGGCACAGCGCTGCGTAAAAATCCATTTCCCATAACAATACCCTGCCACAGGGTAATAAAAAGCTCAGGGGAGCCGGGAAAATACTCCGGCAAATCAGGGGCCAGGAAAATAAAACTGCTTCGCATGGAAGGAGTGAAAATAAGCAACGGGCATGTCAATTCAAAAAAGAAGTAGCCCGGCGGAATAGACCGCCGGGATTCTTATCCACCCAAGGCTTAAAACCTATAAGCTCCAAAGCTCTCATTTTTTGCGCTGTAAGCTACGGACACGCTTTCGTACCTCGCCATCAGGTCCTTTCCTTTCGCGTTTATTTCCTCAAGCGTGCTTCTGCCAAGCTGTGTCAGCATTAGCGGCTTTCCTGGCTCATCCCTGCTTGCGAAATCCAGCATTCCTTTTTCCTTTAGCCTGTTGAGAAGATACCACACCGAGCTTTTGGATATGCTGTAAGTGTCGCTTATGTACCCGACGAAGCTGCTTGCGCTGTCTATGGCGTCGCTTCCTATCTCGAGAATCACGAGCTGCTCACGCTCAGTAAGTCTCAACAAACCCTTCTCTACACTAAATACCATTTGGCCCACATAAACACCTCAGAAATTTTTTAAAGGGGGTTTATGCAGCCAAATGGTCCAATGGTGTGTACTTAATCATTGAATTATTTGCAATGCAGCCGCTGCCTATAAAGGATGAGACAAAACTTCTCCACAGCGCTGCGAATTGCATTTTTTTCACACCAGTTCCATTTGCTGCCTATTTGCTAAAGCACATCGTGTTATGTTTAAACCAGAACAACAATATTTAAACCTTATGTGCAGCAACGTCGGAGTGTGAATCGCTCAAGCACAAGTGATAAATATTTCAAAAATTTATAAGTCATTTGGTCTTAATGGAAATAAAGAAGGAAGCAGCTACGGCGAACAAAGAGACGCGCGAAGGTCTTGCGTCACTGTCCAGAACTGAATACCCGAGCTCTGCAAAGGCCGATTTTCTATCATGGATGGAATCAGAAGGGTATATAATCAGGGGCAGCAACGGGAAATTGAAGTTCAATACTAACTGGAGCAATAAAGAGGATAGGATAAGATCCGTTCGCAAGCTTGTAGAAGTTATGGATATATCTCCTCTAGATCTTAAAAACGAAGACTTTTTCAAAATGGGGCTTATGGATTTGCTAAAAGCATACTCTATAAAACGCCATTCTTTTCCAGCGGTTTTCAACGCCCTGAAAGAAGCATATCCTGAGCTTAAGGTAAATCTATGGGACATAAGAAGCCTTAAAGGCACAATATCCAAAAACAGGGAAACAGCAGACGAAGCAATAAAGTGGCTTGCTAAGAAGAAATCAGGTGCCGTGACAGAAGATGATTTTGAGAATAACGGAGTCGGCTTCGCCCTTTCATTCTACAGCAACGCGTTCGACGCAATCGTATTCGCGCAGCCAGATTTCATAGAATGCAACTCGCTAAAAGCACTCTCGGCAAAATACTTGGACAAAGAATTTGTAAACAATACTGCCAAAAGGCGTGCTGCAATATCGATGCTCATAAAGATATTCGGATCGCCCAAATCGGTAAACTATCAAAGTTTCGAACTGTACGGCATGGAAAGCATATTGTCATACTATTCCCAGAGCTATATATTTCCGAACGGCTCCAAAAAGCCAGAGGAAGAAAGAAAGCTCCTTACATGGCTTGCAGTATCCGATGTAATAAAGGATTTTAAAATATGGGAGATGAAAGATCCTCCAAAATCGCTTTTTCTAGATAAGAAAACCAGAATAGAATCCACCATCTGGCTCTCGTCCGTATCGCACAAGAACCCATACTTATTATCCTATGAAGATTGGGAAAGTTTCGGAATCGAGTGGATCGTGAAAGAATTTTATTATGGGGACCATCACGAAGCAATACACGAAGCGATGGATTCGTCTTAAGGCGGCGCCAAACCAATATCTCAGGGCCTTATGCTATGGATGCAATGCCTTTGAACGAAGCCAGCTGCTCACCCGCCTCGTCCATGGAGTTAAAAATGTCTATCTTTATTCGCATGGATTCTGCCTTTGCAAGTATTTTTTGCACATCCTGGTTTCCGAGCATGGAGTCGTTGACTATCAGGGAGCCAACCGCGTAGTCGTCAATGGCCGCAGCAACATTTTCTATTCCATATTTGGATGTCCCGGAAGAAAGGCCCTTCAGAAATTCTTCCATGACTGCAAATTCGCTTCTTATGTGCTCGCTCCTCAAAAGGCCTTCTACTTCAGGGCTGCGTATTATCTCATACACCCCTGAGCGCTCGGTATTGCTTGCCTGCTGGTATATTATGCGCTTGTCTATCTTTTCCTGCTTGGATTCCATGTAAGCGCGAACATCGTCCTTGGTGAATCCGGGGCCCGCAACTATTACGGTGTCAACATCCATGCCCTTTATCGTGTTCGTTATGGCTTCGTAAAACTTCCTTTGCTGCTCCTGGAAATCCTTCTGCGTCATTCTTTTGCTCAGGTTGCTGTAAATCTCATTCCTGAACTCAACACCGTATCCAAGGAGATAGGCGGGGAGGGCCTTCTCGTCGTCGACCACTATTATTCCAAGCCTGGGTTTTTTCGTGTCTCCGACAGCATTTTTCACTACATTAACCAGGTAATCCGGCCATTCTGCTTTTATTATGTCTAGCGTATCGGACGGGGCTATGTTGAGCGTGTGGTAGCTGTTAAGCCGTATATACTGCTCCGGTTTTCCTTCGACTATCTTTCCCATTATCCTTAGCCTCAGCGCGTTCTTGTCGAGCTCGGTCTTCTCAACGCGCAGGGTTATGACGACCTCCTTCAGCTCTCCCACATCCGTCTCGTTTGCCTTGAACTTTCTGAGGCTCTTCGATTTTACAAGATCGTTCGGAAGCACTATGCGTTGCACTGTCCACAAGTCCTCTAAGGTGTCGAGCTTGAGCCTCATGACGCCTTCTCCTTGGTAAAACTTTACTATGTGCATAAAACAAAACCTTACAGTGCATTACGCCAATTTATTATTTGCGCTTATAATAAATATTGTTTTGGATGGTGGTATTATAAGCAGAAAAGCCGCTGGCAACGAGTACCTACTTATTGCAGCCATAATAATTCTGTCAATCGCGCTAGTAGTCGAATCCTTTGCCATATGCCTCGGAACACATCACGGCAATCCCAGCAGCACATCCCCTACAAGCACAATAGCGCAAGCGCCCAGCTCAGGGCTTAATCTGATAATTACCGCTTCGCCGTATTCGGTTGTAACTTTTGAGGTTACTGTATCAGGCAACGGTTTTAACGAATCGCAGTATGCAAAGCTCGGCCCGAAACTCTACATGCTGAATTACAGCGAGGTAAAAGGCATAAGCTCGGCCTCCGGCCCAATAACAATAAGCTCAAACGCAGAACTTAACAAAACTGTGGTGGTGCCGGACAACGAAACGCATATGCTTTTCACAGGGCTTGAGCCCTACTCAAACTATTCGGTTACCATAAAGGGAGCTGAAAGCCCGTACTGCTTCCCAGGCCTTGCATGCCCGATGTTTATACTCGCAATTTCGAGATCCTACGAACTGCGCACAGGTCCGGCTAATTCCACGAGCAATTATTCCATAAAACTGTCGCCAACTCCCTACCTGAACTCAACAATCTCGCAATATGCTTGCAGCACAGGCCCTCCAATTGCAATAAACCAAAGTACATATGTACGTTGCAATGACGGCTCACGCCTGCTGAACTTCGTGCTGTCGCATGTTAACCCCAACGGCACAATAACCGGCCTTGTCTATCCATACTATTACGTTATGGTAAACACAAGCATAAAGCCATCGAAAGAAGTATTCCGCGATGGGCAGGAGGTAAGCTTCTCATGCTCTGGCTATGCTGCATACCTGCAAAACTCCAGCTATGCCGGCCAATATGCAATATTCAAGATCATAAGGACCCATCCAATCCCATGCCCTGCTGTGGCCGGCTAATGAAGCAGATTTTTAAATTAAACAGCAAAAACAGTATGGATTCAAATGCTTGGACTGGTTTTGTTATCAATACTCTCAAACGCATACGGCACTATAAACACCCTGATGGCACAATACGGTTACCTTGCCATATTCGGATTGATGCTTCTGGAGGGCTCATCGCTGCCGGTGCCTAGCGAGGTGGTTCTCCCCCTTGCCGGTGTTCTGGTCGCGCAGCACACCCTCTCCTTCATACCGGTTTACATAGCCGCGCTGCTCGGCAGCATAGGCGGCCTTGCAATAGACTACTACATAGGATATTTCCTAGGGAAGGACGTGGTGTACAAGCACCTGAAGCTATTTCACATAAGCCAGGAGCAGCTTGATGCTTTCGACAGTTGGTTCGACAAGAACGGTGTGGCCTCGGTCTTCTTTACTCGCTTCATACCTGTGCTAAGGACCATAATGAGCCTTCCGGCAGGGTTCGCCAAAATGCCACAGAAAAAGTTCTATTCCTATTCCATACTCGGAACCGGGATATACGACATAGTGCTCATAATATTCGGGATGAAGGCCCTTACTACGCACAATGCAGTAATAACTCTTACTGCCATAGGCGTTTTCGCAATAGCGCTTTACGCGATATACAGGGTTGCAATGTCAAGGATGACAAGGCAAAAATAATTTTAACCACATAACTTATTTATAACCTATAATGCAATTCATAGCATATGATGAATGAGGTAATCGCTGAGCTAAGGCTATGAAGAGAGGTAGGCGGGCTGATTTATTGGATGCATTGCAAAGACTTGGCAAGAAAAGTATTCGCGCTACCGATATAGCGGCGCAATACTGGTGCGAGAAGCAAATGGAACTCAACTACCTCATAGGCCCGTCAATAACAAAGGAAATAATGAAAGGGAAGGAGATACACGAGGAGATGGAGAACGAGACCAACATTCCAATAGTTCTCCAGACGAAGAGTTATGCAGACTTTATGTACAAAAGCCTGTACACCACGTGCGAAGCTCTCGAAACGTTGAAGAAAAACAAGAAGTCAAGGGAACTTCTCCTTTACGGAAACATGGGCAAATACAGGATTGTCGGGAAGATGGACGAACTTCTCATATCCGGCGGAAATGTCGTAATAGTCGAAGACAAGACCAGGGCAACAGACAAGCTTCCATCCGATGCGCAGCTAAAATCGCACAAGGCCCAAGTCATACTTTACAAGAAGCTTCTGGGAGACATAATATCCGGAGCGTACAACGAAGACGTTTTTTCAAAGGAATATGGGGTACACAGGCTCAGCGTTACAAAAGAGTTTGAAAGGCAGCTTGACGCCCTCAAAATCCCCAAGAACATGCAGACTCTGCCAGAAATAACTGGCAAGTTCTTCAAATTATACAGGGGAATAGGCCATCTCAGCGAAACGTTGGTTATAAGGTACATAAACCAGTACACCGGTCAGAAAATAGACAACTACAAATTCAAAGTGCCAGAAGAAGAATTCGAAGGCACGATAAATTTCGCGCTTAAATATTGGAGCGGAGAAAGGGAGGCGCTCCCGGTTCCCTACGAAGAGAAATGGAAATGCGATTACTGTGCATTCTTCGGCAAGGAATGCAAGGTGTGGTTCGCACAAAAAACGCTGTGAGTGATCGACATGCTTGACAAGGAATCCTTAAGGAAAGAATTTTCCGTAAAGCCGGATTTATACTACAAAACCAAGCTCTTCGAAAGCGAAGGCTTCGTGCGCAAACGCTGCACAGGCTGCGGGAAATTTTTTTGGACTTCTGACGAATCGAGGGAATATTGCGGAGATTCTGAGCATGAAGGGTACAGCTTCATGAAAAAGGACCCTGAAGACATATCGCTAGAACAATTTTGGTCGAAGTTCGCAAAATTCTTCGAGAACAACGGGCATGCGGTGATAGAGAGGTACCCAGTGGTCAGCAGGTGGCGGCAAGACCTTTATTTCACAATAGCCAGCATACAGGATTTTCAAAGGATAGAGAACGGAAACATGAGCTTCGAATACAGCTCCAATCCGCTTCTCGTGCCTCAAATGTGCCTGAGATTCAACGACATACCTAACACCGGAGTCACCGGAAGGCATTTCACGTCTTTCATAATGGCGGGCCAGACTGCTTTTAATTATCCCAAGGAAGGCTACTGGAGGGATAGAACCATAGAGCTGAACTACGATGCCCTGACGAAAATAGTCGGAGTAAAAAAGAAGGACATAACATATGTCGAAGATGTATGGGCTATGGGCGATTTCTCGGAATTCGGGCCAAGCCTGGAAGCTTTTTCCGGCGGCCTCGAAATGGTAAACAATGTATTTACCCAGTTCGAATATGCAGACGGAGTGAGGCGTGAGCTATCCGGTAAAGTGGTGGATGTGGGCTGGGGTCTGGAAAGGCTGGTCTGGTTCAAGAGCGGTGCCCAAACCGCATACGATCCAGTATTCAAAGACGCACTCGCTTATATATACAAGAAGAGCGGCATAACCCCTGACAGGGCACTCTATTCGAAGGTTGCAGGGCAGTTCGGAAGAATAGACCTGAGCGAAACCAAGTCCTTTGAAGATGTAGAGCTCAAGGCCGTAGAAGCGGCAGGCATAAGCGCATCGGACTACAACACAATAATAAAGCCCATGCAAGCCGCATACGCAATAGCGGACCATGCAAAAACACTGCTGTTCGCCATAACGGACGGCGCACTGCCAAGCAACGTTGGCGGCGGCTACAACCTAAGGATAATACTTAGGAGAATATTCGATTTCAGATCAAGGTACCGCATGGATTTTGACATGGGAGAGCTCATGGAGATAATTGCCAAATCAATGTCCCACATGTATCCAGAGCTATCCGGCAGCATAGACGAGCTAGAAGACATCATAAGAGTGGAGAAGGAGCGCTACGAGAATACTAGGGTATCGGCAATAAAGACAATAAGCACCATAATAGAAAAGCACGAGAAGATAACTCCTGAAAAAATGAGGGTGCTCTACGAGAGCAACGGCGTAACCCCGGATCTGATAAACAGCGTAGCGGCGTCCAAGGGCATTACCCTTGAGCTCCCGGAAAGCTCATATTCAAGCATAATCAAGGGAGACTTCACGGAAAAGGCCAAGAAGAAAGAACGTTTCGATTTGGACATTTCTGGGATCAAGAAAACGGAGAAGCTTTTCTACGACTTCGCACTTGAATCCGATTCTAAGGTGCTTTTGTGCAGTTCCGATATGGTGGTTTTGGACAAGACGCCATTCTACGCCGAAAGCGGCGGCCAGGAAGCAGACCACGGCACCATAAATGGGATAAAAGTCAAGGACGTGCAGTCGCAGAACGGAGTGATAATACATCTGCTGGATGGAAAGCCAGATTTCAAGGCAGGTTCAAAAGTGCATTGCGCGGTCGACAGAAAAAGAAGGATGCAGCTCATAGCGCACCATACAGCAACACACCTTATAAGCGCGGCATCAAGGAGCGTCCTGGGAAAGCACGCATGGCAGGAAGGCGCGCATAAGGGCGTCACTAAAGCGCATATAGACATAGCGCATTACGAAAAGCTTAGCGACAGGCAGATAAAAGACATAGAGGCCACGGCAAATTCCTACCTGCAGAACGGGATAAGGGTAAAAATACAGGAGATGGACAGGAGTGAAGCTGAATCAAAATTCGGGTTTTCGATATACCAGGGGCACGGAGTCCCAGTAGCTAAACCGAGGATTGTGGAAATAACTGGCATGGACGGCAGCCTGATAGACGCGGAGGCATGCGGAGGCATACACGCCATGGGCATTGAATCAATAATAGGCACAATAAAAATAATGGGCTCGCAGAGGATACACGACGGGATAGACAGGCTAGAATATGTAGCCGGCCTTGCATCGTACAAGTACATAAATTCAACAGAGGAAAAACTTTCAGAAGCCGCGAGAATTGCCGGCACGGACAGCGAGAAGCTAACCGGCGCATTGTCACAGATGTCGAAGCAGCTCTCGGAATACAAAAGAATGGTCGAATCAATGAAATCAACCGACGCATCGCAAGCGGCAGAAAAGTTTTTGTCTTCAAAGGAGAAATCGATAATAGAAGAGCTGGATTACGAGATGGATATGCTCAGGCAGATAGCTACGAAGGTTGTCGATGCGGACGCGTCAAGGATAATACTGCTCTACAACAAATCTGGAAACGTTGTCTGCATATCCGGAAACGATTCGGGAAAGGACGCAAGCGAGTTCCTCAAGTCAAGCCTAACTAAGCTCAAGGCCAAGGAGTTCAAGGGCGGAGGCTCGAAGCGCATAGCCCAGGGAATGCTTATAAGATAAGGCAGCATCCCAATACAAGGCAATTCATAGGCACATGTTGGCGAATACCTTCGCATCGTTTACCATATCGTCTATTCTGCAATATTCATTCGGCTGGTGTGCCATATCTTCGGCTTCAGTGCCCCATGCAACTGCAGGAAATCCCTTGTGCCTGAAGAATGCTGCGCACGTGCCTCCGCCTACGCCCATGGGCTTCGCATCCACATTCATAACCTCTTTTATGCTCTTGAGCAGCCTTTTTACCACATCCGAATCCATGCTTGTAGGCTCTGCCGGATCCTCCCTGCTGAATGTTTCTATCTCTATCTTAACCGCTTTGAAATCGTCAGAATTGCAGACGCTCTTTACGTCGTTAAGCACATCGTCCAGCTTGTACGTAGGAAGCACCCTGCAGTCAAAATAGAAAATGTCAGAACCAGGGACTATATTCACGCTGTCTACGTTTTTCTCCCTCTTCGTAGGCTCAAAGGTCGAATAAGGTGGCTGATAAATGTTATCCGTTGCGTTGTATTTCTGGTGCAGCATCTCGTCTATCTTTGTTATGAGCTTTGAGGCATTCCTGTTTGCGTTGACTCCGAGCGCCGGCGTGCTTGCGTGCACCTGCTTGCCGTTCACTTTTATCTTGAGCCAAAGGGAGCCCTTCTCTGCTATCTCCACCATGCTTCCTCCTTCGCTCAGGTAATCAGGAACTACAAACATATCATTATCGCCGAATATTCCCTGCTCCTGCAGGAGCTGCTGTATCCCGTACCTGCTTCCAAGCTCCTCGTCCGCTACCAACGCAACGCCCATATTGAAAGTCGTATCGCTTCCAAATTCCTTAATCGCCCTAAGTGCGTATATCGACGCTATCAAGTCCTGCCCATTGTCATTGGTTCCCCTTCCGTAAATTCTGCCATCTTTTATCTCGGCTTTGAAAGGGTCTGTAAGCCACAACGACCTGTCGCCAGGAGCAACGGTGTCCATGTGTGCCACAAACCACACGGTTCTTTCATTGTTTCCCTGCTTGGCCACAAGATTTGGCCTCTTGGTGTTTGTCTCGTCGACATAATCATACCTTTTGACTTCAAATCCCCATTCCTTGAGCTTTCCTTCAAGGAAGTCTGCCCTTGCTCCTTCTCCTTTTCCATCGCTCATTGGGGAAATCGAAGGTATCGAAACCATTTTTGACATGGTGCTTACCATGTCGTCTTTGTATTTTTCTATAATCGAAATAAGGCTGCTTTTATTCCCCTCCATGTAATCACAGCCAATTTTAGCAGTCAAAGTATAAATTAATTCCATGCAGCTTTGGATAAGCTATACTGTGCAGCAGCTCTGCTTCGATATGTCTGCGAAAAAGGATTGGCATGCGAGCTTGAATCCCTCGCTCATGGTTGGGAATACGTGTACAGTGTCTATTACATCTTCTAATTTCAGGTGGAACTTTACTGCCATCACTGCTTCATGTATTAGGTCTGCGGCTCCGTGCCCGAGCATGTGCACTCCAAGTATTTCATGGGTTTTCGGGTTTATCACTACTTTTATGACACCCCTCGTGTCGGATATTATTTTTGACTTCGGTACAAATGCTATTGGAAGCGCGTTGCAGCCGCAATTATTGAGGTCCTTTATCACCTGTTCTTCGGTTTTGCCAACCATTGCCGCTTCTGGCTCTGTAAACACTGCGCTGGGAACTTCGTTCAAATCTATCAGCTTTTTGCTTCCAAACATATTCTGCGTAGCTATATTTCCCTCTTTGGATGCAAGCGTTTCAAGCATTGGATTTCCTGTAACGTCTCCTGCTGCGTAAATGCCCTTAATGTTAGTCTGCAGGATCCTGTCTATTTTTATGAAGCCTTTTTCATCAGTTTCTACTCCGACGTTTTTCAGGCCCAGCTTTTCTGTATTTGGGGTCCTTCCGGTTGCTATGAGCAATTTGTCAGCGGCTATGTTTTCCTCTTTTCCATTAACCAAAGCCTTAACTTCGGTTTTGCCGTTGCTCTCCGCAACCGATTTTATTTCCACATTGGTTTTTATCTCTATTCCATCTTCCCTCAAGTATTTTTCCAAATGCTTTGAGACTGTCGGCTCCCAATTCGGGAGTATCGTCTGGCTCCTTTGCAATACCGTAACCTTGGTCCCGAACATCGAGAACATCTGTGCAAATTCCAATCCTACGGCTCTTCCTCCAACTACTATCATGCTTTCCGGGAGCTCCTTAAGCGACAAGGCGCTTTCGTTGTCTAGGTATTTTACTTTGTCCATGCCCTGTACTTTAGGTACAAATGACCTTGCCCCTGTTGCTATCAATATCCTGTCTGCCTCTATTTCCTTTGATCCTGCTCTTATATGGTTGGCTCCCTCTATTGAGCCGAACTCGTTCAAATATGTGACCTTTTCAAGTGAATCGATAACATCCGCGTATTTGGATTCGTGGAATTCCTTTATCAGATCGTCTTTTTCCTGGACTATTTCATTGTATTTCAAGCTGCCAAGCCTGTAATCCAAACCTCCAAAGCGCTTGGTCCTAAGTTCCCTAACGAACCTTCCTACTGTTATCATGCGCTTGCTGGGCACGCATCCGACATTCACGCACGTGCCTCCAAGCGTTGCTCCTTCTGTGGCATTTTTACCTATCATTATTGTGCTTTTGCCAAGCTCGTTGGCTTTTATCGCTGCTGCGAAAGCTGCAGCTCCTTGTCCTATTATCGCATAGTCGAATTTTTCCATTTATAAAACCTGTTTTATCATAATGAGCCAGATAAAGAGTTTATTCTACTTTTAAGATTTTTCATCGTGGCTGCAAGGCTGCCGTCATTCTCATAAACTATCTTTCCATTTGGCCCTATTAAATAATATATGTCAAGATAACCGTCTTTGTCGTATGTGAGAGATAAGTTATAACCTGAAATGGCGCTTCTGAAGTTGCTGTAGGAAGTCACATTTGGCGCATAATCATTTACGAATGTGTTTATGGGTGCTCCACTATAACCCAGGTCTCTGTAAAGCTCAATTTCGATTACATTTATGCCTTTATTTTTGAAGTAGCTGATGTTGTTATTTAGCATTTCGTTTCCCACTGCGCATCCGCTGCACCACGTTGCGACAAACCAAAGAAGGACAGGCTTGCCTTCTAAAGACGAGACATTGGCCACAGTCCCGTTAGAAGCATATATGAAAGAATAATCCGGAGCCTTTGCACCAACTGCCGGCATAAACGACTGCGAAGCTCCTGAGCTCCGATTTATCCCAAAGAAATATACAAGAGCAATTGCAATTAATATTGCCGCAAATACATAGATAATTCTCTTTTTTTGCATTTTTTCACCAGCTAACATTCACACGAAGGTTTCTTTATCCTCTTCAACGAGACATGGATTGAATAATAAAGCAGTAATGCTGCCATTACGATGAAAACCGGGCTGAAATTCGAAAGTGCTCCCTGTATAGTACCAGAAGCAAGTGCAATGCCTCCGGATCCAAAAACTGCAACAAGGATAGATGGTATAACCGGAGTGCAGCACATGGTTGAGGGCACGAGGCTTACTACAAAAGCGTATATTCCGGTCTTGTTGCCCCTCGCGTTGCCTCTAGCTGTTTTTTGGGAATAGAGCCCAATGACTATTGACAAAGCCCCTAGTATCGAAAGTGCAAGAGAAGAAGCCAATATATAATAGAAATAATACACTGTTCCAAAAAGGACAAGCCCGAAACTGAAATACGAGAAAATCGCGTAGTAAAATACGAACATCGCTATGAAGAATATCAAGAACCTTATTTTAAGCGCCTTAAGGATTGCGGCTGTGCCACCATAAGTTTCAAAACCGCTTTCTTGCGCATAGCCATTCATGCAATCTATTGCTATATAAGAACAGATAAAGTATTTAAACTATAAACTTTATAGTTATAAAGTGTAAGGTGGTTTAATGAAAAGCTCAAGCTCATGCTCTGCACAGGATGCATTGGCATTGGTATCAAAGAAATGGCTTCTCCTGGCACTCAACAGCATAGCAGTTTATGGCCCTTCTAGATACAACCAGCTCCTGGAAAGGCTCTCTCCAATAAGCCCAAAGGGCCTTGCTGACGTATTAAAGCTGATGGAGCGCAATGGGCTTATACGCAAGGATAACGATTCAATACGCTATGTTATTATGAGCAAGGGCAGCGATCTGGACAAGGCGGCCCTGCCGCTGCTCAAATGGTCGCGCCCATTTTGCAGAGACAAAAACTGCAGCGTTGCGGTAGAGATGGACGGGCAGCTTTCGAAACTTTCTTTTTAATATGGCGTTTAACTATAGCGATTTTGCCACTAGAAAAAGCTATTCTGTTTCTGGGTTTATTCGGGGTAAATTTCCGGCAAAAAGGCATTTTGGACAAGAGCCTAAACTTCCTAAAAACGAAATTTTGTCAATAATTTACGCTATCTAAATAAGTTATGGTAAAAGGCTATATATTTGGCCGATTTTAATAATATTTACTACAAAGTGATTATATGGTTTCCGTTGACAAATCTTTGGATAAAAAACAGAATGATAAAAATCAAACAGGGTATATATCAGATGCGCAAAAAAATTCAGTAGACCTGCCAGCAAGCTCATGGTCGACAGAACAAAAGTTGGAATTTTTAAATTTTTACAATGTCAAAGATTTGCTTGAAATCAGCTACGGAGGCAAAAAAGTATACGAAATACTTCTTACTACCGTATCCGAAGAGGTGCAATCAAAGCTTTTAGATGTTATAACCTCAAAGGCTCCAGATTTGCTGAAAGCGACTGCACCTATGTTTATAAAGATAAATAACAAAGCGATGATTAAAAAATTATGGGAATGCATAAAAAAAGTGGATAATCCAGCAGATTCTAAAATACTTAATTCTGGAGAGGAAGAAAAATTAGCTTATTCCCTATTTACATCCAAAACCGGCTTTAGTCTTGTTTCAGATTTTCTGGATTGGTTACAAGACGCATCAGTGCTAAAGGCTGATGAAAAACACCAAGTGGAAGTTGCAGTGTATGGTGGTGGTTCGTGGAGTAGAGAAGGCCATCCAATCCCTCTAAGGTATGAAACGGCAATAGAGCACACTTACCTAATAAACTATATTGCTAAATATGGGAGCAACGAACAAAGGCTAAAACTTCTAAACACTATGGACCGTTTGAAAGCATATGAACTGCTTTGGCTAAGAGACCAACCTGGGCATGATATCCATCTAAATGACTCTTCTGGCTCCAAGTGTGACCGTGGTTGCGACCGTAATGAACTGTTTTATTCAATTTTGTTTTATTACCCTTTGGAAAGATACCCAAAAACCGACAAACAAATACTTTTGAAGGCCTTGGATTTGGCGTATAAATTTGGTGATAATGGCACCGCATCAATCAAATCAGAATCATATCCGTATAATCTGAGCGATTATAATTATGCTTACGGACTGGCTTCCATTACAGCAGAAATAGCACACAGAATTGAATCAGATCCATTATTTGATGGTCCATGGCATCCAAACCAAATCGCAGCCAGTGAGCATGTTTCTTTCTTTAAGAGGCGTACAAAGTCAAAGGCCAATGAGGAGGTTATTACGAATAGTGTGATTTATAATTTGTCATATGTGGCTTCTAATAAAATGCTGGCTTTAGCTGAAAAATTACCTTCAATACTTGGATCAAGATTCTATGATAACTCTGATACTGTTGCCGACTTTATTGCAAAGTTTGCCAGAAATAACGCACAAGAAAAATTGCTGAAATTCGTTAAAATTCCAAGTCTAGAAAAGGCAATAACAGAAGCGATAAATAAATACGGCACCGAAGAGTCCAAGAAAGAACTCCAAAATTTACTGATGGGGCCTTTTAAACTTCGCGGCAAATGATGCACAATATAGTGATATAAAAAGTTAGGGCCGATTAGCAATGTGCTTAACTCTCTTCAAGCTCCTTTGCCCGCTTTTTTACCCTCCCATATAAATTTATAGGCTCTTTTCCTTCTCTTCCTCGTCCATCGCTTCGAATTTCGGTATGTTCCAGTGCCCGGCGTTGTAGCTTTCAGGCAGGAGCACGCAGTCGTCAGGATTGCACACTGTTATTATTTTTGAAGCTGACTTTAGCATATCTTCAGTGAGCATTTTTGGCCTCTGACCGCTCATGTCTATTCCGTACCTGCTTTTTAGAAGCATTATTGCGCCTGAGCTGACCTCTTTTGCAGGCTCTGCACCTGAAGCGCTTATTGCAAAATTCTTTTTGGAAACGCTGTTGAATATTGCCTTTGCAATCTGGCTTCGGTAAGCGTTTTCTTTGCATACAAAAGAACCAATGACATAAGCAGCATTGGAAAGAAAAAAATAAATAAGAGAAAGCCGAGCCCTTTAAACGGGTTCAGACTCTCGATTCCTTTAGTTCTTTCATTGCTTCCTCCCTGCTCTCGAACTTCTCGAATTTCATGAATTTCCCTTTCTCAAGCTCCTTGTAGTGCTCGAAGAAATGCTTTATCTTGTTCTTCATGAATTCCGGTATGTCCTGGGCATCCTTGTATGAAGAGAAAGCCGGGTCTACTTTTTCAACCGGAACTGCTATGACCTTGTTGTCCGAGCCCTCCTCGTCGCTCATCACCGCGATCCCTATGGGCCTTACCTTTATCACCATGCCGCTGGATATCGGCACCTGCGACATTACGAGCACGTCAAGGGGATCTTCGTCCTTTCCCTTTGTTCCAAGCGCAAACCCATAGTTCGTAGGGTATGTCATAGAAGTGAAAAGAAACCTGTCGACTACGACTGCTTCGAGGTCCTCCTTGTACTCGTACTTTATGCCGCTGCCCTGGGGTATCTCTATGAACGCGTAAAACGTCTCTGGAAAATTGTCTGTCTGCTTTGAGAAGTTCATTCTATCACTTGCGTGCATTTATTGTTTTAAACAGCTAAAAACGTTTCGAAAAAGAAGATAGCTCACGCTGGTAAGCAATTAAAAAATTGCAGTCTTGAGGATTTATGCAGGTACCGATATATGGCCCGCACACTTATATTTTTGAGGTGATCTATCCGCAGGTTCCCCTACGGATACCTTGTTATACCTTAGCCCACCTCGCGAAACCTTAGTTCGAAAACGCCAGTGGCGCTGCCTCACTAAGACCTCACTTGGGTGGCTTGGTAGGCGGTGTGTGCAAGGAGCAGGGACGTATTCACCGCTCGATAGTGACAAGCGATTACTAGGGATTCCAGCTTCATGAGGGCGAGTTTCAGCCCTCAATCCGAACTTGGGCCGGTTTTAGGGGATTAGCTTCACCTTTCGGTGTTGCATCTCATTGTGCCGACCTTTGTATGCCGCGTGTAGCCCAGAAGATTCAGAGCATACTGACGTATCGTCGCCCTCTCCTTCCTCCTCCTTAAACGAAGGCGGTCCTAACAGAGTGCCCTGCTTATCTCTAAGCAGGTAGCAACTGTAAGCGAGGGTCTCGCTCGTTTCCGGGTCAATGAATAATACTCGCAATTCTAAGGCTGTAATCTTTTATTAGCGTTATAAATGCGGACTGGTTTGCAAGGTAATCCTTGCTGCCCCTTTTGTCCGTGTGTATGTTGAGCCTTTCGAGTACTACCTCGTCAACGCTGTCCATGCCCTTCAGAAAGATGCCTTTCGCATCCTTGCCTCCGTTGCAGTCGAACAGCGCCGCGAAGTAATTTCCGGAATATGCATTGGCGTACTTGAATATGTTTACTCTTCTTTCAAGCGCCTTTTCAAACCTTTTCACCATCGTGGAGTTGTAGAAGAAAGTTTTCCTGACTGTGCCCTCGCTATCGATGATTATCTTGTTAGGCTCTATGCCGAACTCGTCCATTGCGAGCTTGGCAAACCTTGCAATCATATCATCGTCGCTTGAGGACAGTTCAATCCGCTTTCCCCTGTTGCACCTGTATATTCCAAGCATGTAGCTTGTATCAGGCGTTAGTCTTAGCTTTTGTGTCATTGTATCACTCATAGACTTACCGGACTTAACCGGACAGTTCACACCACGAGCTGACGGTCGCCATGCACTACCTCTCGGCTTGTCAGGTAAGATCTTCAGTCTGACCTTCACACTGCCGTCGCTTCTGGTAATATTTCCGACGTTGGATTCAATTAAACCGCAGCATCCACCCCTTGTGTGCTCCCCCGCCAATTGCTTTAAGTTTCAACCTTGCGGCCGTACTCCCCAGGCGGCAGACTTAACACTTACGCTACGGTACTGCAAGCATTCGTGATACTTGCAACACCAGAGTCTGCATAATTTACTGCTAGGGCTACTCGGGTATCTGATCCGATTCGTTCTCCTAGCCTTCGCTCCTCACCGTCGGATGCGTTCTAGTCAGGCGCCTTCGCCACCGTTAGTCCTTATAGGATTACAGGATTTAACCCCTCCCCCATAAGTACTCCTGACCTCACCCGCTCCCTAGCCGATGGGTATCTCGCGCACGCATTGACGTTAAGCGCCAATATTTCACGCGAGACGGCATCAGCCGGCTACGAGCGCTTTAAGCCCAATAATCGTGGACACCACTTGTGCTGCCGGTATTACCGTGGCGGCTGCCACCGGTCTTGCCCAGCACTTATTCGCCAAGCTTGCTATACTTGGCAAAAGGTTCACAAAGTGAACCACTCAGATTCCCCCCATCACGCTTACGCGCATTGTGGAGTTTGCGCGCCTGCTGCACACCGTAGTGCTAGGGCCCTTGTCTCAGTGCCCTTCTCGGGGCTTATGCTCCCACATCCCCTACGGGTTATAGGTATGGTGGGCCGTTACCCCGCCATCTGCCTGATCCGCCGCAGTCTCATCGTAAAGCGGAAACGCTGCAATTCGCGCTCCTTTAAGTCAGGGCTCCTTCCAGAATCCCTGGCCTATGGCGCATTAGCCACAGTTTCCCATGGGTATTCGCCTCTTTACGGTAGATTGACTACGTGTTACTGAGCCGTACGCTGCCCAGCGAAGCCGCTGAGCGAACTTGCATGGCTGTCGAAATCTGATAGCAGTGCCCTCCAGCAGCATCGACTGGAATCGATGTCTGGAACGGCCATATTTATCGCAATTGTCGGTACCTTATTGCACTCCTCAAGACTGCATCCAATTCCAAGCAGGAATTTTCATATTAAGCATGCAAAATTGCATCGGAACAAATAGTGGTCCAAAATAACCACAACAAGCACTATTGTTTTTAGGGATAAAGTATTTATACCTTATTATAAGCGCGCCGTCTGCAGACATATCGCTGTTTGCAACGCATGCAACATGGCGCTAAATGCTTTAACGCCTTTTTAAGCCGCATACGCCGATTGACGAATCGTGATGCATCATATAAATATAAAACCAAGAAAATTACTCGATGTGTTTTTATGGAAAACATAACCAAAAAGTCGGACTATTCAGATAAAGCTATATTCGTTAAAATTAGCTCGAGAGATTCGGAAGACCTGGAGAAAACAAGGACTGCGCTTGAAAAAAAGCTGACTGACTACGGCGGTGAATTGGCGGCCAGGAAATCCAAGCACAATTCAGGAGCTCATGAATCTGTTATAGCAATATACTTTGACAACGAGAGCCAAATGTCGAAAGCGATGAGCGAGCTCAAGCTGGAAACACTTCTCAGGTCAGAGCAGCACCATATAGAAATAGCAGACGGCTCTTCGAAGAAAAACGAAATGTCCAAAAAATATTTCAGGCAGGAAGCAGATAAGCTTCTAAGCGATTACATATACGAAACTCGCTGGAACTGAAAAAGAAGGGCAAGGCGCCCTTCCAACAAAGTCAAAGATCGTATACGATTCCCGGTACTTTCGGAAATGCCTGCACATCGCCGACATGCGAGGCATCCGTAATCCAGGCTATGAGCCTTTCCATTCCTATGCCCGCGCCGGCGCTCTGCTTTATTCTTCCCTCCTTTGCAAGCTCCAGCAGCAAAGAGTACAGCCCTTTTTTTACTCCTGCACTTTCCATCTTGGACAGCATCTTATCGTATTCGAACTCCCTCAGCGCACCTGTAACCAGCTCGCCTCTTTTCGGCAGGTAAAGGTCAAAGTTGTCCCACTTGTGCGTTTTTGGGTCCTCATAGTCGTAGAACTCCCTGGGAAGATCCACTATCCACGCAGGCTCGCTTATGTGTTTCGGCAGTTCTTCTTCCCAATCCACGCCGTATTCCTTTTCCAGCTCTGCCCTTTCATGCACTTCAAAAGGGATCCCGAATTTTGGCGCTTCCGCCCCTATCTCTGAAAATTCTTTCTCCATAACTTTTCCAACATGCTCAACAAGGCCTTGCAGCATTCTCTCTATAAGTGAGCGTATATCTGCTGCGGAATATCCCTGCGCCTCAAAATCCATCTGGGAGAACTCAAACAGGTGCCTGCCAGTGCCAGCCCTTTCCGGCTTTTCGAGCCTTATGTTCGGCGAGACTACGAAAAATCGGCCCATTAGCAGCGATGTGCCGACAAGCTTGTGCACTATCATGCTGTGCATTGTCCTTACCGTAGTCCCATAGATGTCAACTTCGAGCCTTTTATATATCCCGGCAGCAGGGTCAGGCCACAGCGGATCGGTTATCGGCGACAGAAGTACCGGCAGCATCTGCGCAAAGCCCTCCTTCCGCATGAAGCCCTCTGCATATGCTATTATCTCCGATCCTATCCGTATCCTGGCAGCGCGCTCAATTCTCTCCTTTTCCGACATCTCGTGCAAGGGCTTAGGCATGCCCTTTTTTCCTATTCCTGCGTCTATCTTTTGTTTTTCATATTCCATATTCTCACCCTATGGTAAGCATGAAGCGGAAAATAGCCAGAGCTAAGAAATGCAAAAACAATGGCAACAGGCTCGGCATGCAGGCTTCTAGCTAAAAACAAGTGCTTGTCCAAAGAGACAATTCCGTCCAGAAGCCCTTATATCCATTCTATCAAGCAAAGAAGCGCGCTTTCCGATATTTAAGGCTTCTGTGCAGCCATTGCAGTAGTCATAAATCAATAAAACAACCATAACTAGCACACATATACTCGTATCATATCCTCCCTTTTGAAATGCCTGTGCTGACTCCGTTTGCGATCATGTGTGCGAGCCTTAGAAGCTCGAACGCTGTTTCTACTACCTTGCCATGATCGATTTTTTCATCAGACTGTATATAAAAACTATGTGCTCTCTTGAAGGGCCTTTCGGAGTTTAAGGCTTTTACTACAGCGATTTTGCTGTTTATCAAATCGCGGCCCTCTCTGGAATTCATAAGGGCTTTTTCAAGCGCCTTGAAATCTGGCTTCTTTCGCGTAAGCACTACCACAGGTATTCCAGTGCGATGCTCTACGTTTTTCACGTCTACAACGTTGAGGCCCGCAAGCGCTATACCGTTGATTGCAATGAGTTTTATTTGGTCTCCAAAGCGCGACTTGCGCGCCATCTTTATTATCTTTGAAGACGCATCATTTCCGTCGACAATAATCCTGTCTGAAAGGACTCCTTCGATTGTCCCCATTCTTCCTATTATTCCTACGAGCAGTGTAGTCCTCTTTTTTCTTTCGTAGATCGGCCCGCTGGCGACTGCAAGTATACGCACTCCTTCCTTCATATTTAAGGATAAACAAAGAAAAAGATTTATCGCTTTCCGAGATTCACTGCTTGGCGTTTATGCCCTTCTTTATCTCGGCTATCTTCTCGTCAATGGCTTCAAGAGCTTTTTCAAGCGTTTCCGCGGCTTTCTTCTTGTTTGTCTTTATTATCAGCTGCGGTTTTCCGGTTTCCGGATGGTCCTTGGTCACTCCAGTAAATATGACGTCGTCGTTGCCCGAAAGCTCTGCGGCTATCATGTCAGGTATGGTAGTGTC
>DAHWRK010000019.1 GCA_027339055.1 Microcaldota archaeon | reverse complement strand
TGTCTGGATTCCTCTTCCAACCCCTGTATGCTCTCGAGCTCGTCCTTTAATGCCTTTTCCCTGTCCTCTGCAGACTTGAGCTCGGCCACTGACTTCGCATAATTGAAGCTTCTGGAGAAACCTCCTGAAACAACCCCGGACTGCTCTAGTATCTCTCCCTCAAGGGTTACGTATCTGTGCCTGCTCCCCTTGGCCACGGACTTTATATCACCGATGAGGTAGGTATTGGAAAATATGAACTTGAAAGCGTTTGCGAACCTGCTCTCAAACTCGACGAGGTCTATGAGCGGGTCTCCCTCGCCAATGGGTTTGGTGTCTGTGTAGCTGATTATGTCCAAGGGTATGAAGGAAGCCCTGCCAAGCTTGTTTTCCCTCAATATCTTAACTGCCTTGTCCGCAGTGCTTACCTTGTCCACCACAAAATAGCTTAGCCTAGCCCCTGCTGCCGCGTTTACTGCCTCGGCGTATCTCTCGTCGTACTTGCAGAGCTCCGCCGCTCTCCCATAAAACCCGTTTCCAAGCTTCTCAGTCAATATTCTGGCCGACCTGTTGGTGTCGCTGCCGTAGGTAGCCAGGCTTTCCCTTAAGGATATCTTCCTTTCCGAAATCTGCGCAAGCTCTGCCTCTACGGACTTCCTTCTCGACTTGAATCCTTCGAGTTCCGCCCTTGCCTCGGAAAGCTCCCTGTTCGCCCTGTTCGACGCGGCGGATATTTCCCGCTCCTTTTCCCTGAGCTGTTCGACGGATTTGGAAATCCTTCCGAGTTCTGCCTCTACGGACTTCTTTTGCAATTCCAATCCGGATATGCGGGTCATGGCCTGCATATGCTCCCTATTGGCCGATTCCATCTCTGCCGAAATCTTTTCTATGAGCTTAATCTTCTCTTCATACTCTTCAACGTCCTTTTTACCCTCTGCAGATCCCACTGCGCCTCTGCTCCTCTCCAATTCTTTCCTCATTTCGGATATTTCGGCATCGAGCCCGGGAAGCTCCTTGCTGTTAAGTTCAAGCTTGGCGCCCTGCTTTTCCATATCTGCCCTCAGCGCGTCTATTTCCCTGGCTGCAGATTCCGAAAACTGCACGGATGCCTTAATCTCGGATTCGGCTACTGCAATCTCCCTTTTCAGGGATTCCAGCTTCCTGTTGGAATCGTTCAATTCTGATGATCTCTCGTTGAGCGCTTTGGCCTTGGCGCTCCTTTCCGAGGAAAGCTTTTCGCCTATAGAATCAAGTTCCAATATCTTAGCTCTTATCTCATTTA
Source organism: Microcaldota archaeon (assembly GCA_027339055.1). Classification (GTDB taxonomy): domain Archaea; phylum Micrarchaeota; class Micrarchaeia; order Micrarchaeales; family Micrarchaeaceae; genus Micrarchaeum_A. The sequence goes on along the minus strand of DAHWRK010000019.1, from coordinate 5,971 downwards.
TCTCCTTCTCCGATTGTGAGAGGCCGTCTATTATGCCCTTGAGCTCTGCCTTTATCCCTTCGCTCCTCCTGTAAAGTATGGTATAATTTATCTGCTTGGCCTTGGACGACATTGCTGAGTATTTCTCTGCGGCCTCCTTCTCCTTCTTAAGCTCCTCCAGGAAGCCGAGCCTTTCTCCGAGAAGCGATTTTGTTTCTGTTATCTTTTCTTCCACCTTCTCGAGCTCCTTTTCAGATGCTTCCCTTTTGTCGTCAAATTCCTTTATGCCTGCAGCTATGTCGATGAGCCCTCTCTTCTCCTTTGCGTTAAGGCTTAGTAGCCTCACTATTTCTCCCTGCGTTATTGTATTAGTATCACTTATCATGCAATTGTTGGCCCTGAGATAGTCGCTTATCTCCTGCCTTGTCATGCGCTTTCCGTTTAGCCTGTGGCTTATCTTGCCGTTTGGCTTTATTATCCTTGTAACCGTCACTTCGCTGTCCCCATTCAAGACTATGCTGACCGAAGTCTTCTTGCCCTGCAAATCCTTTTTCGGAGCTCCAAGGTCACTAACCAGCTGAGCCGCCGAAGTGACTCGCATTCTTCTAAGCGATCCTTCGCCGAACGCGAAAAGCAGAGAGTCGCATACGTTCGACTTCCCGGAGCCGTTGGGCCCGACAATGCAGTTAAAGCCGCCGCTAAAACTTATCGTCGTGTTTCTGAAAGACTTGAAGTTGTGTAAAATTAGCTTTTCAAGGTAAAGCATTGACCGCACCGTCGCCTAATAACTCTTAGCCTTTAACGTTTTTAGAGTTTCCCCTAGTGTGCGCCAAGTGCAGCGAAATCACCGACTCCATATGCTGCATCTGCACAATGCCGACCAATTTGCCCCTTTTCATGACTGCCGCTATGCTTGTGCCCTCGCTCTGCATCTTGCTGTATGCACTGTATATCTGCGCATTTGCATCAAATTCGCTCAGCGGCATGCTGATCTTTCCAACGTCCATATTGTTTATAAGGCCTCCGGCCAGCATGTTTCTGGGAAGGCGCGAAACGATGTAAATCTTTCCATTCTCCCTGAAGAGGACTATGTGGGTATGGCTTTTCATAACTGCCTTGTAAATATCGTATAGGTCAGGCCTTCCTTTAAGCATTATGTAGTTTTTGCTGATTGCAGCGCTTACTTTTATGCCGCTTGTGTATTCCTTTACATATGCGCCCTGGAGCTCTGCCTTGGCCCCTCCATAGAGGAACACTGCGATGAAGACGTCCCATAGCACTATGAATTCCTTATAAAGCAGCGAATACCCGTTCTCTACAGCAACGAAGGCTATGGTTCCTATGACAAACAGCACTATTATCGCATTGCTTATGCTGACTGTAAGCTTTGTTGCGGAAAGAAAATCCCTCTTCTTCTCCAGCCAGCTTCTGAGCACCCTTCCCCCATCTAGGGGGAACCACGGCAGTATATTGAATACGGCCAGCAGCAGGTTTAGTACGAACAGAAGCTGCACGAAAAGCTCAATCGTCCCGGCAGGTATGAATATGACCGCCATGCCGAAAATGAACGCAAGCAGGAAGCTTGAAACAGGGCCTGCTATGGCTATCATGAATTCCAGCTTTGGCGGTACCTCGTCCATGTCTATCATGGAGCCGCCGCCAAGCGGGTACAATATTATCTTTTTCACGCTTATGTTGTTCCTTATTGCTGTAACCGAATGTGCAAGCTCGTGCAGGAATACGCAAACGAAAAGCAAAACGAATATTATAAACAGGTTAACGCTTATAGCCAGGGCTAGCAGCATCATCACTATGAAAGTCCAGTGCAGCTCTATGGGTATGCCGTAAATGCTGCCTATGTTAGGTGAAGCTCCTGCCATGGATTCATTTCTGTTCCTACCTATAATAATATTTCTGTGTCTAAGCTATATCGGGAGCCGCACAGGCTCCTAAGATGTTTGAACGTCGGAAAAACCCAACTTTAAAGGCATGCGTTTCGTATACGGAGAGCCGGCGCTGCTGATAAGCGCAAAGCGCAGCGAATGGCTGGTAATCGGCGACATACACATAGGGGCCGAGCGCAGGATATCCGACAAGGGCATAAAAGTCTATAGCCTGTGGGAGCAGATGTCACGCAAGCTCCTGTCGCTTGCAGACACGTTTTCGGCCAAAGGCATAGTGCTTCTAGGGGACATAAAGGACAGCATACTTTATCCGGAATCCTGGGAGCAGAACGATATCAAGCATTTCTCAAAATCGCTCTCAAATTTCGAAGTGGTTGCGCTGAGGGGAAACCACGATGCACATATGGGCGAGATAACGGGCATCAAATTAGTGGACGAGCTGATGCTAGGCGACTACGCTCTGCTGCATGGCAACAAATGGCCATCAAAGGAGGCAATGTCGAAGAAAGCCCTGATTACTGGCCACAACCACGTTGCGGTCAGGATAATAGATCCAAACGGGGGCATATATTCGGAAAAGGCGTGGCTGATAGCCGATATAAACGAGAAGGCTGCGAAAAGGTTCTACGCATCGTCCAATGCCCGCAAGCTCATAGTAATGCCTGCATTCAATCCGTTAATACTTGGCACCGCTGTTGGCGCCGAAAGAAAAGACGAGGACAACATAAGCCCGTTGTTCAGGAACGGGGTTTTTGACTATTCTGATGCGGACGTATACTCCATAGACGGAATATATATGGGAAAAGTAAAAACGCTAAGCTCAAGCTACGAATCCCATAACACAAAAAGAGGGAAGCATAAAAAGCTCAGTCCCTAATTATCGTTATCGGTATTACTCCTTTTTCGAATTCTATCTCGGCAAGATCTAGCGGCTCGGTTATGTCTTCAGGCACCTTTATAAGAGGCGGCGCGCCGTGCGCAAGCTGAAGCGCCCTCGCCCCTACTACTCTTGCTTTTTCAAATTTTGTATATTCTTGCATTGGCACACCCTCATATTGGGTTTGGTTGGAATCTCTCCTTGGCCTCATGCATGCTCTTCTCTACCCTCTTGCGCCACTGCTCGAATTCTTCCGGGCTTTTCGGGTATTGCATGTAAATGGCATTGAGCTCCTTCATCTTGTTGACTGCATAAAGAAGCTCCCTGAAAGCGTTTATGTTCTTTGCGCCCTTCAATGCTATCGAGAACTTGGATGCAAGGCTTAGCTCTGGCATCATGCCCAAAGCCAGCTGGTTGGCCTCCTTGACGCTCAGGAAGTTCTTTATCCCGTAATTCAGCACGTCGTTGTTGAGCGACTGCATGTAAATCCTGAAAACTTCCAACCCTGCTGTTTTGTATCCATATTCCTTGTTGAAATCTATGTTGTACTGCCACAGGCTTTTGACGCTGGTGTCATTCTCCTCAATGGCCCTAGCTGCATTTTCTCCTGCAAGTATTCCTGATACCAGTGCTGGCCCTATGCCCCCTGCGCTTATCGGATTCGGCATCACCATGCTGTCTCCGGCGCCCATGTATCCATCATATACTAAGCTTTCCATCTGCCTCCTCACGGCTACGGACCATATGCCCTTGCCATTGTTGTCCTTGTTGAAGAGCTTGTACTCCTTGTTCTTTATGACGGGGTTCCAAGCTATATACTGGTCTATAAGGTTCTGCAGCGTGTCGTTCCTGTTTAATGCTTTGTTCCTTATGTCAAGGCTCCTCTTCTGGACTCCCAGGCCTATATTTATCCTTCCGTCGCTCTTCGGGAATACCCATCCGTATCCTCCTGGCGCCATTGTCTGGTTCAGGTGTATGAGCGCATTCTTCGGATCGTAATATCTCTCATCCTCATGATCAAGATCGAATTCTATAATATATCTTCCGGTCGACTCTATGTCGTCTATGTCGACGTTCTTTTCCACGAATTTGTTGTCAGGAAGGCGCCTTCTCAGGACTGTGGATATTCCCAGCGCGTCTATCACTATCTTTGATTTGTATATGGTGTGATTCTTTTCCTTGTCCTTGCCGAATATTCCTGCCACTTTGTTGTCTTCCAGAACGGGCCCTTCGACCTCAAATTGCGTGACATAGTTGGCTCCGTTCTTTATTGCGATGTCCCTGAGCTTCCTTTCAAATTCCGGCCTGTCCAAAACGTATCCTACGCCGTCGAAAAGGTATTTGGATTCCAGATCCGGCGAAAGCGCGTACACTCCGTCGACCTTTACGTCAAGCTCTGGCTTGGAGAACGATATGCCTGTCTTTGAGGTTATGAAGTCCAGGTGCGATCCGGCTACTGCATCGCCGCATGTCCAGCCCCAGTTGTTCTTCCTTCCTACATTGTCCGGGTCGTTCCTGTCCAAAAGCAATACGCTGCGACCTTTCTTAGCCGCAATGGCTGCAGCAAGATTTCCAGCCATGCCTGCTCCTGCTACTATTATGTCATAGGATTCCTTGGCTTCCATATTAAACACATATGCAAAATTAAGCGTATTTAGTTGTTTCTGCAATCTATTTAAAGTTTCTTGTTGGTGTTGCGGCTGCCTGCAGAGACCGGCTTTATTATCAAAAAGCCAGCCACATTAAAACGACCGAGAAACGTTATAAGCATGTTTCCGATGCTTTGCCCCATTGCTGCAGTTAGATGCAATTTACTTAATGTGCCAAGCGTATCAAGCCGGCACCTTCGTGTAAAAACCCGAATCAGCTAGCTGACGCAGATCCTAAGGTTACGCTTGGCATTACGCCATCGGGAGGATATGCTCTTACTATAATGCCGTTCCAGTATTCATCGCTTGTGCCATCTGCGTCACCAATCAACCCGAGATAATTACCGTTATTAGAAACCGTATATGTGTTAGATGGATTCTGCCCCAGTTCGCTTCCATAATTTCCGAGAGTAGTTGAAAGATATTGGGTAGCAGAGCCATCAGCAACCACTATTCCTACGAGAACCCATTCTCCGCTCCACGATCCGGAATCAGGGGGCCCAGACCACGATGTCCAGGATGCCGTTGCGGCTATACCGTACCATCCCGTGCCTCCCTGCCTTGCCATTTGTCCGCTACCTCCAGAGTTTTCTAAAAAGTATACATCGTTTAGCCTATTGATGTAAGTATAGTATTCAATTATTGTGTTGGAGGACTGGCCATTTGCTACGGTGTATAAATAATTCCCTACAGAGTTTAATGCATATAATGCATTTGTACCGAATGGCGCACCCGAAGGGGCAGAGGAAGTCTGACCTGCTGTGCCTGCTATGGTCCATCCACTGGAGCTTGCTCCAGAATAATAATCCGGGAACACATCTGCTCCATCATCGTATTCTGCATATGTTGAAGATAATTCAGGAGCTTCTCCGATGCCTGATGTGCCAGAATTTGAGAGCAGGTTTGTTGCAGTCGGGGCGAAGCCGAGATATACCGTTATGCTGTTGGATGCGGGAATCCCGTTAGCAAGACTCAGCCAAACCGTCAAAGTGCCGCTGCTGTTGCTTTCAATCCACGCGGGTATTATGGTTCCGCTGCCGGAGAAGAATTCGAAATTTGCAGAGACGCCGTTGTATGAGATGTAGTTCGAGTAGTCCGATTCCGGTATCTGCACTTCCTGCTGGAATGGCGACGGTGCGGCAGTGCTCTTTGAATTTGATATTATGACGTTCGCATAATACGTTATGCCTGAAGGAATGGTCGGGCCAGTGTTCGTCGAAGAACTGGGCGCGGGTGACGAACTAGGCGTCAATCCCTTCATCGTTACCGTAGCGATTTCAGACATTAATCCGGTATAACTTGCTTCATCGTACTGCGCCCATATGTATCCGCTGGCGGTGGGGCTGGAAGACGATACAGTAAATGAGTAGGTGCCGGATTCTCCGCTCTGCATGTTTCCTGCAGTAACCGAAGGATACCCGGAGCATGAGGAAGGCGACGTTATACCGTCAGGGACAAAGCAGAACACAACATTGGTCCACTGTGCACCGGTGGCCTGCCCGATTGAGGCAGTGAACGTGGTCCCGTGCGCTATGGGCGCACTGCATAAGAAGCCGGAATTC
>DAHWRK010000018.1 GCA_027339055.1 Microcaldota archaeon | reverse complement strand
TGTGCTGAATGTGTAAGGGTCTATGGTGTCGAAATACGTCGCCGTGCTCGAGCTGTAGTTAAATTCGCTTATCAGGGTAATGGCCATTACGTTCGGAGTCGTATTCGCAACCTGCTGTATGGTAATTGGCGCAATGTACGGCGACCTGAGGAATACGGCGAATAAAAGAATTATTATAAGGACGTAAACCATGCGCCTGTACATGGTCTTGTGGTTTGCCGGTACCATGCTGTAGGGTATGTCCTTGCGGTAGGGCTTGCTCAGTCCCTTCTGCTTGACAAGCATGTAGTGCCCGAACATGAGTATTGCGAGCAGTATCGGCACTATTGCTATGTGCCAGCTTAGCACCGCAGCCATGTTCAGCGGGTTTATCCAGTAGCCGAGCCCCATGCCGTTCCAGAGGTCGGCTCCGGCCTTGGCGTTCCACTGCGAGACAAAGCCGCCCTGCACGCCTATGCCGAATGCGTATTCTAGGAATACCAGAAAAAGCATAAGGCTTCCAAGCACCCATACAAGCTTCTTCTTTTTGAAGGATGACGTGGCGAACTGCACGAAGAGGTGCACGAATATCAGGGTTACAAACGCTTCGGCAGCCCAGAGGTGTATGCTCCTGAAGAAAGTTCCGACAGCTGTAAGGTTCCACCAATAGGGCCCGAATATGACCATCACTATTCCGGTTACCGCCAGCACCCCGAACAGCTCGAGCAGGTATATGCCTATTGTGAAAAAGAAATTGTTTCCGTATGACGGGACATCCTTTATGTAGAAGAATTCTACAAGGGATTTGACGCTGTCAAGCATTCCTCGAAGGCCTTTGCCTTCGCTTTCGCCATCAGCATCTTGGTAATCCTGGCTTGTAGTATCAATGCTGCCGGGCAATGAAGGCACCTATACAACAGATAAGCTACGTAAAAATCTAAAAACGATAGCTTGAATTGCTGCAAGCAGGTATAATGCAGTATACCATGTTGCAAAGCTTCAAATGCCATCTCAAAAGGAAAATATGCAAATGCGGCATAACATATACCATTAAATAAATGCGATTGGATTTCGTATTGGATTAACGAGATGGTGCAATGGTTTTCATTGACGACTTGGCATTGGAGCTCTTCATGCTCGCGCTCGCGGGCATAGTATCTTTGTACACTACGGCTTCTGCTTACAGGTACTATAAGGCCAACGGGGTCAAGGGTATAAAAGAATCAATGAGGCCCGGTGCAGTGCCTCTAGGTCTTCTTGGCATAATGATGCTCATACTGGGCCTGTTCGGAGAAATGACATGGCCGCTCCCCGGAAGCTACAACACCCTTTTCTACGATCCTTTTCTGCTGATAGGGATAGCAATAACCGGCATATCAATAGCATTGTGGTTCAGGCAGAACATGCAGTACGTTGGCATATTCGCCCTATTCTCCGGGCTTCTCGCAATATACTACGGCTTCAGCGCTTACTTCATAAAGATGACATCCAGCCCTATTGCCATGCTCGGGCTTTACATAGGTTTCGGCTTGGCGGGCGTGTTTACGTATCCGGCAACGCTCATATACGACAGGCTGCCAGCCAAGAGCAAGGCATCCAACACCTACACCGCACTGCTTGTACTGTTCTGGATATTCCTTCTGCTCGCTTCGCTTCTCGCGATAGTGGTCGGAGTAGCGGCAGTCCCGCAGCACCTGCTCTCGCCCCCGTGATTCTGCTTGCCTTTTTGGCCGCACGAGCTCTAATGTGCATGCTCAGGTGCGATTGTACTGTATTAAAAACAATTGCGATCGCCGGGATTTGAACCCGGGTTTTTGCCTTGGAGGGGCAAAGTCCTACCAGGCTAGACTACGATCGCCTATTTACAATAGGGTATTCAAGAATAAGTTTTATTGATAAGCTTAAAATGGCTTTCTGTAAAACGCAAAAAAGAGAAAACAAGAAATAATAAGCAAAGCCGAAATGATGAGGGTGAATGGTGCCGCAATCGCGGCACCGTATTTGCTAGCTCAGATTCATTCCTTTGCAGCTATTACGACTGCAGCTGGGCCGAATCTAATCTGCTTTTTCTTCCTTATCGCGTTCGCCTTTTTCACCATGCGTATTGTGCTCTGCGCTATCGCGTTGGATATCGCTGCTTTTGTATTCTGGTCCGGTTCCTCTTTTATTATTGCAGCAATCATGGCCCCAAGGTCCACGGTTGCCTGCAGTTCGCTTGCAAAGGACTGCTCCAGTTGCTGCTCGTCGCATATTTCATCTGCGAGCTGTTTTATGCTCTCCCCCAGTTCTTGTACCCCACTTTTTTGTTTGGACTCCATATGGAATCAACTTCGCTTCTCGCTACATAATTATTCGGATTTTGTTATATTTATTGGTTTTGTGGAACTTTCTAATAAGAATTTAGAAATAATGCCAAAATCCATGGAAAAAATTGAAGCCAGATTATTTTGTCGAAGTAAAACAAAAAGGAAAGCAAAGCGCCTAGCTTATGGTTATTATGGCGTTGGCGCTGTAGCCGTCAAACGATGCGGTAACCTTTACGGTTCCTGCATGTGCCGCATAAATCGTGTCAGTTGCGTTTCCAGAAGGGCCGGCGAAACCCTCCGGATTTTCAAGCCTGGCGTCGGTATTGTTCAGAGTATAGTTTATGGTTATGTCACGGGTAGGCACTCCTGCAAAATAAAACGTGCTGTTTATGCTGTAATCCTGCCCCTCTGCAACGGTTGCCGTTGTCGGACTTACTCCCATCCTTGTAGGCCTCACTGTTATGTTTTGATTGAATGTGTCGTATACTACTCCCTTATAAATCTGCATTGGCGGATCGGCGCATGTGCCGTTGAATTCTCCATACTTGCTCAATCCACAGTTATATTCCTCTATATAAACGTTTGCCTTAAAGTGGCTTCCGAAACTGTCAGGCATCTGGGCCGAGCATACATACGTAGCCCCGGGATTGACGAACGAGGGCGAGCATGCCGAACTGTAATTGCTAGCGCCTACTCCCACGACCATTACGGGGTCCTTTATCGGGTAATACTCCGGATTTTCAAGCATAAGGCTTACATTTGCCGTATTCTCCAAAGCAGGGCTCATTGCAACGTTATAATTAGAGCACGATACTCCAACTATAAAATCGCAATTGTTTGGAGGCACCGACATTGGCACTATAAGGTAAAAATAAAGCATTCCGACCGCTGCTACTATTATGAGTATCGCCCAACCGTAGGTTATCAGATATTCCAATGCGCTTTGGCCTTTGTAATTGGGTCTATGCCCACCACCCACTGCACCACCATTATAAACATTTCTTTTTTCAGATATATTAACCTTTTGCCCGTACGCCATAAATACAAGAGGCAAACAAGTTTATTATGCTTTATGTAGATTCCTGATAAAGCTCAATTGCCGGCTTTGTGCCATAACTCTTCGAAATGCCTTCGAAGTTCGCCTATCTCCTTCCTGCTATCTATAATCGCTATCCTTTCCGTATTTTTATGCATGCCGGAATAGGTAAGGTTTGCGCTGCCGGTTATAGCCATCGAATCGGATATGTAAACCTTTTCGTGCACGAAGTTGCCCCTTACCACCCTGACGTGCATCCTGCTCTTCTTGGATCTGCCAGCCATCCCAATAAAATAGAACATGCACCATGCGGCTATTGCATCCAGAAAAATAAGTGCGGCTATATATTCTCTTGCCAGATACGCCACAGCAAACATTGCAAGCACTATGGCAGCATGAGCCGCCTTCGGTCTTCCGAATTTATAGGACCCGGATATCTCCACTGATTTCTTGAACGCGGCTTCGCTGGTTATCAAATAGACGTTCTTTCTCGATGATATTCTCTTCAGGACTTTTAGGTAATACGTGCTGACGAACGGGGATATGACGTAAAGATTCCTGCCTTTGGAAAAAAGAAGCTTCTCGACGCTTTTATAAGAGCTTTCCGTGCTCATCGCACGCATTCTCACATCCCTGGCTTTTTAATCGCAATCCTGAGCTTTGCATCCATAAGCTCGAGCGGAACCTGCTTCAGCGATTCAGGTATTTCCGGAACGAACTCCACCTTTTTCGCGTTTATGTCCTTGGCAAACTGCTCGTGGAACTTTCTTATCGTCGAAACGGTGTCTTCGTCGGCGCTTATGTAAACCTCTATTTTGTCCGACCTCTTCAGGCCTTCCGCCTTGCGCTCCATCTGTATCCTGCGCTCAAGCTCCCTTAAGAACGCCTCGTCTGCCAGCTCGCTGCTTATCTCGCTGTCTACCTTTGCGTATCCGTATTTGAATTTCTTCATTCCTTCGCTGGTGTTGAATTCCGATATGATTACGTGTTCCGGGCCTATCTCAAAGACTCCCTTCTCCGTATGCACTGCGTATTTTCCTCTGGAATCCAATGTCGCCTTTATCTCTTCGGGATTCGCTTCTGTTATGGATTTTGCTATAAATGAAGCGTTCTGCTTGAACTCCGGCCCTATGCGCTGGAATTGCGGCTTCGCTTCGAGGCCTACGCTGCTGACCTTCTTGACCAATACCTCCTTGGAATTGGCATAATCTCCTATTATGTCTGACATCCTGGAAAGGGTGTTGTAGACCTCGTCGCTCGTAGTCTCTATGAGCGCCTGCTTTACCGGCCATCTGAGCGGCACCTTCGCGGCTTCCCTGTTGTTCAGCAAAGCGCTTATAGATTCCTTTACCATGTCGAAAGTGCTCTCGAGCTCTTTGTCTATGAGCTCAGGCTTGGGCTTTGGCCATTTCTGCATGGAAACGCTGTCGTCAACGCTCTTCAGCATGCGCAGAGCTATGTAATCGGAAGTGAATGGGATAACCGGAGAAGCAAGCGTCAATACGGTGTTGAGGCAATAGCTAACCACGTTGAGGACCTTTTTCTGCATGCCCTTGTCGTAGCCAAGCAGCTTCTTCTTCGCAACCTTTAGGTAGAACCTGCTGAAATCGTCGCTTATGAATTCTTTCAGCGCATTGACTGCGTTGTGGGCTTCGTAGTTCTCCAATGCCGCAGTAACTTTTTCTATCAGGCTCTGCACTCTCGAGAGTATCCACAGCTCCTCCCTTTCGAGGCCTTCGGCCTTCGGAAGCGTCCACTTGGGCTTTGCGCCTATGAGCTTGCTGTATTCGTCTATAAGGTTGGCTGCGTTATAAAGCACGTTTATCGTCCTTTCGGAATCCCTCATCTCGCTCCTGTTGAACGAAAGGTCGAGCCAGGGCGTATGCCCGGAGCTCCATATCCTGAAAGAGTCCGCATTGGTTATCTTAAGCAGGTCAGCCACGGCTATGTAATTGCCGAGCTTCTTGTGCATCTCGCGCCCGTCCTCGCTCAGGAACATGCCGTCGACACCTACGTTCTTGAACGGTCTTTTGCCATAAACAAGCACGCTTATCTTCAGCAGTCCGGAGAACCATCCCCTGAGCTGGTCCTTGCCCTCTATTATGTAATCTATCGGGAATAGCCTTTCGAATTCCTTTTCGGAATCTATGCTAGCCCTTGAGGCTATGCTGGAATCGAACCATACGTCGGTTACGTCCTTGACCCTGCGCATCGAGCCTCCGCATTTTTCGCATTTGAGCTCTATGGCGTCTATGTACGGCCTGTGCAGGTCGTCCAGGCGCTCAACCTTCTCCTTGCTTGTCGCATTCCTGGCAAGCTCTTCCACCGAGCCTATGACCTTGGTGTCACCGCATTTTTCGCATTCCCATATCGGTATCGGTATGCCCCAATACCTCTGCCTTGATATGCACCAGTCCGGCGAGCTTTTAAGCACGTCAGCCTGCCACTGCATAGCCTCGGCTGGATGCCATGAAACCTTCGAATTTTCCGAAAGCAGCTTCTTTTTTACTTTGGATATGTTGAAAAACCACTGCTTCGTGGCTATGAAAATCAGCTTGGAATCGCACCTCCAGCAGTGCGGATAGCTGTGCGTTATGCTGCCCTTGTAAAGAAGAACGCCCATGGACTTCAAATCTTCCATAACTGCCTTGTTAGCCTCTTCGGGCACCTTCATTCCCTCATATTTGCCTGCATCCTTTGTATATTCCGCTTTTCCGTCTACCGGGCAGAATACCGGGAGGCCTAGCTTCTTGCCTAAATTATAATCATCAAGCCCGTGTCCTGGCGCTATGTGCACAAGGCCGGTTCCGTCGTCCATTGTGACGAGCTCTCCTGAAAGTATGACCTTGTGGTATTTTCTGAGCTCCTTCTGCTTTGGTGAATGCTCCTCAAGAGGATTTGCATACGCCATGCCTTCGAGCTCAGAGCCGTAGAATTCCTCCAGAACCACAGGGCTCGCATCAAGCATCGCAGCGGTGCCATCAAGCCTCTTCTTCGCCACTATCAGGTTTTTGTCTCCGAACTTTGCAAGCACGTAGACCTCCTTAGGGTTTACCGCTATAGCTACGTTCGCAGGAAGCGTCCATGGCGTGGTCGTCCATATAAGAAGGGAATAATCTCCATCCGCGAGGCTTATCCTTGCCTTGGAATCGTTCTTTACGACTTTGAATGGAACGGCTATTGAAGGATCGTTGTCCTGCATGTATTCCGCTTCCATGGTGCCCTGCGAGACAGAGGTCTGGCAGTGAGGGCAGTAAAGCGTCGCCTTCGTGTCCCTGTATAAGAGCCCCTTGTCGCTTATCTGCTTGAATATGCTCCATCCTGTCTCTATGTACTGCTTGTTGAACGGTATGTACGGGTGCGCGAAATCCAGTGTTATTCCGAAGCGCTCGAAGTCGCTGTCCATCCTGCCTATGCCCGCTTCTACGTAAGCCCTGCACTGCTTTATGAACTCGCCGACACCTATTTTGTCCTCTATGTCCTGCTTGGACTTGAGCTCCAGCTTCTTCTCCACCTTATTCTCTATCGGCAGGCCGTGGACGTCGTATCCGGGTATGTCCCTGACGTCGTATCCCTTCATTCTCCTGTATCTTAGCGTTATGTCCTTTACGGTCTTTACCCACATCTGCCCCGGGTGCAGGTCTCCAGTAGTATAAGGAGGCCCGTCCAGAAAATAGAAGGGCTTTCTGCCCTTGTTCCTTGCCCTGAGCCTTCCCAGGACATCGGTTTCCTTCCAGTAATTGAGCATTTCAAGTTCGTTAGCATTTAGATCCAACACAGCCAGCACCAGAAGGATTTTGGATTAATCCTATAAAAAGGCTATGTGCAATTCATTTCTGCTGCTGAGCGACAACTAGCTTCTTTGACTTGTAAGCCTTGCGCTTTGGCATGTTGCTCCAGCAGTCCTTGCATATGGTCATTTTAAGTATCTTGGTGGCTGTCTGCGAGCTCTTTATGCAGCTGCTGCATATGGTTCTGCCGCAATAATCGCACTTATACTGCCTGTATATCTCCTTTTTGCATCTTTCGCAATATGTAACCATTTTATCTTACCTTCTAAGCCAATGCACATCGATGATGTACATTAAGAATCATAGCATGTATTTAGGCATGGCAAATAATAAATAGCTTCTGTGGCTGCCTATGCAGTCAGCAAAAGCTTACCTGCAGGATTTTCCTGAAAGATATTCTTCATACTCCTTCAGCATGGTCTCTGCCCTTCTCCTTTTGAGTTCCATATAAGCGTCTACTTCTTCCTTCCTGATCCTG
>DAHWRK010000017.1 GCA_027339055.1 Microcaldota archaeon | reverse complement strand
GTTGAGCCGCATGCCAGATAAGCTCCTAGCAGCTGAGCCTGTTCTTCGCCGTAATTCTTGTATTTGCTTATCGAGTATCCTGAAAAGACAAACTTGTAGCTCATATTTATCTCATTGGAATGGGCTTTGCTTATGTTTATGGCTTGCAGTATGCTGCTTATGGCGCCAGGAGCGTAAGGATCCGTTATAAGATAAACCGGCTCTGGCGTGTTAGACACGCACGTTGTCTTTCCGCTTATGCCTACGACTCCCTGTGCTATTACCGAGTTGTTGGTTACCTTCTTTGGCCTTACCATCTGTATGAAAGGCGTTTCAAGGCTCAGGTTCGAGCCGTAAAACTCCATAGATATGTTAAGCGTTGAATTGGTGAACGGATCTTTGTATGGCACTATGACAGACCAAGTATTCGTCGACGGCTGATATGATACTTTTGACCTGTTCAGGTAGGAATAATAGGTAAGTATCGAAAGGCTGGAGTTTATGTACTGGTAGTTGGCCAGCACCTTGCCTGCCGCATCAAGTACCTGAGACTGGTTATATCTGGGCGCTATGCAAGTGCTGTTGCTTGAAACTCCGTATTGGCACACTATGACGGATTTGAAGTTGGCCAGAGAAAACGACAACGCTATCAGCACTATTACAAGCGCTATTAGCCCTATGTGCAGGTAGTCCAGGCCCCCGTGCTTTGAGGCGCTCTTGACCAGGAATACTGGCTCCTTTGCTCCCTTTTGCTTTGCCTTCTTTCCATCCATTCTTGCCATAAAACCACTTTACAGGCGGGCCCGGCGGGATTTTCACCGGATTAAACCGAATTTGAACCCGCGACCTTCACCTTAGGAGGGTGCCGCTCTATCCAAGCTGAGCTACGGGCCCGCATATATTGCATATATCTTAGCAGGAAAAATTTATAATGAACTGATTTATACCTTTGTCTTTTTTACACTTTTACATTCGTTTTACCGGTGTCATGCCCAAAGAAAGCATAAGTTCAGCCATCAGCTTCTCGAAAGCCTGTGTTATTGCTAGCCTTGCGCTTTTCTCGACTTCTTCCTGCGCCTTCAGTATCGGCGTTGTCTCGTAGAATTTGCTGAATTCGCTTGCTAGCTGCGTCATGTACTCTATGACTATGTTCGGCTTGCACTCCCTGACTGCCTTTTCCAGCACTGTCCGTGCGTAGGATATCCTTTTTATAAGGTCAAATTCCTGCTGTGAAACTGCATAATTTTCTTTCATCGCCTTCTTGGCATCTGCTCCGGAGCTTTCGAGTATCCTTTCAGCTCTCGCATGCGTGTACTCGCAATACGGCCCCGAATTGCCCTCGAAGTTAAGCGCCCTGCTCCAGGAGAAAACCAGATTCTTCTCGTTGGAAAGCTTTAGGAATTCGTATTTTATGGCTGACATGGCTATTTGGCCTGCGACTTCTGCCTTTTCTGCATCGCTGAGCTCGAACCTGTCGGTTATCAGCCTAGAGGCCTTTTCCTCGGCTTCCCTTATAAGGTCATCGCACGTATATCCTACCCATGTGCCCTTCCTTCCGGAAAGCGATATTCCCTCGAGCTCAACCACTCCATACGCTATGTGCTTGATCTTTTCCGAATAGTCGTTTCCGCCGAGAAGCGCTATCACGAGCCTTACAACTGCCTGCTCGTAGCTTTGCCTTGCATCTATGGTGTTTATTGCAACGTCTGCAGCCCCAAAATCCATCTGCGAGCCTTCGGTACCTGTAGAGTAAAGCAGCTTCTTCCGGGCTCCTTGCTCCATGAACGTGTGGTACACGAAGCTGTTCGGCAACAGCCCAAGCTTCCACATGTGAAATGCGATGTCCTTGGCTACATAATTCGGCGCACCGTTGCTCCTTACGAGGACTTTTACTCCCTCCTTAAGGCCGCCGAAATCGCTGGCAAGGTTTCCAAGCTTTGAATGCTCTATAACTATGCAGTTTGCATATTCCCCTTCTGATGGTTTTGTTATGATTCCTTTTCCCTGCATTTTATCCAGCGCCTCGTCAAGGAGCCTCTTCCTTACTATGTCGCTTTCCCATACAAGTACGTCGTGATATATGCTCATCTTTGCCAGCGTTTCGTATTCTGCCTTGACGAAGCTTTCAGCCATTTCCCTGGCTGTCTTTGATTCGTATGTCCCGTCCTGCTCCATGTTTACAAGTATCTGCGAAATCTCGTCCTTTATATTTTTGTCTTCAAGCAGCTTGTTCACAGCGACGTAGACATCCCCTATCATGCTGTCGAATTTCTTATTGCTGTCGAACGTTATGCCTATCTTCTCCATGTGCGACAGGCCCCAAATGACCTCAGCGACCTGCAGCCCCAAATCGTCTATATAATCTTCGCGCTCTACCCTGTATCCTGCCCTTTCGTGTAGATTTGCAATTCCGTCCCCTAAAAGCACGTTCCTAACCTGGCCCATGTGCATCGGATGTGCGGGATTTATGCTCGGGTACTCTATTATGGCCTTCTTGCCCCTCCATGCATTTGAAGAGAATATCTTCTCTTTGCTCATTGCGAAATCGACAACGTCCCTGGAATAAGCGCTTCGCTCTATGGTAAAATTCACAAAGCCGTTCTTTTGGGATATCTCTGCCACATATTTCGGCTTTGCGATAAGCCCTGCTATTCTTTCTGCAAGTTCGCCGGCATTTAGCAACTTCGCCTTTGCTATCCTCAAAACTACGCTGGATGAAATATCGCCAAACATCTTAGATATGTCTATGCTCTTTGCTATCTCATCGTCGAATTCGCCATATCCTGCCCTGTCAAGGGCATCTTTTATGGAATATCCTATCCCTTCGATTAATTCTCCATATGGTCCGTGTTCATGCATATTATCATTCCGCAAAATCAAATCAATAGCTAATCCTGTCAAACTCCTTGATGACTTTAGGTATGGAGACGGCCACGTCATATGCAGTTGCGTGAAGCCCAATCTCTTTGTTGAGCATCTCCCCTATCTGGGTGTGGACGTAAACCCCTGCAGCGGCAGACTCAAACAGAGATCCTTTGTTTATTGATATATAACTGGCTATTATCCCGGCGAGAACGTCTCCGGTGCCCATTGTTGAAAGGGTCGCGCTCCTGGCCCTGTTTATCTTGAGCCTTGTGCCGTCGGTTATTATAGTGTCATTGCCTTTTAGCACAAGCGTGCATCCGTACGTTTTCGCAAAATCTATTGCAGCATATATCTTGTAATTTAGGTCGCGCTTTGAAAGGTCAATACCGCACAGATTCTTGAATTCTCCGGTGTGCGGCGTCAGAACCATGTTGCCTCCTATCAGGTTCTTGTACTTAGAGAGCATTTTGAGCGCTGCGGCATCGGCAACCACCCATTTGGATGCTCCTTTCTCGTAATCAAGAAGTGCCGAGAATCCTCTGTAGTCAAAATAATCCTCTTTTATTCCGGGCCCTATTACTATTGCTTCGTGCTTCACCGATTTTATTTCGGCTATGTCGTCAACGGAAAACCTTTTTTTGGATATGGTCTTGAGTATGAGCTCAGGCATGGGCCTCTGCTCGTTCACCAAAGAATCTTCAGGAGATATTACTGTTACATAACCGGAACCTGTTTTAAGCGCAGCCAGTGCATGCTCCGCAGCCATTCCCGACAGCATTGGAGCCCCCCTATAATCGGAGCTGCCGCCGAGGATGGCAACAGTCCCGTGTTCGTACTTGTTCGCATTTATAAACCTCGGCTTGGTTGCGAGCATTACGTCACCTGGCCCGGTCATAAGCTCTGCGGAAGCAGGTATTCCAGTGTTCAATACATTTACAGAGTAATTAAATCTGCCGTTCTCGAGAAACTTCTTCATCTTGTTTATTGCGAAAAGCATGTCCGGGGTTACCGAGTTTATGTTTTTGGAGCCGGTGTCGCCGTTTACTCCGGAAGGCACATCTATGGATATTATGTATTTCTTGGAGTCGTTTATCGCCCTGATGGCGCGGGAGAGCGTTTCGCTGAGGCGCCCATGCATGCCTATGCCTATTACGGCATCCACGACGTCGTCCGATTTTTTCAGCATCGCCTTGAGCTTACCGATGCTTTCAGGGCCTATAACCTCTATGTCTACTATGCTTTCAGCTATCCGGTAATTGAATTTCAGGCTATCGTTGCGTATGTTTTCTGGGTTCCCCAAGAAGGCAATCTGCACGTCTGCGATGTCCATCAGGTGCCTTGCAGCAGCTATGCCTATGGCGCCCTTGCCTCCCGGCCCGCACACAAACGTTATCCTGTCATTCCTGTGCTTTCTGCTAAGGTTTTCTGCTATCGCCGCACCGGCGGTTTCGACCATGGACCTTTCGTTTATTCCCATGGCATTGGCGTTTGCCATTACTGCGTAAGCGTCGTCTATACTGTGGTACTTTTTTGTGTAAAGGACAAACTCTTTTAGCTTTTGCATCTTATTAATTCCGTAATTCATAAATAAAAATGTGGTGTTTCAATAGCTAAGGTCTATAGGGTTAAGGACGGTCTCGCGATAAGCATGCCGAGGGAAGTAGTGAAGACGCTTGGCATAAGGGAAGGGGACGACATAGACTTCATACAATACAAGGACTCATACTACATAATAGCAAAGAGGAGCGACATAGCCAAGCTCATAACCGGCTCCGCAGTGCAGGCAGCTCCGCAGCAGCAGGAAAAACAAGCCGGCAGCGTCCCGAAGCTCTCCGAAGCAGAAATAAGCGTCCTAAAAAAGCTCGATACCCTAAGGTACAGCATGCGCACCACTCCAGAAGTAGCAAAGATACTAGGGAAAGAAGAGAGAATAACATTCAAGCAGCTTGAGAAGAAGCACGTGATAGTCCCGTTCAAGGACGAGCAGCAGAAGACCCACTACAGCATACAGAAGATGTTCTATGACAACTACCTGATGCGAAAGAGGCCGGCCGAGCAGCCGAAGCAGGAATACAAGCTGAGCCTAAGCAAGGGCAAGGTAGCAGAAGCGGCAAAGTCGAGTACGGCACCCATAAGCGCCATAGAGAAGTACATGGACGCACTTCAGAATGCCGGATACATAGTCGTGCCAACAGAAGCGGAAGCATCGGCCATATCTGCTGCATTGGAAGACAGCATAAGGCGCGGGCTGGTGGTTGGCACCAGGGCTTTCAACAAGAAATTTTACATCGTAATGCGCTCGTTCATAAATGCTAACACTCCTGCAATAACCGCACAGATTGCCGATAAGAGCTCGTCAGTTCCAGTTATAGCGAAGGCATGTAAACTGGACGAAGAAGCGATAAGGGCAGTGCTTTACATACTGGCAGAGAGCGGAGAGGTAACTGAAGTCCGAAAAGACATATTCAGGCTCGCGTAACGCTTAGGCTCTGTTTATAACAAGCGCAAAAGCTGCAGACTTCATACGTATATGAAGTGGTCCAGCAGTATTACTGCAAGAGCGAACACGATAACTGCGATAAGCACTATCTTCGGGTTAAGCTTAGGCCCTTTTGCAGGGGCATCGTAGAAACTAAGCACGCCTGCCTGCGACTGCGGTGAATATAATGATGCCATCTATAAGCACTCTGTTACGCGGTTTATATGCTTCTGAATATTAATAAAGCTTTTGCACGCCCAAAAGCAAACGCTTTATATCTCTTGCCAGATAGTATATATGTATGGTGATCTCCTGGCAGCGCAAAAAGATTCGAAAACCAGCATAAACGAGGAGGAGCCCTGGATAAAAAACCCGAACCCCGTACAAAGCCAAAACAATCAGGGGAGCAACGGCAATGCTAAGATAAGCCTTTTCGGCCCTCTGTTTCTCTGGGCATTGGTCATAATAATAGGCATAGTGCTTGAGGTCGTGATTCCTGCATTGCTCGGCAAGAGCTATGCAGCAAGCGCTGCGTCGTACAAAGCCATAGGCAACTACATACTTGCGTTGCCGGGTGTCATAATACTGCCCCTTATAATATCGGTGTGGATAGGCCACAGGGTCGGAGAGGAAGCATCCAGCGTGACCAATGCGCTAAAAAGAGGGCTGCTAAACGGCGTCTACGCTTCAATAGTCTACGGCGTCATAATATTTGTCGCCCAGCTAGTGCTTAAGTATACAACTTCCTACGCCCTGACAACCTCATTTCTGCTAAGATATGTGGTTGCAACACCAATGGCTATAGTTATAGTTTTCACGATAATAATAGCAGTGCTGAACGAAATGCGCCACTGAGCTATTTTGCAGTGCTGACTATTTTTATTATGTCTCCGTCTTTGAGCACGTAATTCTTGGCCAGCCTCATCTTGCTAATTGCATCAATCGCGTACAGCATTCCCTTGCCTATGTCCGTATGTATCTTCATCGCCAGGTCGTATGCTGTTGATCCTCTTTCCATGAGGATCGCATCAGGCAGCACGTTGCTGGAATGGTCGGAAAACTTGTTTTCATCCTCGACTGGGTAAACGACTATATTGCCCATCGCTTTGAATACAAGCTCGTTGAGCACCTTCTGGACCCCTGTCCCTCCGGATTCGACAAAGCCTTTCATGTAATCCAGGGCCTTT
The DNA here is from genome assembly GCA_027339055.1 of Microcaldota archaeon. Classification (GTDB taxonomy): domain Archaea; phylum Micrarchaeota; class Micrarchaeia; order Micrarchaeales; family Micrarchaeaceae; genus Micrarchaeum_A. The sequence goes on along the minus strand of DAHWRK010000017.1, from coordinate 1,534 downwards.
TTCTGCTCTGCATTCGGATTTCCCAATATCTCTATTTTGCCCATGAGCGGGTCATAGCTTATCATTCCGGAATCCTTCGCTTTCTTCAGCGCCAGCTCAAGAGCTGCCGAGCACATTACAGTTTCCATGCCGAGTTCGGAGGCCTTATCACGTATCGCTTTCTCATTCTCTTTCGCGCCTTCTGCGTCGGCCTTGTTCGCCGCAACTATGAAGCGCTTTGAGCCCAGTATCGCAGCCGATGAGAATTTCCTTATCTCTTCATCGCTCCACGCTATGCGCTTAGACTGCAGCCCAAGCCTTTCAATGGCTGTTTCTATGCTTGCCCTTGTAACATTGAATACAGTAAGCACGTCAGCAAGAGCATCCACCCCGGATTCTTTCTTGGACATCTGCGGCATGTGCTTTTTTATTATGGCAGAAATCCATTCGACAAGCTCTGACATTATCATCTCTAGGTCGTCGGCAGGATTGCCTGTTCCTTCATTTCCATATGCGTCGGTCCTGCCGCTTGCGTCAACCACTATTATGAAGCCATCGGCACCGGAAAGGTCATTAAGAAACTGGTTTCCCATTCCTTTTCCCTCGTGCGCACCGGGAACCAGTCCTGCCACGTCTATTATGTTTACCGGAACCAAACGCATTCCGTTTTCGCAAAGGGAATTTCTGGGCTTGCATTTTTTTCCTATCCTCTTCTCGGCGCATTCATCCGCCACATAAGCAACGCCTTTGTTTGGGTCTATGGTAGTGAACGGATAATTGGCAATTTTAGCCTCGCCAGATGTCAGCGCCGAAAATAATGTGCTCTTGCCCTTGTTCGGTGCACCTATTATACCTACGATCATGTTATCATTTGAAAAGTTTTTCTTTGACAGGGCGTTTTTCGTCAATCTCTATTATCGCGTAATAAATGACAATCAGTGATATTATAATCATGACGCCTATCACGAGCGCCTCTTTAGGCATCCCTATCATGAACGCCATTACTGCAACTATGGATATTATTGGCACATATGGATAAAACGGGGTTTTGAAGCTTCCAAATCTTTTTATGCGCCTGAAATGTATCACTGCAAAGCTTGAAAGCATATAAGAGAAAAGCAGCCCGAAATTGCTTATTGCTGCTATGACATATATGTTTCCGGCGAAGAGCATTACTACGCCTATTGCAGAAGATATTATTACCCCGTTTAGCGCAACGTCTCTTTTCCTGTTAAATCTCGTAACTATTTTTGGCAAAAGCTTGTCTTCTCCTATCTGGTAAAGTATCCTGGAAGACGTAAGTATCATCGCGAGCGTTGCTGATGTCGTCGCAATCATCGCGCCTATATCCACTATAATGGAGATATAGCCTGGCGCATGTACGTAGCTGAGCGCGAATGCTAGCGGGTCTGCCGAAACCGTATACTTGGCTACCGGAACCAGCACCATCAGCGCGAGCACGACGAGGACATATACTACAATGCTTATGATTACGGAATAAATTATTGCCCTTGCGGCCTTGTTTGCTCCGCCTTCAACATCCGAAGTAAACGTG
>DAHWRK010000016.1 GCA_027339055.1 Microcaldota archaeon | reverse complement strand
AAAGCAACCGCAGCAAAGCAGCGCATGGACGCTTATGCGGAAGAATATTCAAAGAAGCAGATGGTGAGCGTAAACGCCAGGAACAGCGACGGCAAACAGCTCAATGTAAGCTTCAACTTTATACCCAAGATAAAGAGCACCATATACGGTGCGATGGGCTCAGAAGCCCTGTACACGCTCACGCACAGCGTTTATTCGAGGAGCAGCGCGGTCGCAGGAATGCTGTATGACAATGCAAAAAGCGCAAGATCAAGCGTTTCAGCAACAATAGCGAGCACGATAAAGCAGAGTGTAATGGAAGAGGTTGCAAGGAACGCTTATGCAATAAAGTATGTGGCGCTCGATAACATAAGCCACACGGTAGTGCTTGAGGGAGATGCTTCGGCATACGCAAGCTATGACTGCTTATGCCTCCCAGAGCTCAGCATAGAGGAATTTACGAGCAACGTTTATCAGGAATTCGGCGAGAGGCTGGTTAGCGGCCATGTAGAAGCGGTCGCAAGCGAAAAAGAGCACAAGGCAGAAACGCCGCGCATGGAGAAGGCTGAGGGCTTCGGGCTTCTGAGGAAGGAAGAAGCTGAGAAAAATAGCAACTCCGAAGAGGAGCACAAGACCATAGTGGTTAAGAATTCGCTTGATGCGCATAAGCAAGAAGTGGCAAGGAGGATACTGGAAAACTCCATAATATTCAACGCCAGGGCTCTCAACGAGAAGAAAAAGAAGGAAAAGAAAATATTCGAGCATTTCATAAATAGCAAAACAACTGACTGATCCTGTTTGCTGCAAAAGCTGCAGCAAACAATTTTTAATCTATAGCTGGAATATATTAGCTGTCAGCCGCGCTTCTTGCCGGCATGCGATGTGATTATTTGCCTTATGATCCGAAAGAAGAGGAAAAATGGAACGATTACTGGCTAAAGGCCGAGATGTTCAACTTCAACAAAGATGAAACTTCAAAACCCATATTTGTAATAGACACTCCTCCGCCAAACACTACTGGAAGCCCGCACATGGGCCAAGCTTACTGGGTGTGCTATATTGATGCCATTGCGCGCTACAGGAGGGCAAAAGGATATAACGTTTTATACCCGCAGGGATGGGACACGCAGGGATTCCCCACTGAAATAGAAACCGAAAAGAAATACGGAAAAAATATGCCGAGGGAGGAATTCTACAACAAATGCGTAGAAGTGGCAAATTCAAACATAAAAGTTCTCAAGGATGGGATGCGATACCTTGGTGCATCGTTCGACGAGCGCTACGAGTACGCAACCATGCAAGAAGACTACAGAGCCAAGGTCCAGAAGTCGCTGCTGCTCATGAACAGCAAGGGATTCGTTTACAGGGCAGATCACCCGGTAGAATGGTGCCCGCACTGCGGCAGCTCAATAGCCAGGGAAGAAACGGAAGAGAAGCAAAGGGATACCAAGCTCAGCCATGTAAGGTTCGCTTCGCCAGGAAAGTCTGAAGAGGACATAATAATAGCCACGACAAGGCCGGAATTGATGCACGCGTGCGTAGCCGTAGCGGTAAATCCTTCCGACAGCAGATACAAGAAGATGGTGGGCCGCAAGGTTTCTGTGCCGTTGGCAGGCAGGGATGTGAAGATAATAGCCGATGACAGCGTAGACAAGGATTTTGGTACCGGCGCAGAGATGGTTTGCACGTTCGGGGACAAGCAGGACGTCATGATGTATTACAAGCACAAGCTGGAACTTGTAAGGGCAGAGGACCAGAACGGAAGGCTTCTCAACGCCGGCAAGTACACGGGAATGAAAGTCAATGGGGCCCGCGAGGAGGTCCTGAAGGATCTCGACGCTGCGCATCTGCTCGTCAAGAGCGAAGTGATAAGCCAGACCGTCAAGGTTCACGACAAATGCGGCACTCCGATTGAGCTGATATCCGAAATGCAATGGTTCCTTAAAACCAAGGAATATTCGGAAAAGATAAAGGAGATGGCGTCGCAGATGCGCTGGATACCCGAAAGCTCTGCGCAGAGGCTTTATGATTGGGCAAACTTCATAGAGTGGGACTGGAACATATCAAGGAACAGGATATTCGGAACGCCGATACCGTTCTGGTACTGCGCTGATTGCGGCGAGACAATAACTCCGGAAGAATCCATGCTGCCAGTGAATCCCGCGGTCGAAAAGGCACCAGTCGACAAATGCCCGAAGTGCGGATCATCCAACATAGAGGGCGAAAAGAACACGTGCGACGTATGGGTAGATTCAGGAATTACGCCGATGCTTATAAGCGGATGGCCTGACGACAAAGAGTTCTTCAAGTCGGCTTTTCCCCCGGCTGTGCGCATACAGGGAACCGACATAATAAGGACTTGGGCATTTTATACCATATACAGGACATGGGCCATAACCGGGAGCAAGCCCCTTGAGACAATGCTTACGCACGGGATGGTGCTGGGCCCTGACGGAAGGGAGATGCACAAGAGCCTAGGCAATGGCGTTGACCCGCTGGATCTTGCAAAGCAGTACTCAATAGACAGCGTAAGGCTGTGGGTTGCGCTCAGCGGAGCCACGCATAAGGACAAGGTCTTCTCCCACGAGGATGTGAAATACGCGAAAAGCTTCATAGTCAAGGCTTACAATTCAGCTGTTTTCGTAAGGAACGCAATAGGCGAGAATAAGATCCCGGAAGAGCCGCCACACACCGACATCAATATTTTTGATGCGTGGATACTCACAAGGCTCAATATGGCGCTTGAAGGCGCGGACAGGGATTACGAGGCATACAATATTTACGATGCAGCCACCACGCTGGTAAATTTCTTCTGGCACGAATTCTGCGACTATTACATAGAGAACGTAAAGCACAGGATATACGACACCAGCAAGAAAGGCGAGGGCAGCAAGATTGCCGCAATATTCACGCTCAGGCACGTCCTTATGGAATCCCTAAAGGCTCTTGCACCGATAATACCGCATGCGGCAGAGGAGATAAACGCGATGTTCAGCGACAGCAGCATAATGCTCGAGAAGTTCCCGAAGCACGCAGCCCAGGACAAGCCAAACGGCTATGTTATAAACGGGTTCATATTTGAGAGCGGAGTCGTGGCAGAGAACATAGACAGCGCAGGGAACCTTCTGAATGACATAATAGCGATAGTCAGGAAGAGCAAGAGCGATTCCAAGCTTGCCCTCAACACTCCGGCCAAGCTAATAAATATAAATGTTCCTGCAGAATATTATAATACCGTCAATTCCTCGAAGGATGAATTGAAGAGCATTTGCAAGGCGGAAAAGGTCGACATCAAAGAATCGAAGGAGTTTTCCGTGAAGGTTGAATTTTGAGCGTTTCAGGAACCAATAAATATATTTACACCTCAAAGGCTCTTACGTTTGTTTATAAATCACACTGAGTGTTGCAATGGCAAGGATGCATACTAAAAAGAAGGGAAAGTCCAAGTCCAGGAAGCCCATACTCGAACAGGGCGCAAAGATAGAGGGAGCTGAGGAGAACAAAGAGCAGATAATAAAGCTCGCTGTTGACTACGCCAAGCAGGGCATGCCTCCGGCACTTATAGGAGAGAAGCTCAAGAAGGAGCACAACGTCCCGTATGTAAGGCACATACTTGGCAAGAAGCTGGAGCAGGTGCTCAAGGAGAACGGGATAGAGGAAAGCATGCCATATGACATGCTTGAGCTCATGAAGAAGGCGGTAAACCTCAGGAAGCACATGGCTAAGAACAAGCAGGACGTGAACAACAGGATAAGATTAAACAGGATAGAAGCCAAGATATGGAGGCTCACCAAGTATTACATAAGGGAGGGAGTCCTTCCAGAGAAGTGGAGGTACAACCCGCAGCAGGCTGAGCTGCTAGTAAAGGGCCACTGAGGTATTTTTATGGCACTTCAAAAAACCGTAGACACATGGAAGCTTAAGAAATGGTTCACAGTATACGCCCCGAAGGAATTCAACGAGGCACAGATAGCGGAAATGCCGGCAAGCGACGAAAGCAGCATCGTAGGCAGGAACATAAGGATAGGGTTATCTGCAATAACCAACAACCCATCGCACGCTTATACCGAACTCGTGCTGAAGGTTACGGATGTCAACGGCGAGGCCGCGCATACCAAGGTGCTCAGGATTGAGCAGCTTTACAGCTACATAAGGTCCCTTGTGAGGAGGTACAAGAGCGTCAGCGACGGCGTCTTCGACGTATCTACGAGCGATGGCATAAAGGAGGTAGCCAAGGTTCTAATAATAACAAGGGGAAGAACTGCGCACACAAAATTAGTCGGAATGAGAAAGGAAGCCAAGGTTTTCCTGGAGGCTTATTTTAAGGAGAAAACGCTCAAGGAAGCCATAGACAGCGTGATAGACGGAAAGCTTCAGGGAGAGCTCGGAGCCAAGGTTGCGCACATAGCCCCTGTAAGCAAAGTCGAGATAAAGAAGTTTGAAGTGAAGGGCTAAAGCCCTTTATGCGCTTTTTTTGTTTTTACAGGCTTAGCTGCTTCCGACAAAAAGCACGCCTATTGTTATTATTATTACTCCCACCCATCTCAATGGAGGGACGTTTTCAGCTAGCAGCGTAGCCGCAAGAACCACTGCGAATATGTAGCTCAGGCCTCCGACGCTGTAGGCCCAGCTCAGGTTTGCCCTTGTAAGCACGTAGAAGTAAATAAGCGTGGATATGAAGTAGGCGATTATGCCGAAGCCTATTATGTATAGAATATGCACCAAAAGCGCGTATTTGAATAGGATCTGGCCAACTGCCCCCAGGAATGTTGACCCCACGAGCATGGTTATGTTTTCGGCCTTTTTTCTTTCCATGGGATCACGCGTACGATACTGCTATAAGCGCTATGCCTGCGAAGACCAGCGCTATGCCTATGACCCTTTTGATGTTAAGAGGCTCCTTCAGGAACTTTGCGGAAAAAAGCGCAACAAATATGAAGCTGCTGGCGAATATCGGATATACAACGGAAAGCGGGGCCTTTGAGAGCGCGTACAGGTATATTACCAGGCTCCCTAAATAGGCCGCTATGCCCAAAAGGATCTTCTTGTTGGTGAAAAGCGACTTTATTATCTTTGGTATTGTCATCTTGCCCTTCTCGAGCTCTGATTTGAACAGCGTTTGGGCAAATGATACTATTACGGCAGCAATAAGGGTTATAAATATGATTAAGTATATTGTAATCATTCGAACCACAAGTTGTTATGATGGAGAATGCAGCTGCCTTTGTAGTTTCACTTCTGACAGTTATAATAATAGTAGTGACGATTGCCATATTTATGCTTTACGGGGCAGGCAGTTACTTCTACGCCGGAGCCGTCATATCGATAGCTCTTGGGTTTATCGACACGTGGCTCGTCTCCAGGGAAAAACCAAACGCCCCGAAAAGGATGCACGTGCCTGCCAAAAGGAAAAGCAGAAGAAACAGGAAAGCCGGCAAAAGATAGTTTACCATAGGCCGTTTTCATGAACACGCTCATAATAGCAGAAAAGCCAAGCGTAGCGCTTAGGATAGCTATGTCTTTAGGCAACGGGGAGCAGAAGCGCATAGCCAACGGCAAGACCAGCTATTACAAGATAGACAAAGGAGAGGAAACCATCTATGTTGCTCCGGCCGTAGGTCACCTTTTCACCATAAGACAGGTGGGCTACAAGAGAGGCTATCCTGTGCTTGATGTCGAATGGGCCCCTTCCTATTCCGCCAGCAAAAGCTCTGCCTTCACGAAGCAGTACCTTGACACAATATACGAAGTGGCCAAGAAGTGCTCGTATTTCATAAACGCGTGCGACTACGATATAGAGGGCACGGTAATCGGCACAAACATAATAAAGGAGGTCACGAAGCAGCCAGTTGAGAAGCTTAGGTCTTACGCCAAGAGAATGAAGTATTCGACGACAACAACAAAGGACCTTTTGGACTCTTACAGCAATCTTTCGGAGCTGGACCTGGAAAACTTCTACGCCGGAGAGACCAGGCACATGCTTGACTGGATATGGGGCATAAACCTAAGCAGGGCGCTCACGCAGGCGCTTGGCAGTGCCGGAGGGGGCAAAGCGCTCAGCATAGGAAGAGTACAGGGACCCACCCTTGCAATACTCGCCAGGAGGGAAAATGAGATTTCCGAATTCAGGCCAGAACCGTTCTGGCGCGTCACCGCAGCAATAGACGGCACGGAGTTTGCAAACACCAGGGGCGACATGAAAGACAAAGCAGTCGCAGAACAGGCTTACGAAGAAAGCATGAAGGCAAAGGACGAAGCAAAAATAACCAAGGTAGTTTCAAAAGATGAACCGCGCTGGCCTTATCCCCCGTTTGACCTGACTTCGCTCCAGCTCGAAGCCAGCAGGGTCTTCAGGCTAGATCCGTCGCTGACGCTCTCGATAGCCCAGAAGCTTTACGAGCGCTCTTATATTTCTTATCCGAGGACATCTTCGCAGAAGCTGCCTTATACCCTGGGCCTTCCCGGAATAATAAAGGCACTGGGAGAAAACCCCGAATACGCCGAGATCTCTAGAAACTTAACTTCGGAGAATAGGTTCAAGCCGCTTGAAGGCAAGAAAACCGATGAAGCCCACCCTGCCATATTCCCGACTGGAGTGAGGCCCAGAGATTTATCGAAGCAGGAGGAAGAGGTCTACGACCTCATAGCTAGGAGATTCCTTTCGTGCTTTGCTGCGCCTGCAAGCGTTGCAAGAGTTAAGGTTGAAGCCGACATCGGAGGAGAAAAATACTCGGCCTCAGGAGCCACGATAAAGGAGAGGGCGTGGCTGGATTATTACAGATACGCTTCGATAGAAGAGAAGACAGTCGCGGATTTCGCAGAGGGCAGCACACACAAAGCCGAAGGCATAAAGATGGATAGCCTTGAAACTAAGCCCCCTAAGAGATACACCAAGGCGGGCATAATAGCCGAGCTTGAGCGCAAGGGGCTTGGCACCAAGGCCACCAGGGCAAGCATAGTCGATACGCTTTTCAGGAGGGAATATGTTGAGGGCTCGAGCATATCGGTTACGAGCTTCGGGATGAGCGTATACAACTCATTGCTGAAGAACTGCCCCATGATACTCGACGAGAAAACTACAAAGGAGCTCGAGGACGACATGGAAGAAATATCCGAGCACAAGAAGAGCGAAGCAGAGGTATTGGAGCAGGGCAAGAAGATGCTTCTCAACGCGCTTGAGACTTTCGACAAGAACATGCAGCAGGTATCGAATGACCTAAAGGTGGGTTTTATGGAGGCCAGCATACTCGGCAAATGCCCCAGGTGCGGCACAGGAGATCTCATAATAAGGCATTCGAGAATAGGCAAGCAGTTCGTCGCGTGCACCAATTATCCGAAATGCACCAACACTTACCCGCTCGTCCAGAAGGCCAAGATAGTGACCACAGGCAGGGTATGCGAATATTGCCATACTCCCATAGTTAAAGTTATAAGAAAAGGAATGAGGCCGTTTGAAATGGACCTGGATCCGCAGTGCCCGAACAGGCCGGTAACGTTCAGGAGCAAGAGCAGCGAAGAAGGCCAGAAGGCAGAACAAAAAACACCTCAAACACCCCAGAATGAGGAAAGCCCGGAACCTAAGAAAGCAGCAAAGAAGCCAGCCAAGCCAAAGGCAGTGGCGCCGAAAAGAAAGGCGAAAAAGGCACCGCAGAAAAAGAAAACACAAAAGAAATCGGATAAAAATAAAGAAGGCGAAACCAATGAGAATTGACCTGCCGGAACCGTACAATAAGATGAAGAGAGCGCCGCAGGTGATACTGCCAAAGGACATTGGTATAATAATAGCATACTCAGGAGTGAACAGGGAAAGCGTATGCGTGGATGCAGGCACAGGAAGCGGATGGCTTGCCGTCGGGCTTGCAAGAATAGCCAAGAAAGTGATAAGCTATGAGCTGAGGGAGGACTTCATAAAGATAGCCGAAAAAAACAAGGCAATGGAGAACCTGCAAAACCTGGAGATAAGGCACGGCGACATAACCAAAGACCTCAAGGAGAAGAATGTCGATATAATTACTCTTGACATGCCTAGCTCCGAAAAGGCCATACCTAGGGCGAAGAAAGCGCTGAAGGAAAATGGAGTTATAGTTGGATATACGCCGCACATGGAACAAGTAGTTAAATTCGCGGCAAAGCTTGAAAAGAGCGGGTTTACCGACATAAGGACCTACGAATGCATATTGAGGGACATGCTGGTCAGGCCCGAGGGAATGAGGCCTTCCACAAAAGGCGTGTGGCATACGGCATATTTGGTATTTGCAAAAAAGAGCATGATGCACGAAGCTAAAGCAGAGCGTGCACA
>DAHWRK010000015.1 GCA_027339055.1 Microcaldota archaeon | reverse complement strand
CTCCTTGGCTATGTCGACCAAATGTGCCGCGCTTATCTGCAGCTGCGGCCTTCCGTCGGAATTCATGCTGCCGTATTTGCCGAGCCTTTCGGAAAGCTCCTTTGCGGATTCCAGGCTTGGCAGCAATATGCAGTTGTGTATCTTTTTTATTCCCTTGTCCCTGCCTTCAAATATCGTCGAAACTTCTGCGCTGGGAACGAATGCGGTCTTATTATCGGATCCTTTGAGGATGTATAGGCCGTTGTCTTCGCTTACTGTGTTCTTTTCAACCTCCTTTAGCCATTCGGGGTGAAGTATATCTCCAGTCCCAAGGACGTTTATGCCCTTCTCCTTGGCAGTCTCGGCCATCGATTTCGGGTTTATTGCTTCGCTGCATGCCATTGCAAATCTTGAATGTACGTGCAAATCCGCTACTATTTTCATAAGCATTGCCTACAAATTTTCATACCTCTCCAAAGCCTTTAGCGCTACTTCCCTTACATTGGGAAAAGTTTCCATTCTGCTTATCTCGTCCTTGTCCATCCATCTTATGTCAGTGCTTTCATCGTTCGACGTAATCTCGCCGCCAATCCTATTTCCAACGTAAACCATGTCAAAATGTATGTGCATGGGCTGCGTCTTGTAAGGCACATTTTCATACAGTATTACGAACGGCTCCGGAAGCGTATGTGCGGCTTCGTCTTCGTGCTTTACATTGTCGTCGCCAACCAATTCAACGTCGATGCCGGTTTCCTCCTTGGTTTCCCTTATCGCTGCTTCATAAGGAAATTCGTTTTCTTCTACATGCCCTCCGGGCGGAACCCATATTCCGAGCTTTTTGTGCTTTACCATGAGCATCCTGCCTCCTTCTATGACCATGCATCCGGCAACTATGCATTTTTTTATCGGCATCCTATTCGCTTTTTGCTACCCTGTTTTTAGGGCACATTTCTTTCAGGAAGCAGGAACTGCATTTCGGCACCGTTCCGCATATCTGCTTTCCGTGCTCCTTCAATACGTACGAAATGTTATTCCAGTATTTTTTGTCAACTATTTTTTCGAGATCTTTTTCTATTACGTCGGGATTCTTGCTCTCGCTTAATCCCATCCTGTATGCAAGCCTTATGACCCATGTGTCTACAGGTATGCCTTCAACTATCCCGTATGCGTTTATCAATATCGTGTTGGCGGTCTTTCTGCCTATACCAGGGAGCTCGATTAGATCTTCCATGCTGTCAGGTATCTTCCCGCCATATTTGTCTTCTATTATTTTGCAGGCCTTTATTATGTTGGAAGCCTTGTTCTTGGCGTAGAAGACCCCCTTTATATATTCGAGAAGGTCCTCTTCCGTGGAATTTGCATAATCCCCGGCGCTCCTATATCTTTTAAAAAGCGCAGGCGTCAGTGAGTTTACCGTAGTATCTCTGGTCTGGGCCGATAGTATTGCAGCTACCATAAGCTCTACCGGATTGCTGAAATTCAGGTAATAATGTATGCCTTTGTAATGTGCCTCCAGCGCGCTTATTATTTTCTGCGAATCTTTTCCAGAACTTTCATATCCCATATCAACACCAAACAATTTACCGCTCCGAGAGGAACCAGAAATGATCGGCTACAGATTTTTATCTGCGTAATCCTTCCATATTGCAAGTTCCCCTGTTGCGACATAGGGAACCTGCGCCAGATCTTTAATATTCTTTGCACCGAGCAGGAACATGACGCTCTTGAGCTCCAGCACGACATTGCTTATAAACTTCTTTACTTCTTCCGGGGATTTTGTTGCTGGCCTCAGCACCGGCAGGGCCATTGCGGTAAGCGATGCCCCCATTGCCAAAGATTTGGCCACATCCATTCCTGTTCTCAAGCCGCCTGAAGATACTACGGGTATCTTCGAGCGCTTCCTTATCATGTAGAGCGAAGCTGCCGTAGGTATTCCCCAATCCCAGAGCAGGTTTCCAAGGTCCACCTTCGAGGCCATGCCCATAGCCTTAGCTCTGTACCATTCTACCGCTGCGTAGCTCGTGCCTCCCATTCCAGCAGTTTCGACGGCCTTTACTCCCACCTTCTCAAGCTGGCCCACGACATTTGGCGACAGCCCAAAGCCGACTTCCTTGGCTATTACCGGCTTGTCGACAGAGGATGCTATGCTCTTTATCCCTTCAAGGACGTTCCTGTATTTGGCTTCTCCCTCCGGCTGGACTATCTCCTGCGCAGGGTTCAGGTGCACGTACAAAGCGTCAGCATCAACCATATCTACTAATTTTTTTATGTCGGAAATTTCCATGCCTTTGGATATTTGTGCGCCCCCTATGTTCGCGCCTATAAAAGCGTTTGGTGCATTCTTTCTGGCAACCGTATAAGTATCTTCGAGAACTGTGTCATAAAGCGCCGCCCGCTGGCTTCCGAGAGCCATTCCAAGGCCCAGCTCCTCAACGGCCTCTGCTATATTGGCATTTATCTTTTTCGCCATCTCTGCTCCTCCGGTCATGGCTCCCACCATGAAAGGGGCGGAGAACTTTTTTCCAAGGAACGTCGTGCTAGTGTCTATGTCATCAAAGTCTATTTCGGGAAGCGAGTTGTTTATCAGCTTCATGTCGTTGAAAAGGGTCCTCACGCTCTTTGCCTGGACTGGCTGATCCAGGCATATCCTTATGTGCTCCTCCTTTCTTTTCATTATAAGGTCTATCTTGGCCTTTTTGGAATCAGCATTTTCGGTCTTATTTCCGCTCAAACAATTACCTATAACGATGTTTACGTAAAAGTCTAAAAAATGTCAATATAAAGCATACTTATAGCGCTACAAACTATAAATAACTCTGGTGTTGGCTCTGGCAATATCGAAAAAGCCCTTCCTTAGGAAAGTTCTTTACCTGCTAAAGAAAAAGTACTCGAAGCAGATGAAAAGCACGCTGGAATATTCGAATGTCTGGGAGCTTCTTGCGGCCACCATGCTTTCAGCCCAGGCACAGGATAAGCAGGTAAATATAGCCACGAAAAGGCTTTTTCATGACCACAGGGAAATTCGCAACTATGCGGATATGGGCCTGAAAGAGCTGTATAAATACACCAAATCAATAGGGCTGTACCGCAACAAGTCCAAAAACATAATAAGGGCCGCGGAGGCCATAGAGAAAGATTTCAACGGCAAAGTTCCAAGCGACATCGCATCCCTACAGGCGCTGCCAGGGGTTGGAAGAAAAACAGCGAACGTAGTACAGTACAACTGGTTCGGCAAGAGCGAAGGCATAGCAATAGATACGCACTGCATAACGGTATGCAACAGGCTCGGGCTGGCCAAGGGCACGAACGCGGAAAAGATAGAAAAAGAGATGATGAAAATAACGCCCAAGGAAGATTGGGGCAACGTAACGCATCTATTCATAGCACTTGGCAGGGATGTTTGCACGTCCAGGGTCAAGCACTGCGAAGCCTGCGTACTTAACAGGATATGCCCCTCAAGCACGGTGAAAAAATGATAGCTGCACTTTTTAGCGGTGGGAAGGATTCCACACTGGCCATACACAAGGCAAGCGAAGCAGGCCTCAGGCCTAAGCTCCTAATAACAATGAAGCCCTACAATGAGGATAGCTATATGTTCCACAAGCCAAACATAAAGTACACTTCGCTGCAGGCCAAGGCAATGGGCATAAAGCACGTAATATGGGATACTGAGGGAGAAAAGGAGCTTGAGCTAAACGACCTGACGCAGGCGCTCAAAGCCAACAACGTGACAAAGCTAATAACCGGGGCAATAGCAAGCAGGTACCAGAAGGACCGCATAGAATCAATATGCAAGGAGCAGGGAATAGAAATGATTTCTCCGCTTTGGGGGATGGACCAGGAGAAAGAGCTTGCCGAAATTGCGGAGAAGTTCGAAGCCATAATAACAAAGGTCGCCGCATACGGCCTAGACGAATCTTTCGTAGGCGCTGCCATAAACAAGGCTACAGTAGAAAGGCTTGTCGCACTAAAAAAGAAATACAGGATAAACGTAGCTTTCGAGGGCGGCGAAGCAGAATCATTCGTCCTAAACGCCCCTATGTTCAAGAAAAAGGTAAAAATAACCTCGTACCATATAACCTGGGACGGTACAGTGGGAGAATATATAATAGACGGAGCCGAGCTTTCGGACAAGTGATAGAATGCTGGTAATTGGTTTCAATTGGCCGAACTTCCACGACAACGCAGTGGCTGCAATACTTGACGGCAAGCTGGTATATGCTTCGGAGGAGGAGCGTTACACTAGGAACAAGCACTCTCCATATGAGCTGCCCGCGAATGCGCTGGAGCACTGCTTCAGATTCCTAAAAAGCAACTACGGGATAAGCTCGGATCATGTTGATGCATATGCCACTAACTTTGACCCAAAGCTCTACGGTGTCAAATCAAGGGCATGGCATTCGTTCTCGCAGGCTTCGCTGGTCAAGGACTACGCACTCAGGAACGATATGGCGAGCATGGCTTATTCATCCATAATGCGCACAATAACCAGGTCCGTCACCTCAAGGCTGGATTTTGCATTGTCAGCCAAACTCTTCATAAAGGAAGTGCTTTTGCACATGGGCTATGCGGTCAACGACAGCAGGATAAGGATAATTCCAGTGCGGCATCACTTGGCACACGCAGCTTCTGCATACTATTTTTCCGGATTCCGCAGTGCAGCGGCAATAGTTGTAGACGGCCAAGGCGAAACGGATTCTACAACCGCATGGTCTGTAAAGAACGGCTCTTTCGAAAACGTTTTTGAGCAGAGCTGGAATTCGCTTTCCATGGGGTATCTGTACGAATACGTTTCCAAATATCTCGGTTTCTCCAGGCTTGAGGGTCCCGGAAAGGCAATGGGCCTGGCTCCATACGGCAAGGACAATCCAAAGATGATGAAAAGGCTTGAAGCTGCAGTAGAGAGAAGCGGTGGCTTATATCAAGTTAAAAAATCTTTATCTCTGCCACTCCAGGACCAGATGTATGATGGGATAGCTGAATACGTTACGGATTCAAGGACTCCTATAAAGCTTGAGACTAGCACGCAAAAGCTGAATCAGGCTGCATGCGACTATGCGCACACTATCCAATCCTTCTTCGAAAGCGTGCTTCTAAGCATGGCCGAGCGCATAAAGTCGGAGACCGGGCAAAGCAATCTGGTTCTATCCGGAGGCTCAGCCCTGAACGCCAAGGCAAACATGGAGCTGCACTATTCAAAAATATTCAGCAACATATTCGTTTTTCCGGCAGCAAACGATTCCGGAGGGCCAATAGGTGCAGCTGCCTATGCATATTCCGTGCTGGGCGGCGCAATCAAAAGCAGCAGGCTAAATTCAGTCTATCTTGGGGATTCATATTCGGAAGAGGAAGTAAAAGCAAGCATAATGAAATCTAAACTTAGAACTGAGAAGGTTGGCGATGATGTTTCTGGGGTTTTATCGGCGATAGAGAAAGGAATGATTGTCGGATTCTACAATGGCCGTTCTGAACTTGGCCCAAGAGCCCTGGGCAATAGAAGCATAGTTGCCGATCCACGAAACAGGGATAATTGGGACAGGGTCAATGCAATAAAAGGCAGGGAGTGGTGGAGGCCTTTGGCTCCTTCTCTTTTGGAAAGCTCAATGAAAAAATATTTCGTAGACCCTGTTAAGCACGAATTCATGGTAATGATGTTTCATACTACAAAATCGGCAAAGGAGAACGCCCCCGCAATAAACCATGTAGACATGACTGCACGGCCCCAAACAGTTACTCGCAAAACGAACAGGCTTTGGTATGATCTCATAAGCGGATTCGAATCCGACACCGGAGAGGGCATAGTGGTCAATACGAGCTTCAACAACGCCGGGGAACCTCTCGTAGAGACGCCCACGCAGGCGCTAAGAAGTTTTGCATCCAGCGGCCTTGATGCGCTTTACCTTCAGGGCTGGCTCATTACCAAACGGTAACGCATTACTGCTAAATCGTTATGCATGCAATTAATATTGGTGTAGCAATGGCCGTTTCAATCATTTCAAAAAGAAGCGCATTCGCACATAATTCAATCCTAGAAGAAGAGAAGGTTGCCGAATCATTGGTAAAAAGGGGCATAAAAGTCATAGAAATAAACAGGGGTGATCCACCCGCATATTTCCCTACTCCAAAGTACACGATCGACGCTTACATCAAGGCGCTAAGGGAAAGAAAGACCGGCTATTCAAGGGATTCTGGCGTAATGCCATTGATAAATGCAATATCCAAAAGGTACAAGAGAAAATATAATGTTTCTTCAAATACTGACGATATAATCGTGACTGCCGGTGTTTCAGAAGCCCTTCTTTTCATAAACATGGCTACTATAAACCCTGGTGACAATGCGATAATATTCAGGCCGTTCTACAATCAGTACCTCACGCAACTTAAGCTTGCAGGCGGCGTTCCGGTATATGAAAATTACGACGAAGCTAATGGATGGGACCTAAATCCAGAGAGCATAAAGAAAACCTTGAAATCCCTAAAGAACTCCGGAAGGCTGAAAAGAACAAAGTACATGCTCATAACCAATCCGAACAATCCTACCGGCACTGTGCTCAGCAGGAAGGTTTTGGACGAAGTCGTCGATCTTGCGAATGAATACGGGGTTTTTCTCATAAGCGACGAAATTTATGACGAGATATATTACAACAAGGCGAAATTCACGAGCCTTAGCCAGCTCGCCAAGGGGGTGCCGCACATGATACTCAACGGGGCTTCGAAAGACTTTGATTCTACGGGATTCAGGATAGGCTACATGCTGCTCCCCGAAAGTGATAAAACGTCGGAAGAACTGAAATCCAAGCTGGCGGAGTTTGCAAGCGTAAGGCTTTGCGTCAACACGCCGGCCCAGTATGCATTTGCCGAGTCCATGTCAAACGAGAAGGAGCATAATAAAGAAATAAAGCACATGGTATCGGAGATACAGTCGCGCGTCAACGCAGCAGTAAAAGTGCTTAAGGAGAATGAAAAGATACGCGTCGTAGAGCCGAACGGCGCATTTTACATACTGCCAAGGGTAGATTTCAAGAGCCTTAAGATAAAAGACGATCATGAATTTGTAGACAGGTTTCTCAAAGAGGAGCACGTGATGCTGAGCAGGGGCTCGGGATTCGGAGCCGATTCCCATGTCAGGGTGGTAGCGCTTCCTCCGAAAGACATATTAGAATATGCGATGGATAAACTTAATCGTTTCTGCGACAAATATTCAAAGTAAAGACCCTTTATTGGGCCCGTAGTCCAGCGGTTAAGATGCGAGCCTTACACGCTTGAGACCGGAGTTCGACTCTCCGCGGGCCCATTAACGCTAACTTGCATAAGCTGGCAAGAAAAAGGTTCAGGAATCAGAGTATGTCTCCTATTATGCCGTTTACGCCTCCTTTCAAAGAAGCGGCCTCCATGTTGCACTTGTTCTTCATGAACCTTATGACAAACTTCGAAGTGCTATCCTGGTAGCCTGCAAATACGTGGTTGTTGAGCTTTTTCATTTGCTTTTCGTCATAATAAATTATCTCCTCAGGAGTGATTCTTACTATCATTTCCTTCGGCACGTCTATTGCCCTGCTTATCACGTCTTCCGGCTCAGATCCTAGCCAGACAAGCTTAGTGTTCTTTTTTCCTATGAGGTCTATTGCCTCCTCCAGGCCAAGCTCCACTATGCTATTCTTCGGAACGCCAGAAGCGTTTCGCCCGCCTTTTTCAGAACTCTTTTCCCTACCCATTAAAATCACCGACTGGTCAAATCATCTTTGCATTGCGAGATTTTTAAACCTATGCCAAAAGCCATATAATAAGACAGTTATAAAACATGGAATAAAGTATAAATTCTCCATTATTAAAATAGATACGGTATTTGATTGGAAAAGAAGATGCTGATATTTTCCGACATACATTACCCGATAGGCACGCTAAGCACCATAAAAAAGGCAATAGCCAAAGAAAAACCTTCTACGCTAGTGCTTCTGGGGGACAACATAGAATTGAGCATGTTCAACGACCATTTCAAAGCTTACCGAGAATTCTTCAGCGGCCTCGACGAAATATTCCCAATAAAGCGCTCAATAATAATGCTAGGCGACAACGATTACCAGTATGCCAGCGATTTCAGGGTATCCGAAGTTGTAAAATCATATTCTCCAATAAACTCAAGAGGAGACTATTTCAAGTTTTTCAAAATAGGCGACATGAACTTTTTCCACGGAAACCTGGAGAAAAGCGAGATCATAGAAAAAATCGGCTATTTCTACGTAAAAACTGCCAACAAGATAAATTACAGGATCGCTCCTGCAATGCTTGCTTTTCTATCGCGGCTGTATTTCGGAGTTAAGCAGAGCGATTACATGTTTTTGGGCCATCTGCATTATCTCGGAATATCAAAAAACAACGTCTTCTGCGGAACGCTAAACCATAAATTCATGCCATTCCCAAATTCCCTCGGCTATGTAACTTTGCTTCATAACGATTTTAAGGTTGTTTCGGCGAGCATAAAAACAAAGCACCTTCAATAAAACAACACCGATAAAGGTGTCATACAATGATAAACGAATACGAATACGTTTATATCATAATAATCATATTGCTATTCGTAGCGCTCCGCATACGAAGCCAGATGAGGGGCAGGACAGCCGACACCAGAAGGATATTTACAAGGCCTTTGCTATACGTGCTTCTGACGCTGTTTCTTCTGGCTCTGACGCCCAGCATAGAGGTTCTCTCATTCGCTTTGCTTGCAGGCATAATAGGATACATTATAGGTACAAATCTCGGTATAAAATCCAAGATTTTCGAAAAGGATGGAGCAATGCGCTTTAGGGGCTCAAATGAGATTTTCTTAATATGGACCGTCACCTTCATAGTCCGTTTGCTCATAGAAATAGTGCTTCCGTTGCCAAAGGCGTCTGCATCTTCAGTGTTTTTATCATATGCTAATTCTTCAAGCGCATATTTCTGGTACACTGTAGTGGACTTGCTGCTTGCGTTTAGCACAGGCATGCTGCTTGGAGAGTCCAGGCACATATATCGTATGTACAAAAACTTCAAGGGCAATTCCAAAATCCAGAATCAGGTT
>DAHWRK010000014.1 GCA_027339055.1 Microcaldota archaeon | reverse complement strand
ACATAAATAATCTCACGACAATCCAAAAGACAATGCCGAGCAATCCGATATTCCCTCTTCCCTCTAATTTCAACCCATCTCTCTTGTCAAACTGCCAGAACTACGATCAGAACAACCCGAACATGCCATATTACTGCCAGGATATAGGCGACTGCGAATACACCACTTTCAATTCCACTACGCTCAACGACGCTTATGCCCAGGTCTCAGGGCTGCTTTCGCTTCCAGTCTACAACAAGACAATACAGTCCTATGCCGACAATGCCACCGCAACGGCAGCGAGCTACATAGAGCCGGTTATAATAAAGCAGAATACCACTGCGCTTGACGCCTTCCTGAACGCCACGCTTCCAAAGTACAATTCTACGGTGTCGAACGCTACCTTTGCGCTTTCGAAGATATCGAATTCGTCATTGTCTTACATGCTTTCTTCCCTTAAGTCAGAGATGTCGAGCGTGCTGAGCGCCGGCATATACCAAAACATAAGCGAGGCCAATACGGTCGTAAGCTCCGAGATAAGCAACGTATCCAAGCTGACTTCCACGCTGCTGCTGCCTTACAACGAGCTGCTTGCAAGCATGCAGAATTCAACCGCAACAATAATGCTGAAGCAGCTGGACTACAAAGTGCCTCCCGAGGAAGCCTCTTTCCTTGCGCTCCAGCAGCAGAAGCTCGCCTACGAAACAAGCTCCGGTAAGATGAATAAGAGTGAAATAGCTTCCCTTATGGTAGGCAGCTCAACGCTCTCAAGCAAGGCCTCTTCTCTATCAACGCCGCTAAGCCTCGCAGCTTTCGTAAAAAGCGTTGACGGCGGCCTTGTATCCGCAATGCTGTACGGCAGCTCTGCCGGCATAGCATCAAAGGAAGCCAGCGCTCCATTCTACGCTGCGCTCATATCCTTCATAATAGCGCTTGCATTGATACTTGTGTTCTACGGCATGACCTACGCAAGGCTTTCGCACAGGCACAAGCTCAAGCACAGCAAAAGGGTAAAGAGGGCATGGCTATTCCTGTTCATAGGGTTGCTTGTGATAGGGCTCATATACGCCGCAATAACCTACAGCATAGCAGCCTCTGCATCTTCCTTCATGCCAGTAAGCTCGTTCATCGCGAGCGCAGCATCAAGCAACACTGTGCTGATAGCAATAAACGGCACAAACACGCTTAGCCTGAGCGGAATAAGCGCCAGCTCGCTCGGTTGTGCGGGCTCGCTCGAACAGACGCTAAAGAACGCAGGCAAGCGCACCGGCATAATAGCGGTGCAGAACTATACCTGCACTGTAAGCAATATTACAAGCTCGAGCAGCGGCTCGGCATGCTACAACGACATACTGGGCTCTGGAACTCCTCTCATACAGATAGATCAGGCCAATTCGAGCTATGTAAGCTACAAAGGCATGTACGGCACTGTGCTGTACGCTTCAGGGTCGTCAGCCACAGGCGCGGACTGCTACCTCAATACCATGCTGAAGCAGGCGATATCAAAGCAATAAGGTGTTTTTCTGGCATCAAAGAACGATTCGGAGAAGAATGACAAGACCAAGGAGCGCAAGCCGCGCAGGAGCTCAGCCGCAAAGCAAAAGGCAGCGCCTGCAGACAATTCCAAGAAATACATAGCCATAATCGGGGCTATGATAATAGTGATAATATTTGCCGGGGCCATAGTCTTCGGCCTCAAGTCCCAGGCCCCTCCGTCCCCGCAGGCAAGCCTTTCGGCATTCGAGCATAATTTCGAAAGCGCCAACGCTATAGGTGTATACGCCACATACACGACCAACGCCTCGTTTTCGGACGTGATAGGCTGCTCTACGGCTATGGTGGAAGCAATAGCCGGGAAGAGCGCAATACACAAGAGCTACTCCCAGATACACTATTTCGTGATGAACCAGACGTCGTGCACGTCGGCCACTCTCGGCCCGAACGCAACTACAACTACGGGAAGCATAGGCAACTGCACTGCGTTCAGCGCAAGCCATCCCAGCATATTCGTAAACTACAGCACTTTCACGAAGACGGTAATAACGCCCGACGCGCTTTACTTCTACGGAAATTCGACAAGTTTGCTGGAATGCGGCATAGCAAGCCAGATCTCTTAAAGCATGGGTTTTTTGGGCCCCACATGCCATTTACTTGCATATCATGGCAAATTAAGAAATGTATTTAAACCTTTATATTAAATTTTTAATAGAAGTTTATAATACGAAGGTGAAAAAATGATGGGAGGAAGTCAGTAAATGGATATATAGCCCATGTTTAATATTGTTGAAAAAAGCTCTGGGCTCTGCGTTCTCTTTCTAAGGGTGTGGGATATTTTCCTTGAATTCCCTGTCTACGGCATTCTCCCTGTAATCCTACTTTATAACTGATTAGGCTCAATTATTTATCACAGGTTCTATTAGCAATCCGGATAAAATGGGCAGTGCATAATTACTGCGATTCCTCCGTATTCTTTCCTTCCTGCTTCTTGGCGTCAGCGCTTTCCATATCCGTGAGCCTCTTGTAGGTCATGGATTCGCTCATCTTGAACCGCCTGTAGCCAAGGCCGCCCACAAGCACCCTGGTTATGAGCGATGTCCTTACATCGCTGCCCCTGGCAGTGCTGGCTACCTCGCCCTGGAGCTTCTCGAGCTCGCCTTCGTCGAATATTGGGGCCAGCAGTATGAAACCGTAGGGTGCAGATACGTCTTCAACCTGGGCGTACTTGTCGCAGGGGTGAAGCGATTCCTCTATTACAGTGCGCAGGTATTCCTTCCTGTAGCGGTTGAAAATGGATATGTCCTTCTGGACAACGTAGAAAAAGGCCACATACCTCATCGGCAGGTATCCCATGGCTATCGTAGGCCTCTTTATTGTCCTTCTTTCGAGCAGCCTCTCGAAAGTGTAGTAGGCGTTGCCGCTTTTGAGGTTGTACAACTTGTCTATGTCGCTGAACTTTATGCCAGCGTCGTGGTTAAGCTCCTTCATGACCGCATATTCGCTCTCAAGAAGCTGGTCCTTGGCTCTCCTCGGCGTCTCCCTGCTCCTGTGCCACACCTTTTCCCTCATGAGGTTGAAGAATTCGTCCCTGAATGGTATGTACCACGTCTCGGATTCCGACGTGTAGCCAATGTTCCATATCGCCTTGCAGTTGCTGAATATGGGGTTGCTCCTCATCTCGTATATGAGGTTTTCAAGGGTTACGTTGTTCTCTGCCAGCAGGTATATCAGCACGCCGTAGTATCCGCTGAGCGACGCCACGAACTGGATCCTCGGCTCGCTGCTGAAGAGCTTCTCCATGTCTTCCTGGCTGGGCGCTCCCCTTATGAATCTTATTGTTATGAAGTATCTCTCGAATCCGAAGGTGCCTGGCCTGAGCTCTATGGTGTACCTTATGCTGTATAACCTTTCGAGCTTCTTTATCCTGTATTCCACTGTGTTTGGATTGAGGCCCAGCTTTTTCGATATGGAATAAGAGGAAGCCTTGGAATCCATGCTTATCTCTGTGAGTATTGTCCTGTCTACCGAATCTGGATATATAAGCTCTGCAACCTCCGATGGCCTCTCGGTCTCCTTTCCAGATTTTATATATTCTTCAAGGCTCCTGGCCCTGGTATTCAGGAATCTATGCCTGGCTTCCGAGAAGTTTCCTTTGCTGTCCGCCTTTCCTAAATAGAATGATATCTTTTTCTGCCCGTACTCCCTGCTCTCGAAAGCATACTCGTATATGTAATAGCCTCCCCTTATCAATTTTACCTCTATGTGGTATTTCGACTTGGCCCTCAGCCTCTCGACTAGCTTCCTGACGTTTTCAGGCAGCTCCTTTTTGACGGTTTTCATCTTAATATATATAGATTATGATAAATATAAATTTATTACTATTATTAAAATTAAGCTTTAAATAATCCTAAAATTACTAATTTACGAATTTTAGTTAAATATTTTAGTTATCATATATAACTAAATGTTTAAAATATCACGAATGGTATTTATACTTGTAAGTGTATAGTATATATCGAGCCAGGGGGTAGAAAAATGGAAGAGAAATCAGAAACATTAGGTTACGATTTTTCTTATCCCGAGTTTTACCCCACCAATAATGCCCTCTGGCTTCCCACCCCTAAAAAGCGCATGTCGCTTTTCGCTTCTGTTTCTTCATTCATGCTTAACTTCTTAAGGCGCATATAATGAATGGAAATAAAAAGAATAACTATAAAAGGTATGGTCTTGATGTCGTTTCAGACGGCATGCACGGGTTCTTCTTCATAAAGCCTAAGGAAGGCACTAACGCCAGCGAGCTCGCAAGCAGGCTTATAGGCATAGAGGGCCTCGAAGAGGTCAGGGTTAGGGAAGGCACGATAGGCTACAGCGTACTTGCAAAGTTCAAGGACGTCCAGTATTCGGAAATAGAGCAGAAGATGCCCAAGGCTGCGGGCCAGCAGTACGGCAGGTTCGTCAGCGCAATGAAACTCAAAAACGCGATGAAATGAAAGCCATACATCCGTTCAGGGGAAGGCTTTCAAGGTCCGTAATGGAGCTTATGGAAAGCGACCCTGAAATAAAGGAGCAGTTCGAAAGGCTTCAGCTGATGGTAATAAAGAAATACATGGCTTCGTCGAAGCATTGAATTGGTGCTGTTAATGATAAACCCCATAAAAGCGATAAAATACAGGCAGCTTGATAAATTTCTAGAGAACGATTCCAGGAATCAAAGGCCGGTTGCGATGGTAAAGGAGAGTGCCAACGTATACAAGCTCGTCTGGGCCGACGAAAAAAGCCAATAATCTCCTCTTTCTAAATCTTTTGCAGATTCTTATCCTAAAAAAGATAAACGAGGGTGCGATCTTGATGCCGCATCCGTATCGTATTATGCATACTCTCTTCTACCTGTACCTTAGCAGTGCGGCTATTCCGCCGAACCCAAGCA
Organism: Microcaldota archaeon; assembly: GCA_027339055.1. Classification (GTDB taxonomy): domain Archaea; phylum Micrarchaeota; class Micrarchaeia; order Micrarchaeales; family Micrarchaeaceae; genus Micrarchaeum_A. The sequence continues at coordinate 5,187 of DAHWRK010000014.1, read as the reverse complement.
GCAGCTCCTTGCCATACTGGCTGTCCGCAGACACGAAGGATATCTGCACTCCTAGCTTGTCGGCCATGTCGACGAGCTCTTCCACGGCGTCATGCTCCTCGACTATCGTGAGGTTGCCTCCGTCATCGTGCTTGGTCTGCCTCTGGTTTCCCTGCTCAAGCGCGTCAAACTCCGCGTTGCATGTGTTGCACTTATAATGCACCTTGTAGAGCTCAAGATCGTCGCTTATTATGAGCGTTGCCACGTTGTTGGACTGCAGCGCCTTCTTTACCCTCTCATAGCCGCTTGTTGCAAGCCCGCTCCTGGAAATTTCGCTAAGGAACTTTCCCATTACTTTTTGCTCCTGTATGGCTTGCTGCTCGGAGAGCAGCTCTTTTGCCTGCTCGAGCAGCTCCCTGAATCCGGCGTTTTCGTCGGTATAGCCGGTGTTGAAGACACCCAATACCTTTATCTGGTAGTTGAGATTCTTCGACTTGACGAAATCCTCCTTCGAAGGGCCTGGACCACCTACAACCAATCCCTTGAGCTTGAACTCGTGCTTTATGAAAAGGTCGTTTATGGTCTCAGCCACTGCCTTGTAATAATCGTCTATGCTCTCTTCCCTTGCCCTGTCGTACCTTGCTGCAGACTGGCCTCCCTTGTGCACCTTCTGGTGTGCAAAGGACCTTAGCTTCTTGTCAACTATAAACTGCGATCCGGCCAGTATTCCTACGGTAGCTTCTGAGCCGTCCATTATCACTATTCCGTACTTGTCAGTCGTTTCCATCATGCGTTCTATGGGCTCCAAAAGAAAAGTGGAGTCGCATCGGTATATGTTCACCTTTATGGGTTCCGGGGGCTCCATTGAGAACAGCTCAATATCCGGCTTTGACTGCTCGTTGCTTATGTTTCCGCAGAAGACAGCTAGCCCCTTATTCGGCGCCACCTTGTACATCTTTAAGTACTGCATTATCTTTTCCAGCGCGCTTTGCACGTTAAGCCTCGTTGTCTTGGACTTGATGTTCGAGGCCTGGCCGTGCTCGTCCCTGAGCTTCGCTACCTCGTCGCTTATCGGGAAGCCCGGTGGCACGTAGACGCTTATGAGCTCAGTGCCCGAGCCCTTCACCGAAGCTAGCCTTTTGAGCTCCTTCTTTACGTGGTATTCCTCTTTCATCAAAAGCACTGCAATTCCACAAGCCCTGCAATTAAGCCAATAAGCCGAGGTGGCAGGGCTGCGCTATCATTTCTCATGGAAGCAATAAAATACTAACCCTTTTTGCCTATAACGTCCTTGTGCATATACGGAACAAGCGCCTTTGGCACGGTTATCGTTCCGTCTCCGTTGTAGTAGTTCTCGGTTATGGCAACTATAATTCTCGAAATCGCCAGGGCCGTGCGTTAAGCGTGTGCACGTACTTCCTCTCGCCCTTCTCGTCATACGAGATGTTGAGCCTCATGCTCTGCCAGTCGGTGCAGTTCGAGCATGAAACTATCTCCCTGTACTTTCCCTGCCCCGGCATGTAAGCCTCTATGTCGTTCTTCTTTGCGGCGACTACCCCTATGTCCCCGGTGCATATGTCTATTACATGGTAAGGTATGCCCAGCTTCTGCACGAGATCCTCAGAATTGGCGAGCAGCTCGTCGTAATGCCTCCACGAGTCTTCTGGCTTTGAGAATACGAACTGCTCCAGCTTGTAGAACTGGTGCACCCTGAATATGCCTTTTGTATCTTTTCCGTGCGATCCCGCTTCTCTCCTGAATGCCGGGCTTATCCCGACATACCTGAGCGGAAGCTCCTTCGCGCTGAAAACCTCGCCCGAATGCATTGCAGCCATTGGGTGCTCTGCAGTGGATATCATGTAAAGGTCTTCTTCCATCCTTTCATAATCGCCTATATCATTGACGTCAGCCGGGTCTGTTACCTTGTACAGCTGCTCCTCGAAATCCCCGAGCGCAGTGACGGATTTGTAATACTCCCTTTTCATCATCAGCGGCGGCGCTATCGGCGTATAGCCCTTCTTTGCGAGCTCGTCAAGCCCGAAGCTTATCAGCGCGTGCTCGAGAAGCGCTATGTCTCCCTTAAGAAAATAGAATCTTGCCCCGGAAATCTTGGCTGCGCGCTCTATGTCTATCAATCCCATGCTTTCAAGTATCTCTTCATGCCCCTTGTCTATTCTTTTCGTGGCATCGCCCCATCTGCGTATCTCCACGTTGTTTTCGTCGCTTGCGCCGTAGGGCACGCTTTCGTGAAGCACGTTCGGCATGTTCAAGAGAAGGTTCTCGATTTTTTTCTGCATTCCGTCAATATCCTTTTCGAGTTCCTGCATGCGGTCTTTCATATCTGCGACCTGCTTTATCTGCTCGTTCGCTTCCTTGCCCTCTTTCTTGAGCTTTGCAACCTCCATGCTGATTTTGTTCCTTTTCGTCTGCATCTCCTGCAGCTCCGTCTTTGAGGCCCGCCACTGCTCGTCGAGCTTGAGCAAATCGTCTATTGGATAAGCGCTGCGCCTTTTTCCCAGCGAAGCCCTTATCTCCTGTATGTGATCCCTTACATATTTCGTCGTTATCATAAAATCATCATCAAGCGTGCATAGCGTACCTATAAGCACTGGATTCATTTGAATTGAAAAATATAAAAACGAGAGCGCGGAAGCTGCACAAGCATAAGAATAACTTCACGCGAATTTTGGTGATTGGTACACATCACTCACAATATTGGTGTTGAAGTGCAACATATAAAGCCTTTTCGTGCAGCAAAATGCAGCGCATGCGTTAGCTAATTATACTTTGTGTATGTAAATTTTATGCGCTTCAGTGCAGGGATAGCAAAGCCTGGTCAAATGCGACAGGTTCAGGGCCTGTTCTCCTAGCGGGTTCGAGAGTTCAAATCTCTCTCCCTGCATATTAGATTAACCCAGCAGCTTCAAAGCGCGTCATAAGATACTCTTTCACATCTTTGTAGTTGACAAATTCGCTTTCTGGCAACAGCCTTCCTAGCTCTTTGCCCCATATAGGACTCAACTGCTCCACTCTGGAAAGCAATCTATCTTTTGTGAATGTATGACCATATTCTCTCATCTTCTTATCTATCATGCTGACTTCAAAATCTACCCCGCTCTTTGCGAGAAAATAGATGTCATACAAATCTCTTGCCTTGATATTATGCCTGAAAAGCAGTGCGACAATCTTCTCCGATAATATTTCCTTCCTGTTCATGACTACTGCGACATATGGCTTTAAGTCTAAATATGTAGGATTTCTCCTAAACACCTCTGTTTTCTCAATGACAGAAGCCTTCTTATCTATCTCTATCTTCAGGTGCTGATATTTGTTCAGCATCTCAAATAACGGACCCCTCACACTAAGTTCGTACACAAGCATATCGGCATTATTTTTCTTTCTCATAATCTTCAGCGGATATTCCTTAGAAATCTTGTCTATGACATCGTCAAGCAATACGGGCAGCCTGTTTACTCCGTCTCCATGCACCAGCGAGAAGTCGAGATCGTCGGAAAACCTTATAGAGCCATAGAATTTAGAGAGCGCTGTCCCGCCCTTAAACACCAACTCTCCAGTTACGGCATATATCCCATCAAGAAATAGTTCTTCCACGTAGTCCTTCTCCTTTTGATACGGTTGTTCGTAAATGTGCATTTTCAGAAGCTCATTCTTCTCGATCATATACTCACTTTATCTATTTGTGCTAAAGTGGCCAGCCTTTTAGCCTGCGTTGCATATCCATGTTCTCTCAGCAGTGCCGTAATTCCAACGAGCACTGATCTTTTCTTACTTTTCACTGCATAAGACACAAGTTTGTTAACGTCTATTCTTGCTGGCCTTTCAAGTGCCGCAGGGTCGAGGTCATTTACATCACCAAAATAATATATGTCTATCAGCGCCTTCTCCGGTTCCGCGACGAATATGTTACCATCGGCTTCCTTTTTGTATCCGAATAGCATGTCCTTTTTTATTTTTTTAAAAACAATGTCGAAACCCGCAACGCCTTTGAGCATATTGTGCCGTTTCGTTGAGACTACGTAGACCACTCTTGGTATCTGTGTGGTCAAGCCATAGTAGGCAAGTGCAGACACCATGCTTACATATGACGGGTCTATCACATGCGACGCTATCTCGTATTCGTTGTACCTCTCCTTTACATAGTATAAGCCCCTTTCGACTCTACCAATGTACCCTTTCTTCACGCATCTGTGAAGGAAAAGTATGGAGTAGGCCCTGTTTTTGCGCAGTATCTTTACTGTATCATTTAAGGTAAATACTGGCATGTGCCTTTCAATCAGAAAGCTTACAAAGTCGCTTGTTTGCATATTAATAATTTATACAAAATGGTATTTAAATATATGTGTTAAGTTAATTATCAAATGATAATCAACAGCACATTAATTAGCGTGGGCATCTTTCGTTAAATCACGACGGCAAGCAAGGTTCGGAAACCCAAAACTGGAATCTTCAAGATGCCTTTCTTGCGCTCATCTTCGATCAACTTCTTGAGCGCAAGGTAAGCTTCCTTTGCGCCCCAAGAAGTTTTATCGAGACACGCTTCACAGCCAAGCCTACACCTCCAAGCCTTCTTCCGCTTTCTTCAGCTTCTTGCTTGGGTTGAAAGTCCAAATGAAGCCCTTATTCGTTTCAAGTACAAGGCCCCTCTTCTCCATGTAGTCAAGGGCTAGGTTAAGCGTCGAGCGCATCACCTTTGTGGGCATCCTTGCAAGTATCTGGTTCCTGCTTACAGGGTTGTTAGCTGACTTTACAACATTTTCAATAGCAAGTATTGTCTTAAGCGTAGGATAATGTACTATTTCCTTCTGTACCTGCATAATTTAACACCTAATAAATATATATCCTAATAGATATATAAGCCTTTCTACAAATTTAGAGGCTTCTCTACATGCCATAAAGTTCTCTATATAAACTTGGCAATCCATGTAGAGAAAAGTCTCGACGTAAGCCTTTGAAATAAGCCATTTTTCCCTCGTGCTACTGCACATCAATATTATAGCCGTCCATGTAGAGTTTCATGTAGAAAAACTCCTGCTTGTAGTCTCCACCCACCTCTTGAACTACCTTTGGCGATGCTAGACGGACTACAACTGCTGCGGCTATTTTGTAGTACAATGGCTGGTCAGGAACTACATCTTTTGTCTACAAAAGACGCCATCTAAAATTGGCTCTAGTTTAGGTTCTGGTGGC
>DAHWRK010000013.1 GCA_027339055.1 Microcaldota archaeon | reverse complement strand
CTATGCGGCTATATACGCGCACCTTCTTTCTCCTCCATGAAAGGTTTTACTCTCATGCCGCGAATTTCCGCGGCATGTAAACATTTTGGAAAGTAGCCGCTTCAGGGGGTGTCAATCCTTATGCTTCGTGAATTTCTCTATAAGCTCTATATCTTTTAGGTCTTTTTTCCTGCCAAAAGCTTTCTTCCACTGGAGCACTTCTTCAAGCTTCACAACGGGAATTCCATCTATAATATCGGCCTCTTTTATGAGCTTGGAAGGATCTGGGTTGTACGTGCCATAATTCCAGTCTTCTCCGACTTCAAAGCAGCCCTTTCTGAGCATCTCTATGCCATTGGGGAATACCTCTACTTTCCAACCTTCGCCTTTTAGTCTCTGGTAAACTTCATGCGTGACTAGCATGTCTATGTCCTGCGATTCCCTAATTCCGCGGGCGGCAAGCGGCACCGAGCCGAACAACGCATATTCGCCAGTATGAAACCCGAGCCCTCTGGTCTTCTTTGCTATCTCTTTGAACTTCATGCCCACACTGCCAATATATGCATAGATTCATTTAAACCTGTTCGCTTTGTCTGTTTTTCATCATTTCAATTATTTCAACATGGCCCTCTTTGTCCACTATCTCCCATGCTAGCGAGTAATCATCCTTAGTGCTTCCTTCCGATTTGATCCTTTGCAGCTCTGCCCCATTTTCGCCAAAAACATCTATATAAAGTGCGTTCTGTACGGCAAATACTGGAACGTGGTTTAGGGTAAGGTGCGAGGCTTCTGGGTGCTTTTGCTTCAGCCAATTCCAGAATCTCGGCAGCCCCATACGATTTTGGTACACGAGCCTGTGTAGGAGCTCATGGATCAGTATGTCAAGGAAAGGGCCTTCTTTCTCGTATGTGGTTATGCTAAGTGGGTCTGAGAATGACCTGTGCCTGCCGACCAAATAGCAGGTAACGCTGGTTTCCTTCCATTCGAGCCCGGATATCTCAGCAATCTTTCTAGGTATTGTGACTGCATACTTGCTCCAGTATGCAGAGTATATTTCAGGATATTTTCTGAGCTCAGCGTCTAGCCTTTCGTCTATCTTTTTGCCAAGCAACTGCTCTAGGTATATCCTTACGTACCTGAACTCTATGCTGAGCGTATCCAGACCGGCACACCTTTATTTCGATAGTCCACATCTTCACTTGTTCTTATCTGACACTCGTGCTATCAGCATGTACTCATGGGCTGCAAGCTGATTTGCAACTTCCTTGATTGCACGATTCATGCCCTGTACACCCGTCACCGCTACACGGCGGATTTCCATCGCATGCAGCTTCAATAGTAGCATTCTGCCTTATTAAATGCAGGTTTTTGCTGTCTTTTAATTTTTCTATTCCTGGAACTCCAAAAAGCTCGTAGAATAAAACGCGTGTGTTTTCGCCTGATTTATTAACATCGTTCCTTATTTTTTCATTTGTTGGTTGGTGACCAAGGTATCTGCCTAGGATAGTCTTGCAGAATTCCCCATACTCTTTGGTATGCAGGATGAACAGATGCCAGTACATGTCAACTTCCCTGCTTATTGGCGCAAAACTTGTACCTGGAGATATTATGCTCAGTGCTATCCATTTTTTGAAATCAGATTCCAATATTTTTGGTATGCTTTCGGTTATTTCTGTGCCCAACAGCACTTTTGTCATGTACACCTGCTCTGGCACCATCCTGATGTTGTCGTATTTAGTGCTAAATTTTGCAGTTATTTCTGATAGATCAAAGCTGTTCAGTTTTTCTAATGAGGCAATCTGCTCTTTGTTAAGCCTCGCTCTCATCCTTGCTTCTGAAAACAACAGGTCTTCAGTAACGGGCTTTACCTGCTCTTCTAGGCTTTTCATTATTTGTTTCATGCACATCACTATATTTCAGAATAGCTACTATACTTATTGTTAAAAAATTTGCGGCGGGGTTCGACACGAAGCAACATATATTTTGATATGCGCACCTTGCAAACCCACTAAACTTTTTTCTATTTCAAGCTTTAAGGCGTTTTTCCATCTGCCTATCTTTTTTAAGGCACTCTTGACTTTCTCTACATAAACATTAATCGCTTTTCTATCTTTTTTATGTCTGCTTCTGCATTGCTCCTTTTTATTGCACTTTCCACCAAAACATCCATAAGCGCTTCTGTACGGCAAATACTGGAACGTGGTTTAGGGCAAGAGCGAAGCATCTAGATACTTTGCCTAGGCCAATTCCAAAACCTCAACAATCGCTTGCGGTTTTGGTGCAGGAGCCCGTGTATGATCTCATGAGCTAGCTGTCAACGAAAGGGCCTTTCCTCTGGTGTGTGGTTATGCCCAGCGCAGAGAAGCCCTGTGCCTGCCAACCAAATAACAAGTAACATTTGCTTCCTTGAAATTTTCAACTACTAATGTTTCTAATTTCAAAGTAAGTTTATATATTTTGCATTCAATGAATTTTTATGGCAACTAGCAATACGGATATTTCAAAAACGGTTTTATGTTGTATAAACACAATTATACAAAACCAACAAAAAAAGAAATTGAATTGGAGTGCAAATTCAACATATGAACCATTAAGAACAATGAGCAGTATAGATGATAAAGGGGATGTGGGTGAGATGCTCTTAAATGAAGTTTTAAAAAATAAATTTGATGTTGTTTGGGAAAAAGCGATAACCCGAAAAGAAAAAGACTGGGACATACTTGTTGACGGTATTAAAATAGAGGTAAAAACCGCAACGATGGGAAACTCATCAATAGTGTTTCAACACGAGAAATTTTTTAAGAATAGAAAATATGACGTTATTGCCTTTTTGGATTTTGCACCAGACGAATTATACGTTACTCTTGCCAAAAAATCAGATATTATATGGGAAAAACTGCACAAAAGGACAGTGGATGGGGTCCCTACAACGGAATATAAATTTGATTTCTCATTAAAAAATATAAAAGAAATGAAGATAGACAAATTAAAAAGGTATAAAATCAAATTAATAAAAACGGAAGATGATTTAATGGATCTTTTTCAAGAGTTTATTCGCTACATCTGGAATTCTTAACCAATAGCGTTTGTTTAAATGCCTTTTTATCTTTAAATCCCCTATTTATTATTTCTTCTTTTATCAAACTTGTCCTCAAATTTAATGAACTATTCGTTGCGCGAAAACTGACTTTTTCCCAATCAATCACATTAAAAAACAAGTCTTTTAATTTTTCTTTATCTCTTAATATTACAATACCGTAACCTCTTCTATGGGGCAATTCCTCAAAAGACTTGTACGCTTTCATACCACTAAAGCAGGTTGAAGGTAGATAGACGTCGCATTTATCCAGCATATTCTTATTTCGTGTGCTACTTGGGGTTCCGCCATCGGAAAGGGAATAGACCCTGATAAAATTTTCACAAGTTTTAGTTGCCTTCTTCTTTATTCTATGCGTGTTTATTTTAGTCCAAACTTGAAAAATGGTGGATATATCGACTTTTCTTCCGTCTGGATATTCAAAAGAATGCAAAGGTAATTTCTCCGTATGGGCTAATTGATAGCCTAAAACCCTCTTTTTCGGGACTCCTTTTCCGTCGCTATCAAATAATGGCGGCAATATAAAAGCCACTACATCGGCAAATTTCGAAGAATGGTTTATAAACCTCAATGCCAGATTCCCCCGTAAACCGAACGGTGGATTCCCAAGAACAATATATTTTTTATTTTTTGGCGGAACAAAGTCAAGATAATTCTTTTTAACCAATTCTTTATTTCCATTCGGTTCTATGTCTATTCCAATCCGCCTATCTTTTGGGAAAAGATTATAAAAATTGCAACCTCCTGCACTTGGTTCTATTATGGTATAATCTCTCTCGTCAATGTCCAATTCTTTTAAGATCTCCAATGTCTTTTTATAACAATATGCGGCAGTTTCTTTAGTTGTATAAAATTGATCTTTATCTTTAAACTCGTTTTTGGTTTTGTATTTGTTTCCCAATAAGAAATTCAAATCATTAAAATAATTCTCCGGAACCCTGTCAAGCTTTATCCATCTATTTATAGTCCCACTATGTAAGTTTAATTTCTTTTTAATCTCTATAAGCCCAAATTTTTTTACTGCTTCCTTGAACAGATCAATGGCAACAACATCATCACTCATGTTAAACACCATCTGTTGCATATGGGACCCATAAACAAAGAACTTCTCGCTTTATCCACTCTACTCAAAAGTAATTGGCTTGCTCGCACGGCAACAACGGATGTAATGATTTCATTTAAATATAAGCCCACATTTCTGCATATAAATCCATTCATATCTTCACCGGAATTTTCTTTCCCTACCAAGATTCCTGTGCCTGCTTTTTCAATCTGCGGGGGTTTACAATACCAAACCCTTTCAAATTACTTAAATGTTTCTATGGCTATTTAATGTGGCAATTTTATATGATAATTTTAACACTTTTCTGCAGCAGAACGATTTCTCGGCTTCATTTACTTCTTCTTTAATCGGGTTGCACTGCTAAAAAGGCCATGCCACTTACTACACAAGCTCACCGAACCTTTTCTCCTCTCCCTGAAGCAAAGCGGGGGTTATATATATAACGAAGAATTGCCACTTCTCCTACCTGCAGATAACGTTACCTGACTTATCAGATATAATTACGTTATCTACGATAACACTTCTGATACTTAGATAACGCATGTTATCAAAAGATACATATTAAAGCATAAATAACGCATGTGATTCATGTGAAAGCCAGTCAGACAACAGGATCCAATAGGATTTGGAGTTGCTGCTGTTGCATTTTTATTTTTCGGCGTACAAAGTAAAGATAGTTGGTGAAATAATGAAAGTATTGTTTGTATGCAAATTTAATGTTGGCAGAAGCCAAATGGCTGAAGCATTCTTTAATAAGCTGTCGAAGAAGAATCATTCAACTAGTTGCGGGGTTGATCCTTATTATGTCAAGCATTACAACACCAAAGTCGCAAATTATCTAAAATCGAAGGTAATTGATGTGATGGCCGAGAAGGGGATAGACATATCCAAGAACAGGATAAAGATGGCAAACAGGAAAATGGTTGGGAATGTAGACATAGTAATTGCCATCATGTCAAAAGATAGGGCAAAGAGAGACCTGCCAAAGTACATAATCAATTCTCCCAAATTCAGGCTTTGGGAGATAGCTGACGCGAACGCGAGATACGCAAGTTCGATGTACGAGGCGCAGTCCAAGAACAGGGAAAATATATACCTACTAGTTAAGAAGTTGATAAAGGAGATTGGCTAATTTTATACTAGATCATAAGGCGTTCAAATTGCGAACTCCCTGAAGCAAAGCATGAGCTGTCAGGATTTGAACTCGGGCCGCTTCCCGAGGCTGGAAGTCTGCCAGGTTTTAGCTCGTGTTTTCTAGCCATTTTAGCACCGTTAAGCATTGTTACCCAAGCGCAGGCTTTGGGCTTTTGAACGCAGATAATTCAGGCCTTAAGCAGCACAGGGGCGTAGATACGGCAGTGAACCACTTATATGAACAATTCTGGTTGGCCTACAATGCAATTGGAAATTCATTTATATACTAATTTCTCCATATGAGTGTGGCTTTCATACCGCCGAAGTTCAAAAAAGATTCAACCATTTTTGCTTCTTCGAGATCCATGTTCCAAAGTATTTTAATTTCTGCATCGTGCTTGACTGAATCTACCGTCCTCACGATACCAACAACTCCTTTACTGCCTTTCCCTACGAAAACATCAATCTCTTCACCGTCTGCCCCGACCGTATTTTTTATATAGCCATAATCTACAGGATAAATTCTATTGCTATATCGCGGGTGTGATGTACCTTTTGGGCGGTCTATAAAAATACCGTTTTTTTTGATTAATTCTTCAAATTTTTGCCAATCTATAGTTTCGCTCATTTATTCATCCCATTTCTTATTTGGATTTGATTTAATAAATATATTCTAAGCGGTAAAATTTTTCTGCAACGTTGAACTGATAATTACTTCAACTTATCATTACGTAGCAGCTTTAAACTGTTATGATTAGTTTGCACACTGCTCTTAAGATATTGCGCTAATATACCTCGCTACTTCGGGTAGTCCGCCATGCTGCTAGAATTAGCACATATGCCCTGTATCCGAACCCTTTCTCCTCTCCCTGAAGCAAAGCATGGGGCTGCCGAGATTTGAACTCGGATATCCAGCGCCCGAGGCTGGAAGTCTGCCAGGTTAGCGTACAGCCCCAACAAAAGCTACTCTACGGGCAAATAGTTTTATCCATGCTTGCTTTTAACCTTTTTGAAAATTCCGGGGTTTGGGTGCATTGCACAGCATCAGCTATTGTAAATATTGCCCATCAACTCTTCGTATACCTCTTTCCTGTACTCCGGGTCGGCTTCAGACATGGAAAAATAATCGAATATACTCCAGCCATGAGTTCCGTTCATGTTTGCTGTCCGCATTAAATCCATGTATAAGCGTTTTAGGGCAAATTCGTATGTGAAGTCACCGAATTCTTCCGTTTCTGCGTCAAATTTCACAACAATGCCTGCAAAAAGCTCGGCCTTTCTTTTTTCTATTTCGGGCTTCGGCACATGTTCTTCCTCTATCTCGTTTATTTCTTTTAAGGCCTTCCTAAATGCCTCCACATAACCTTCAAGCAGTTTTTCTATCTTTTGTATGTCCGTCTCTGCATTGTTCCTTTTTATTACCCTTTCAAAAAGGCTACCGGGAGCTATTCTTTTTCCAAGTTCAAAAGAAATAGAGTCGCTGTCGTCGAAAATAGTGTAGTAATCAAGCTCTTCAATGAAGCTCTTGAAGGCGTTTTCGAAAGCGGGATATTTTATAGGTACGTAGACAGCTTCATCGTCTTCGTAATTTATATATATGATTTCGCTGCCGCTTTCGGAGCTTTGTCCGTGTTCGCTTTCCGAATAGTCATCCGAAGAGGTATTGCCCATCCTTAGAAGTGATGAGTTGCGGTTTGCCTTTTTCTGCTTTTCCATAACAACACTAGTTATTTAATTCTGAAAAGGTTTATATTTGAATTGTATACCTTAGTGTTTGTATGGTCACTAGCGAAGAAATAGACATAGCGTACAAATACCCTTTCTCGGAAGAGGCCAGGGCAGTCATAGCAGAGAGGGGCCCAAAACAGATAGATTACAGGTATCTGGAGCTCGGCAGGGACAGGGTAGAGGCAGCAATGAACAAGAAGCAGAGCTATTTCAGAATAGAGATAGAAAACGTCAAGCTTGGCTATGTGATAAGCTACATATATGCGAGGATGCTCGTAAGCGCAAGCGCAAACCCTCTCTTAATAAGGGCTTTTGCATCGGGGGAGGCCAAGCGCTCCGGGATGGCCCTACGGGAAGAAACGGACCAGGCCATAATGGGGCTTGCCAAGCAGCTATCGTACAACGTATCAAGCAATGGCAGCGGCGAATTCATAATAAGCTTCTCCGAATACCTGATGAAGAAGCCCGGAGGCGAGCATTATGCGCTTGTAAACATGAAGCTCAAGAACGGTTTTGTCATAATGGACAGGCAGGAGCTTGCAAGAGCACTTGAGCATTCGATATATCTCAAGGTAATGTCTGGGCTTCCAATACCAAAGGGCCAGCTCCCAAAAGAAGTTCTAGACTATTATGCATCATCAAAAATAAAGTTGCCTGAGTCTATGTCAAAGCGCGTACCCGCTTTGCAGGGCAGCACGTGGATAGACAAAGTGCTCGCCACTCCAATACCTGACGTGCGCCACAGGACCGTGAACCTTGTGCTTGCTCCATACTTGATAAACGTAAAGGGTATGGATGTGGAGCAGGCAGTAGAAACGATAAAGAGGTACATTGACGAATGCAAGCAGCTAAACCCAAATACTGACGTAAGCGAGACATACATACGCTACCAGTGCAACTACGCCAAGAACAAGGGCATGAGGCCCCTCTCGCTGCCGAAGGCAAGGGAGCTGCTAGGGGAATACGTAGACTTGGGAAAGGACCAAAATCCGGTGCAGAAAGGCAAAAAGTGATACTATGGAGGTAACGGTGCTGTGCGACATATGCGGCAAAAGGCTCGCCAGCCATACGTGCAGGCTTTGCGGAAGAAGGGCATGCAGCGAGGATTTCGACAAAAAACTCGGAATATGCAAATCATGCAAGCTTGGCCGCAAATAACGCTTATATATTTTCTTTCACAGGGAAGCGTGCGTTAAGCGGCATATGCATTAAAACATAACGGCTTTGGCTTGACACGGGGAATATGCCGAGACGAAGCTGCCTTAAAAAGTTGCAAAAAGGCTACTTCTTTCTGTACTGCGCGAAGCACAATGCTGCAAGAGCAAGGTTGAAAATCAGGAATATGGTGAATGCCGTAGAGGTTCCGAAAGAAGACAGCGGCGTAGTTCCAAATCCAAACAGATACGCGAACCCATTTGTTCCTTTGAATCCGCTTATCGGCAGGTTGAGGGTTGCGTCAGCCAGCTGGGCAATGAACATAAGCAGGGCGAAGGTGCCTATCAATAATGTGAAAACTCTCTTCTTGGAAATTTGCCGCATGGCCAAAACCAAGGCAACGACTGCCAAGTAAGCCAAAAGTATTATCCAATGGAGATAGCCGAATTCCCTCAGGAGCTTGTCAAAAAGAAGCAGGTACAGCCCTGAAATATATACGAGCAGCAGCGCCGCATGGCCCGCCAGGGCTGACTTATCCATCATTACTCACTTCTTCCTGCGCATGGTAGCAGCAATCACGACTATTATTATGATAACTACTACGACTATCGCAGCTGCATAGTACCCGCCAGTGCTGCTGGTGCTAGTGTATGGCGCTGTGGTGGGTATTGTGGTCGGTCTTGTAGTGGGCACAGTTGTCGGAGCTGTAGTGGTTACTGTAACGTTGCTCGGCTTTATCATGAATACCCACATTACCGGCTTGAAGAATTGGGTGTTGACGATCTCATTTTTAGTGCTGTTGTATGTCCATACGTCGGCGAATTTGTAGCTGCCGCCCACATAGCTAGTGTTGACCTGCTTGCCTCCAAGCAGCGTCCATGAGGTCCAGCTTGAGTTGTACTGCGCCGTTGTTATTAATGGCATGTCTGCTCCGGTGGCGTTAACAAAGCTGATGTTTGGGCTTATCAGCCCGTTTACCAGGTATGCGAACCCGTATGCAACGATGTCCTTGCTCGCTGTTGACGGTGCTGAGAGGTTTGATATATCATACAACGCAAGGGTGAAATTATAGCTCGAAAGTGTCTTATTGTTCATTTCTACATACGTTCCTGCCGGGATTGTGACATTTATCCGCTTTCCGTCTATTGCCATAATTGAAAATTTTGCTCCTTTTGTGGCGTTAACCGTCTTTGTAGTAGAATTGTAAAGTGTGAATGCAGGCACAACTGTCGGAGGCACTGTGGTTGTGGTATTGACTGCGCTAGTCTTGACATAAACCGTAAACAGCGCATTGGTTATTGATGGGTCGTCTCCAGTCGCGTTTAGAAGCACCGCGTATCTTCCGGGCTTTGTAGTCCCTGATATCCTTATTGTCATTACTCCTGTATAATTCGGGTCGGAATATGTTTTGCTTAAGCTTACGTTTATGCCCTCCTTGCTAAGATTCGCCGAATTTACAAGATTGGTGCTGGTTCCCCATACATTGCCGCTTACTAAGCTTACCGTGTACGATACTGTTCCCGCAGCACCCGGGGCTATTGTCAAATTGGCAGAGGAAAAAGTTATCTTGGATGTACCTATTCCAGAAGCAAAAGAGACTGTACTAAGCAGTACAAACGAGAATATTGTTAGCATTAGAGCTGATTTCGCGTTCATAAAACAACCTACGGTTATCTCCAAGCCAAAAAATAAAAAAGGTTGCTTCAAACTCTTTACGCAATGTAAAAAGAGACGTAAAAAGAAGGTTAAAACATAAGTGCCAAACAGCAACATGCTTTCCCATCCGCAGACAGTACACACATATCGTGAGCAGGCTTAGCTTCCGAGTTCGGAATGGGATCGGGCGTTTCCCTGCTCCTATTACCGTTTGGCATTGTATTTTAACCTTTAAGGTTTAAAAGCGTTGCGTTTGCATGCTTCCTTAGGCATTTTTCGGCTATCTCGTAGGCCATTTCTGAATAGGGGTTGCTTTTTGCTATTTCTGCCGCTACCCACTCCTCGGATTTTATGGCCCGGCATTTTCCAGCATCTGGGTAAACTTCGCGGTATCTGCTTTC
>DAHWRK010000012.1 GCA_027339055.1 Microcaldota archaeon | reverse complement strand
CCGATCTACTGGCATGAATGGCGTAACGATTGTTCCACTGTCCCAACCTGGGATCCGGTGAACTCACTGCGCGGTGAATATGCCGCGATCCTCCAGTGGGAAATGAAGTCTCTATGAAGCTTGACTACAGCCTGTTGTTGTTGTCCGGCTTGCTATGCATAGCGTAAGTGGGAGCGTCGAAGCGATCGCTGCGGCGGTCGTGGAGCGACAATGTAACACCACTCTTAGCTTGCCGTACAGCTAACCCGAGAGGGAACAGCTGCAGGTGGGTAGTTAGACTGGACGGTTACTTTCGATAAGGAAACGAAAGCGACCAATGCTCTGCTTAGGCGAGTTGGGAACTCGCTGTTAAGCATAAAGGCAAATGCAGGGCTGACTGTGTGCCGAAAAGCGTGACACGCAGACTGGAAACAGGGGCTTAACGAACGTTGGTAGCTCTTTTAGTGGGGCTCCAAGCTGTCAAACAAGTTACTCTAGAGGTAACCGATTCGTCGCCGGTGAGAGTCCGCATCGACCTGGCGCATTGATACATCGATATGGGCTTGAGTTATCCTGGCAGTGTACAAGCCGCCAAGGGTTGGGCTGTACGCCCATTAAAAACTCACATGAGCTGCGTTCAGTACGTCGCGAGACAGTACGGTAGTATCTACTGGAGGTGTTAGTGCCGGAGGATAAGACCCCTTTAATACGAGAGGAACGAGGGATCGGCGCCACTGGTGTACCGGTTGTGTAAGCATTGCCGGGTAGCTACGCGCCCAATGGATAAGTCCTGAAAGCATCTAAGGACGAAGCCAAACCCGAAACGAGGCACTGGAGCGGTCGCAATAGACGACTTTGATAGGACGGGTGCGTAAGCAGGGAGCTTTTGCGACCTGTGAACATTCCGTTACTAAAGCTCAACTTAGCAAGCTTTTCTCCGATGACATTCTGATTTTGTTTGTCTCATAATCCAGCTGTGCCGCTCAAACCCTGAAATCGATTCTCGACATAAAACGCCCCTGCGCCTTCCGGCTTTGTTTACCAAGTGTCATGAAACGGGTTCAGCACAAACCCTCTGCTGCATAATCGTTTTTCTGTAGAACAGAAAATTATATATATTGTTCTGTAAAAAAACAATATATGGAAATTGAAGATATATTCGAGGAATGGAATGCCTACTCAAAATCAAAAAGGCTAAAGCCAAGGGATATGGATTTTGGAAAAATGATAAAATACTCAGACATAAAAATAGTCGGCCTGACAGGCATAAGGCGTTCCGGAAAATCGAGCGTAATGATGCTGCTCTATCAGGAGCTTGCAAAGCGCAACGAGAAGGTATGCTACATAAATATGGAAGACGACAGACTAAAGAGCTTCGAAAACCCACTGGACGCCCTGCTAAAATGGTTTGGAGGAAACGGTTACATGCTCCTCGACGAAATAACGTCTATCAGGGACTGGGAGGGTTGGCTCGCAAGGGTGCACGAACAGCTGAAGGGCAAGCTAAAGCTAATAGTGTCGTCGTCAATAGCGAGCTTCTCCATGCCAAACAAGCCCTTGAGGGGCCGGATACTTGATTTTGAATTATATCCGCTATCTTTCAAGGAATATCTCGCTTTCAGAGGAACGCACATTGAAAAGACAACTGCAGGAAAAGGGGTTCTTGAGAAAGCGTTCAAGGAATACCTGCTCTACGGTGGCTTTCCTGAAGTGGCTTCTGTCGATGGAAGCATAGACAAGATTAGGATTATAAGCTCGTATTTCTTTGATATAGTAGGTCTCGACGTAGCCGAAGCCAGTTCGGAGGAGATAAGCCTAGTCGATACGTTTGCAAGATATCTTTTGCAATCCAGTTATTTTTCTGCTTCGAAGTGCATGAACTTCATAAGCGGTCTTGGTTATAAAGCTGGAAAGGAAAAATTTCTCAGGCTGGAACGTTATTCGCAGACTGCATACTTGTTCTTCTTTTCCCAAATATTTTCTAAAAGCATAAAGGCAATAAAACAGTATCCAAGGAAGGTGTATGCCGGAGACACTGGCTTTTACCACGGAATTACCAGCAGGGAGGATCTGGGGACGACGTTCGAAACGCTTGTGTACCTTGAGCTAAGGAGGCGCCTGAAGCAGGGCAGTGAAATATCATATTTCAAGGACAAAGAAGGGCATGAAGCGGATTTTATAATAAGGAATGGCAACAGCGTTGAGGGGATATTCCAGGCTTCATACTATATAAAAGAGGACAAAACCATGGATAGGGAAGTTGCAGGATCCATCGCAGCCGCAAAAGCTCTTGGCTTAAAAAAAGCCCTAATAATAACAATGGGGGATTCCCATATTAAAGAAAACAGCGGAATAAAACTGGAGTTCGTAAATGCTATAAATTGGATTTTATCAAAATGATACGAAAGGCCGAAGGATGCATATCCATGCTTTGTTCCCTGCCTTATCTTATCCTGTTGCCAGAGCTCAACTTAGCAAGCTTTTCTCCGATGACATTCTGATTTTGTTTGTCTTTGGTTGTTGGCCAGCGCAAGCATTGCGAATGCTTTTTATAAAAATGCAAACAAGATGATTTTAATCAAGCTTTAATAATTTCTCAACATTAAGAAAACGGATTACATGGAAAGAATCATAAAAGAAAGCAATTCTCTTATAATAAAAAAGGCAAAGGCCTACGATCCGCATCTAAAGCCGGTATCCGAAGGGCACAGCTTCGTGGAATTCACAGGCATAAACGAAAAAACGAGCTTGGAAATAATAAAAGCTGCCTATATGAACGCCGCATCCTGCTTCGAGGAGAAAAGAAATATAGCGAAAAGCATCGGAGTGGAACTACTGTTGTTTATTGCAGGTACCGATCAGATAGGTGCAGCGATAAAAGTTCTCAGCCCGAAAGCCGGCGAAGATTTTCTTATAATATCAAACTCAAAAAAACTCTATGGAAAGATATCCTCGACACTGAAGGTATCAACGTTCAATCCAAGGCCAATGCGCAAGGAGAAGCTTGAAAAAGAATTGGAGAAGATGGCACTGTCAAGGCTCTGATTCCACGTATTTTCCGTTTAGTATTTTGAGTATGCTCTCGGCCTTTTTTTTGCCTATTTTGTCGACTTTTCTTAGCTCCTTGACATCGGCGCGGGATATCGCCTCTATGCTTCCAAAATGCTTTAGCAGAAGCCTTGCGAGCTTAAGCCCTATCCCTGGGACATTTGCCATTACGTTTTCCATATATTCTGTATCTGAGAATGCCTTCCTGCCGTTTTTTCGCGTGGGTTCGCGCAGGCCGTTCTGCTCCTGCTTTGCCATAGTTAATATTATCGAAGCGGTATCCTGAGGGCTGTTTGACGTAATAATGGGTATTCCATATCTTATGTATACTGATATTATTGCCCCATTTATCACGTTGTGCTTGAGCTTGAATTCCGAAAGGTCTCCCTCTAGCACGACTATCGGCAGCTCATAAGCTTTTTTCATCCTGTCTAACTGATCGAACAGCCTACCGTCGATTATCGACTTTTCGAAATCGGGAACGGTCTTGCGTTCTATGCAAAGCCTGTCCGATATCAGATAATCCCCTATATCGAGAGTGTCAATGCCTGCCTCAATGCCAAACTCGCAAAGCGAATCAAGAAGCTCGACGTTTCTTTCGCGCTGGTCAACTATAACTCTCACGTGCTTCATGCTCTCAAGCTTTCGAGAATTTTATTCCGCTCACCAGGACTGTTGACGTATTTGCGGATTCCGACGGTATGAATAATATGGGGTTGGGATTTCCTGCGCTCATGTTCATGTAAAAGCTGTAGTACTTAAAGCTCTTGTTTATCGTAAAGTTTGCTACAAGCCTGTATCCTGTGCTTGTAGCCTCTGCAACCTTCAAAGACGAGCCGTTTACTTCGCCTATCGCATAAAAGCTTACTGATGTGTTGTCTACGCTTCTGTGCTTGGTCGAATTTGCTATATTGTATATCGGGGCGTAAACCGTTATCGGGCCCGGATACGTAGGCAGAAACATGTTGTAATCGCTTCCGTTGTACGC
The DNA here is from genome assembly GCA_027339055.1 of Microcaldota archaeon. Classification (GTDB taxonomy): domain Archaea; phylum Micrarchaeota; class Micrarchaeia; order Micrarchaeales; family Micrarchaeaceae; genus Micrarchaeum_A. The sequence goes on along the minus strand of DAHWRK010000012.1, from coordinate 6,906 downwards.
TATCCTGTATTCGCTCCAGTCTGGGAGATACGGATAGGATACGTAACTCCTGTTGACTATGGCATCTTCAGCAGCCCTGGTCGCAAAAGCTATGGTGTTGTTTCCATTATATACTGGCTTTCCAAAGAGGGATGCGAGATAATCCTCCATGTCGAGCAGGCTGCCTGCTCCGAATTCGCTCTTATCCAAAGCAATTGCGGAAACCTGGTAGCTGTACATAGTATACAATGTTTCGTTGGTGTAATTCTCGTTAACTGGAGAGGTATAATTGAAACCGTTTCCATCAAGAAGGTTTTCTACCTGTACGGTTATAGGTATGTTGTATATCGATAGGAACTGCGTAGTGTTTTCCCTTCCGAAGTAGCCGCCTACGAATGGCTTTTTTGAAAGTGCGGCATAATAGTTCGCAAGCCCCTCGTCAAGCAAAGGCTGCGTGGTGTTTGAATATTCCACTATTGGCAGTGAAAGAACGCTGAAGCTCGAATTGATGCTGCCAAGGCTCTTGTAGAATGTGCTATTCGGAACAGGTGTTGACAATACTGACGCACTGGCCGATGTATGCGGAATTCCACTGCTGCCAATTATGAAAATTATTGCGGCAATGCCTACCAACACATATGCGTTCTGTTTCTTGTTTTTCAATATTTTTATCTTGTCTTTTGAAAGGATTTCAGAAAAGCCTATGGCCGCAAGCACATCCAAACCTATGGTTCCTACGATAAAGAATCTTCCTGGCTCCCTTATCGCGTTCAATCCGTGTATTGCATGGTAAATAAGGTATATCGTCGGTATGTTTGTTATCTTGCTGCCTATCTGAACATATGGACCCAGGGATAGCCACGCGAAGAAAATTGCTATGGATGCCCACAGCATATACCTCTTCCTATGTGCCTTTATGTCAAAATATGCCCCTGCAAGCGCAAGCAGCAACGGTATATAACCAATATAACCAATTCTTTCGGTGGGATCATATCCGAAGGTGGAGCTGAAATACGAAGAGCTTGCCCCGGGGTTGAATACTCCGTTGTAATAGCTCGGGACGAAGAAAGAGAGCACGTTGTTGCTCCACTGCTCGTTGTCCGTGACGTTGTTGAGGTACTGCGCTGCTCTTATGCCTCCCTTCTGTGTAAGCGTATGTATTAATGGGAGGAATCCCCATGAGCCCAGCACGAACGCAACCACCACTCCAAGGATTATGGCTATCCAAAGCGCCTTGCTGAGTATAAGCTTATTGCTCTGCTTGTAATAAAGCCCGTATATGAGATAAAGCACTATTACTAAAACCGCAAGCATAATTGACATTATCGCTTTCTCGTAGCCACCCAGGAATGTTATGAAAACGAAAGATACTCCGATCCCAAGTGCATTTGTCACTATTCTATACTTGCTACTGCTTCCATATATTGCACGCAGGAGGAAATAAAGCAGCACGGGAATAAAGCCTATGTCTACCCAGTTCATATGTCCGTATGCCTGGGCAATGTGAGACGCGCTGAATGCATAGAAAAGCCCCGCTAGGAATGCCGCATATCCGTTCTTTGTTATATACTCGGCAAGCACGAACATGCCGAAGGCGCTTATCAGCATGCCTATAAGCAAAGTAATGTTATAAGCCACCACAAGCCCGAAAGCCTGGAATGGGAGCGATATTATTCCAGTAAGCGGAGCTATGGTCTGGTAAACCAGATTTGTCCCGACTGGCCAGAATATGCTATAAGTGTAATAAAGGTTGGCATGGGTCGAGAGCGCATATCCTGTCCACCAAATCTCCCATACATTAAGGAAAGAATCTCCTCCGGTGCCCGGGACTACAGTGCTTATGTGTGAAAAGACCGGATTGAAAACAAGCAGTGTTATTAGGAGATAAAGGATGAAAACGCTGAGCGTCTTCTTATTGAATGTCTTCTTCGCGATGTTTCTGGCTATCTCATTGCCTTTGGCCTTGGCATTTCCCCTCACATCATGCCCCGCATACGCTACCTCTGCATTGCCGGTTCCCTGCGCCTCTCGCTCAGCAGTGCTTCCTTCTTCCGCCTTTATGCTTTCGGCCATCAACACACAGTTTGCGCATATTTTAAAAGCTTAAATCTTCAATATTAGCTTGCCTACACTGTATTTGTTTTCGATAAGAACATTGGTTTTGAAGATGTATGATTATTCCAAGCTAACAATAATAATACCTACCCTTAATGAGGCTAAAAATATAAAGATACTAATAGGGAAGCTTTTACAAATGTATAAGGGGTTACACATAATAGTAGCGGACGACGGCTCGAAGGATGCCACCAAGGCAGAGGCCCTGTCATTTTCAGGTGCCAACGACGTTTTCTTCCTTGATAGGTCCAAGGAGAAGGTGCACGGCCTCACCGCAAGCGTACTTGACGCAGTGGAAACGGTAAAAACCAGGGACGTAATAGTAATGGATGCCGACTTGCAGCATCCTCCGGAAAAAGTGGCAAAACTTGCAGAAGCTCTCGAAAGCTGCAACCTCGCCATAGGCGTAAGGCAGGAGGTTAAGGACTGGGGAATATACAGGAAAATAGTCTCGAAGTCGGTATCCACATTTTGCAACACCGTTTTCGCGATAAGGGGCAAAAAAACCTCGAGCGACATAATGTCAGGGTTTTTCGCAATCAAGAGCGACCTCTTCAAATCTATAATATCAAAGCACAAGGATTCATACATTGGGACCGGCTACAAGGTGCTTCTGGAAACGCTAAAGTTCATAAACTCAAACGAGAAGGTTGTTGAGGTACCATACACCGGCTTCCATGAGAGGGTATACGGCAAGTCCAAGGCAGGAGTCAAGCAGCTAAAGGATATAATAAGGGCAACCCTAAGGTAAGTCAATGGAACTTAGCAAGCCCGACAATGAAGAAAGCGCTTTGGATTTGGGGATTAGGACTGCCAACGTTACAAGCTTCGTACTTCTAAGCAAGATAGTCGCATTCTTTTTCGTCGGCATAGCCTTCATACTCATAACAAGGATTCTCGGCCCTTCAGGTTACGGGATATACGTACTGGCAACGGGGGTAGCCGGGGTCTTCAGCTCGATAGGCAACTTCGGCGTAGCAACTGCCCTAAACAGGTTTATAGCGAAGTACAGGGGCAACAGCAGGCAGCAGGCAAAGGTCTTATCGGAGGGTTTCCTGCTCATTGCCATAATTGGCATAATAACCACCGCAGTGGCATTTGGGTTCAGCGGCGTAATAGCAGGTTTCTATCACAACAGCAGCACAAGCACATACACGAACATATTCAGGCTTATATCGATATCGATAGTATTTTCCATGCTCTTCGGGGCAGCGTATTCGTCTCTCGTCGGGCTCGGAAAGGGAATGCATGCAGCAGCCAGCATAACTGCGGAATCCATACTGCAATCCGTAGTCGGGGTTTCGCTAGCAATACTCGGCTTCGGCCCTGTAGCTCCGGTAATGGGCATAATAACCGGATACCTTGCAGGGTTCCTCGTTGGCGTATTTCTGATATTCAGGAATGGGTTAAAGTTCACAGTGCCGAAGCTTTCAGGGCTAAAGAAGCTGTTCGCGTTCTCACTGCCCATAGCAGGATCGAACATACTGGGGGCAGCGGTCAACAACGTTGCGCTTCTGCTTCTCGGAATTTTTGCCACCACGTTTGTGCTTGGAAACTTCGGCATTGCATCAAGGGCCAACTATCTTTTCGACATTGTTCTTGGATCTATTGGCATATCGTTGCTTCCGACATTCACGGCAAGCATGCGCAGCAAGAAGACAAAATCCAGGACAGGTGAATTCTATTCGTATTCCGTGTATATGGCTTTCCTGCTTGTGGCTCCGATGATATTCTTTGTGGCTATCTTCGCCAAGCAGTTCTCGTACACCGCATTCAGCTCTGTCTATTCGCTTTCGCCTCTCTACATATCGGTTACGAGCATAGGCCTGCTAATAGGGATAGCGGGAAGCTACGCGAGCACCCTTCTTGTGAGCGCTGGCAAGGTAAAAAAAGTCCTGTATTACAACGGCATCATAGCCATAGTGGAATTCATACTCATGCTTCTGCTGGTGCCGATATTCAAGGGAATAGGCCTAGTGGTGCTGCTTTTCATAGTAAACCCGCTGCTAATAGACGTGCTCTTCATACGCAAGTCAATACAGGTGTTCAAGGCAAAGATAAACTGGAAGAGAATATTTCGCGTTGTGGTGGCAAACCTAATCGTAGGATTCTTTATTTACGGAGCGCTTTACTTCCTAAACGTTTCGTACGCGATAATACTCCTGCTGGCTGCGATAGGCTTCATAGTGCTGTATCCGCCGCTCCTTGGGATTGTGGGCGGAGTAACCACATCGGACATAAACCTCATAAGGAAGGTATCATTGAACATACCATTGATCGGAAGGATAATAAGCAAGCTCCTGGATTACGTGCAGGTATTCGCCAGGCTTTCTGGCAACTAAGATGAAACTTTTCTGTTGTGCTCTACCGCGGCTTTCATGAAAGCCCTGAAAAGTGGCGCTGGATCCTCTGGCCTCGATTTCAGCTCCGGATGAGCCTGCGTTCCTATGCCCAAGCGAGATTTCCATTCTATGATTTCAACTATGCGCTTGTCTGGCGATGTTCCGCTTATGACAAGGCCGTTGCGCAAAAGAAGCTGCTTGTACTTGTTGTTGAATTCGTACCTGTGTCTGTGCCTTTCGCTTGCCTTCTGGGACCCGTAAGCGTCGTAAGCCAGCGTTCCTTTGCCTATCTGGACCGGCCATGCGCCCAGCCTCATCGTGCCTCCCTTGAGCTTCACGCTCTTCTGGTCTTCCATCAATCCTATTATCTCATGCTTGGTTCTTGGGTCGAATTCCGAAGAGTTTGCGTTTTTAAGCTTGCACACGTTACGCGCATATTCTATCGCCATGAGCTGCATCCCAAGGCAGAGGCCAAGGTAAGCCCTGTCGTTTTTCCTTGCAAACTCTATGGCGTTTATCATTCCTTCTATCCCCCTTTTGCCAAAGCCTCCCGGGACTATTATGCCGTCGTAAGAATCCAGGATATTCTTTATCTCGCTGCCGCTTTTGCCTTCAAGCGTTTCGGATTCTATCCAGTCCAAATCAACCTTTGCGTCATTGGCATAGGCAGCATGTGTCACGGCCTCCTTGACGCTTGCGTATGAATCCCTGAGCTTAACGTACTTTCCAACTATGGCAACCCTGGCCCTGTTTCTTACTCCGTCGTTAAGGAAATCCACGAAGTTCTTCCACGACTTCAGCTCCTTTTTGTCCATCGTCCTGTTTTCGAACCCGAGCTCTTCAAGCAGCATTTTGTCGAAATTCTGCTGCATGAGCTTTATCGGAAGCTCGTATATATTCTTTATCTCGCTGTCGTCTATTACTCTCTGCGGCTTTATGCTTGCGAAAAGGGCTATCTTCTCCCTTGTGGATTCTTCGAGGGGCCTCTGCGATCTGCATATTATGAATTTTGGCTGTATGCCTATCTGCATGAGCGACCTGAGCGCTATCTGCGTCGGCTTGGTTTTCTGCTCGCCGACTCCTTCAAGCTCCGGCACATATGTTAAATTTATGAATGTGACATCCTCCTCGGATGAGAGCTGCCTCATTGCCTCTATGAAATAGCTGTTTTCTATGTCCCCTACCGTGCCCCCAACCTCTATGACAAGGACCTCCGGTTTTTTTCGCTCGGCTACTTCCTTTATCCTGTCCTTCAAATAATCCGTTATGTGAGGTATTATCTGGACGTCCCTTCCCAAATATTCGCCCCTCCTTTCCCTGCTTATGATTTCGGAAAAAAGCTTTCCCCCTGTTATCGACAGCTCAGAGCTGACGTTCCCGTTGAGGAATCTTTCATAATTTCCGAAATCCATGTCCACTTCTCCCTTGTCGTCGAGCACAAAGACTTCCCCGTGCCTGAAGGGATTCATGGTTCCGCAGTCATAGTTCAAATATCCGTCGAATTTTATAGGAAGAGACTTGACACCGTAGAGCTTCAAGAGTTTCAAAATCGATGAGGTAACTATTCCTTTCCCGAGCCCGCTCATCAACGAACCTGTTACAACGATGTATTTTTGTTTCATCATTACACTAAACGAATATGTGTTTCTACAAATACCTTTATATTTGTTTTGCGGCTCTTTCTATCTACATTCGGCGCTTTCCTTATATTCTTCATACTCCTTCAGCATGGTCTCTGCCCTTCTCCTTTTGAGTTCCATATATGCATCTACTTCTTCCTTCCTGATCCTGGTGAGCATGTTGCCCTCCTTAACTACGACGTATTCTCCTTCTGCGGGCTTCGAAAGCTCCTCCAGGAGCTTTTCGTTGTCAAAGTGCCTGTAATACCAGTGTTTAATCCTCACTTTGCGCACCTCCTGAAGTTTATGTAGCTGACAAGAGTTCCGTAATTCTTTGAAACATTCTTCTCTATGTATTGCGCTACCTGCTCCGGCTCTTTCTCTCCGTCGAACCTTGCCTTGACCATGAATCCTATGGTTCCTTCGGTAGCGTAAACCTCCAATACGTCAGGAAGAGACGCAAGATCGTTCGCAAGCATGTTGAGGTCCATTCCCTGCTTCGGCTTTATTAAAAAGAACTTGTGGTACGTCTTTCCGTTCCTTTTCACAACGAAGAACTTCTTCGGATCCCTTACGCGCTGTTTCGCAGCGCTTGCGCTCTCTTTTTGTTTTTGATTCATTTCCCCACCTAATTGTTAGCGTTACTATTCGTCTGCCCAGACGAATTTATAAACGTTCTCAGATACCTGCACCATCTTTACGGGCCTGTTGTCGTTGTTATTTGCAACAACAACTTCATTCTTCTTTCTAGTCCATCCAAACATATTCCCACCTATTAGCATGAAGCAGTATGTGGGGAAATAGTACATGGGTGGAAAACAAGAGGCATAGCGAAAAGCATTATCCCACCA
>DAHWRK010000011.1 GCA_027339055.1 Microcaldota archaeon | reverse complement strand
ATTTTCTTTCCATGTTTTCTTTCCTTTATTCTCTTGAAGAAGTTCTGGTATGCCTTTGAAACCCTGTCTGCGATGTTCTGGCAGACCTGCGAATAGAGTTCGTTGAATTCCGGATTCTTCTTCTTGAGTTTTGTTATCCATTTGTTCATGTCGTATTTCGTGAATGTCTTTCCAGTTTCCTTGAAGTGCTTTTGTGATTGCTCAAGAAGGAGATTGTAAATTTGTTTAGATAGGTACATCTGGCGGTTGAGTGCCGACTTCTGCGATCGCGAAGGATACGCCCTATATCTGTATGTCTTTTTCAAGATGACCACGTTATCTACGCAATTAAATTTTATACGCCTTGCTATTCTGCGGTTCGCTCTCATCCCACCTCTGAAGAGTGTGGGTTTTCCCGCTCACATTGATAATTTCTACATTTGCGGTTCTGCCTTTAATGCGCCAATCAAAGCTCGACTGGAACCTTTATTATTTGCGCAGCTGATGATAACACATAAAGAATTAACATTTTAAATAGATACAAAAGCTTACTGCGCCAGCCTTGGAGGCGCAATATTATCAACACGAAAATTTTGCTTTTGATGCTGTGATTGCATGTATGTTTTAGGCTTATGGGACGGGCATGACGCTGGCGCTGCACTGCTTGAGGATGGCAACATAATCTACGCTGCAAACGAGGAGCGCTTTACCAAGAGAAAACTGGAGATGAAGTTTCCATACAATTCGATAAGGGCAGCATTGGACTACGCCCAGATAAAGCCAGCAGACATAGAAAATGTAGCTTACACTACCACGGAATTTACAAAGACCCTTGAGCGCATATACCCGCGCATGAAAGAGAAATATTATTTATTCAGGCGAAGGAAGATCCCGAAACCTAGATTTGAAGGCTTCATGCACAACCTAAAGTACAGCATGACGGGAGTTGGGATACTCCCTCTGTGCAATCCCATTAGCTCCTCGATAATATCCAGGCAGCTCAGGCACATGGGCTTTAGGAACTTCAAATTGAAAGCAGTAGAGCACCATACTGCACATGCATCTACGGCTGCTTTCACTTCCGGCTTCAAAAAGTCCTTGGTGATAACGCTTGATGGCCTCGGCGACGGCCTTTCGGGCTCCGTAAGCACATTCGACAATGGCAAGCTTGAGAGGCACATATCCATACCTGCAAGAGACTCTCTCGGCATATTCTTCGAGCAGGTAACCAATATAATAGGCATGAGAGAGCTTGAAGACGAGGGAAAGGTCATGGCAATGGCCGATTACTCGTATCCGTTCGATTTCGAGAACAACAGGCTAAAGGACATGTTTAGGGTCGAGGGCACGGTAATAAGCGCAAAGTACAATGCAAGAAAGCAGTTCGCCAAGCTGCAGAGCATAGGCTGGCAGATACCGAGGGAACAGTTCTCGTACATGGCACAGCAGCTGCTCGAAAACATAGTCGTAAAGTTCGTGAGCAACGTTGTGGACAGATTCAGCATAGGCGACGTGGTGCTGGCCGGGGGGCTTTTCTCAAACATAAAGGCAAACATGAAGATAAGGAAGCTGGAGAATGTCAAGCACTGGTACGTTTTCCCGCACATGGGCGACGGAGGCATAGCGCTTGGCAGCGCGCTCTACGCCGATTATGAGCTGAACGGCAGTACAAGCCATGATTTTTCCGCCTATTTGGGCAACGATTACGATGCTGAAACAACTATGCAGGCGCTCAAGAAGGACAGATCCCTTGAAACCGCAAAAGAGAGCCATGCGGAGCAGGCAAGGCACGCGGCCGAGCTGATAAGCAACGGCAACTACGTGTTCTGGTTCCAGGGCAGAATGGAATACGGGCCCAGGGCCCTGGGAGACAGAAGCATACTGGCACCTCCGGATTCCGAAAGCGTTAAGGAGAAGCTCAACCTTTACGTGAAGAGGAGGGAATGGTTTCAGCCATTCGCGCCGTCAGTGCTTGAAGAGGATCTGGCGCGCGTGGTAGATTATGACAGCAAAGGATACGACAGGTATATGACTATGGCTTATAAGGTAAAGGATTCGGCCAGGGATGCAACAAAGTCCGTAGTCAATGTGGATTATTCCGCTAGGCCGCAAGCGGTCGGGCAGGAGAACCCGAATTACAGGGAATTGCTCGACAACATGAGGAGGCTTACGGGCTACGGACTCGTGCTGAATACAAGCTTCAACCTTCACGGAATGCCGATAGTAATGACCCCGGAAGATGCAATAGCGACAATGAAGGCTACGAAGACCAAATACATGTTTATAAACGGGGTCGCAGTGACAAATAAGAGGGGCATTTGATGTTTCTTACGTCGGCCGGGATAGAGCAGTACCTTTTCACAGTAGGCATTCTTGCATCTTTCATCGGCCTGCTCGCCGGAGCATATTTTTCCCGCAAGCAGATAAGAGAGATATTCGAGGAAAGAGGCATTAGCTTAAAGAAGCTCCTGCTGGCATTCGCAGTTGTGCTTGTATTTGTATCGGCAGAGGCATTGATAGTCAAGCCAACGCAGCAGCTGTTTTTTGACGACAGCATTTACCAGGACATGGCGCTTAACATGCTGCATATGGGGCAGAGCTGGATGTGCATTTACGGAAACCTCAGCTCGTGCATAATTGGCAGCACGTTCCATGAGCCGATAGGGACCGCTTTTCTTCTCGCGATGGGATTTGCTGCATTCGGGGTTAGCAGGTCCACCACATACGGAACGACATTTTTCATTGCCGCGGTTTCCGTATTCATGACATTCGTAGTGGCGCTTCTCCTTAGCAAAAAATATGAGGTGGCCATTTTATCTGAGTTTATAATGGCGCTTAGCCCCGTTGTGCTGATATGGGCTTATCCCACCACTTCTGACATGCCCATGCTGGCTTTTTCGCTGATTGCCATTGCTATGATGCTCGTTTTTCTGGAAAAGCGCAGCATGCCGACGCTATTTGCGGCTTTGATGGCGCTGTCGCTGCTGACATACATGAAGATAGACGGAGTCGTATATCTCATCGTGATACCTCTCTTTTATGTTATAGTTTCCGACGGCAGCATAAGGCAGTCCATAACTAACAACCTGAGGCGCATTGGAGAATACTGGCTCGATACCAGATTCCTTTTGATAACGCTTGTATTCGTGCTTGCCATAGCACCTGAAATAGGGTTTGCCGCAAACGAGCTTGTTTTCGGAAGTTTCGGATACCAGGGCGCATATGTGCAGCAGACATGCATAGTAAACCTGCCTGGTGTCGTAGCAAGCAAGCCCATAGACCTGCAGAATTTCGAGGCCAACCTGTGCTCCAATATAGGCTATTGGCTGAACTCTTACGCAGGCGTAGACATAATACAGCCGCTTGCCTTCACGGCCTTTGCCATAATAGGCGTGGCATTCATGCTGGCGGCAGGATACAGGAGGCAGCTTCTCGCAATCGCAGTCTGGTTCGGGCTGTTCTTCGTGCTCTACACCTCTTTTTATGCCGGCGGAGTGCTTTACGGAGTCGACTGGAGATTCATGCTTTCGCTGGCTGCGCCTGCGGCCATACTGGGCGGATATGGGATTTACGGGATAGCCAAAACCGCTTCAATGTTTTTGGGTGAAGGATTTGGAAGGTAAAATTACTGCGCGGAAGATAGCATATGCGGCAGTTATTGTTGCAATGCTTGCGATATTGTTCTACTCGTTTTTGCTGCAAGTGCACGAGCTTGCGATAAAGCCTTCGGATATAGCACAGGCAGGTGGCGCAAGGTTTTATGAGAATTTTGTATACAACAGCAGCGACAAGATACCCAACAGCTGCCTCGTTTTCAGCTACGATCCAACCCTGTTCAACATCGTAGGGAGGAGTTCGGTCCAGTATTATTACCTATACAACCAGAGCTTTATCGGCAAGGTTAGCGCAGAATACAAATGCCTGGTTATAGATTATGGATATTGGTGCGGGACTCCGGGCAATATATGCAAGCAGGCATTTTCAGAATACAAAACTTCGCCGATAGCAACTGCAACTTATTCGCAAACCAATTTCAAATACGGGTTTTATCGCATAATCGGGTACAATTTTAGCTGAAGCGCTTCAGCCGGGGATATTTTTAAGTATTGTCTTGAGTATTATGTAGCCGTCCCTGAAAGAGTGCAGCTTGCCTATTCCGGTTCCGCGTTTCTTTTCGAAGCTCGGTATCTCTATCACCTTCAGGTGCTTTTTCTTTGCTTTTATGCTTATTTCCGTCTCTATGCCGAATCCAACCGACTTCAGATCAAGCTTCTTTGTGGCTGATCTGCTAAAGCTCCTGTAGCCGTAGCACAGGTCGGAATAGTGCGCATTGTAAAGCGCGTTGACCATGTAGACGAAGGCCTTGTTGCCGAATCTTCTGAAGGCAGGCATGTCTTCCGAGCCTCCGCCAGTAAGGAATCTGGAGCCCATGCATACGTCATAGCCGGCCTCTATGGCAGTTATGAGAAGCTTGAGTTCCTTGGGCCTGTGGGAAAGATCCGCATCCATCGATATTATTATAGAGCCTTTCGCTTCCTTGAAGCCCTTTATGAGCGCGCTGCCTTTGCCATCGCTGTCGTACAGCACCTTCGCGCCGCTGCTTTTTGCGACATCGGCGGTGCCGTCGGCAGAATTCTTGTCCACTATTATTATTTCATACCTGTAGCCCTTAAGTGTGCTTTTTATGGAAGGCAGAAGATCGCGCAGGTTTTTTGCCTCGTTAAGTGTCGGTATTATTATGCTAACGTATGGCTTTTGCATGAAGTAACCTGATAGTTCTTATTGCCCTTGTTTTGGCCTTTTCCTTTTTCGCATTACTGAGTAGATTATCAGCACGACAAGGATGACGAATATCGCAACGAATGTGCCCACTATCAAAAGGCCGCTCGGTATTGAAGCGGCAGCTGTTGGGCTTGATATTGGCAGGTACAGGTTTTCTAGCGTCGAATAATATTTCCCCTCGTACACGTATCCTGCAACCATGGAGATGCCCAATGAGGCGTTGGCAAGGCCGGACAATTTGCGGACCGACACGTTGAAGCTGGCGTTGTAGCCGGACTGTGGGTTTATGATGGCTGTGCGGTTATGCGGAGAAGGCTGCACTTGGGGAGGCGACAGTATATTTATCGTTGCGTTTATTGGCTTTGACCCTATGTTAAATAGCCCTAGTTTGAGCCTGCCAGAGCTGTAGTTGGCATCGATGGGAGCCAGGTAGTCGGTGAGGTTCCCCGAATCGTAATTGAACCTGCACGGAAACGCTGCGAAGAAGTTGGACGAGCCCTGAAAATATGAGACTATGATTCCGAGCACATAGCTCCCGGGCATGGGCAGATTGCTGAAATTAAATGTGGCCTTTTTCGTTACGTTGGGATATATTGAGCCCATTTCGTATGCGCTTAGGTTGGACGATGCAAGCGGCCCGAAGCCCTTAGGTATGAGCGATACGCTGGTGGCAGGGTAATCCCCGCCGTTCTGCAGCGAGAAAGTTACGTTGACAGTATTTGCCGACGCGTTAGAGTATGAACACAATCCAGTAAGGCTTACCGTAGCCCCGAATGAGGCGTAGGCCAGCGCAATCATCGACAATACGAGCACTACAGCAAAAATACGCATTAACATGCACCTGCAAAATACTTAACAAGCAGTATTTATTAATCAGCAAATAATTAAAATAGTAGGCATGTGATGATATGGCAAACATATTCGTTGAAGTGGATAGGATAGATGCAAACCTGAGGGGCTTGGAAGACAGGCTCGACAAGGCTGAAGCGCTTTCGAGGCAGCTTGTCAGGGCGTGCGGCGTCCTCATAACCAACATACACAGGAGGCAGGATGAAACCAAACAAGAGTTGGAATCGGCAAGGTCGCTCGCGGGCTCGCTTATGGGAATGGAAGAAGCCAATGAAAACATGAAGCTCCATTCGCTGCAGGAGTATGCAGAGGCCTTCATATTTTATTCCGTCATATCCGTAGGCAAAGTCCCGGATTCCGAAGAAACTGGGGTTGGAGACAGGGCTTACCTTCTCGGAATGATGGATGCGATAGGAGAACTCAAGAGGGAAGTCTTCGAATCTCTTTCCAAAAACGAAGTGGCAAAGGCCAAAGATTATGCCAACGCGATGCAGGATATTTATGATGCATGCACGGGAATACGCTACCAGGAGCACGTGCTGCCTGGGTTCCGGCGCAAGCAGGACGTTGCAAGGGTCCTTGTGGAGAGCTGCAACGCAGAGCTGCTGCATTTTGGGCGAAGCTAGCGCTTGCGCGGGCGAAGTACAAAATAGGCCGTAACCGGATGCCGGAAGGTGCAAAGGGGCTGTAAAATCCCTGGCAATCGCACGAGCATGGCAAAGCCCTGGACTGCCCATTTTCAGGATTTGATAATGGAATTGCAATATGCCGAAACCATCCTGCTTGAGGCTAGCTTCTCTATCATTTCCCGCACCTTTATGGGATTTGAGCCGGACATTATGGCTTTTGCTATGGGCTCTTGTATGCCTTTTGATTTTATGAACTCGGTCACCATTGACACTCTTTTGGAGTATTTGCCACTCAAGTATTTGTACACTGCAGGCTGTGCTACGCCCAGCTCGGATGCTATTGCCTTCTGAGATAACCTGTAATTCCCATAAAGCGTGTCCGAAACCGCTATCCTTACTGCAGGTATTGAAAATTTCGCAAGCTTTTCGCACAGCATCTGCATGCCAATCATTCTATTCCGAATAGATCTTTTAGATTCTTTTTTATTCCCCTGTTCTTTTCCCAGACGGGCTTGTCTTCGTCTTGAGCTTCGGGCTTTTGCTGGCTTTTGGAAAGCCCAAAGCCAAATGCGGACTTTTGCTTCTGGGCAGGTTTTTGTGCTGCTGGCTTCTGCTGTTTCTTCTGCACTGCGGGCTTTTGAGGCTGCCGCGCTGCCGATGAGCCCAGCTCGGATGCTATATCTGATATTACATCGGATTCATCCTGTACTGCTATCAGGTTGGCGCCTTCCTCAAGCGCAGTGCCGAAATCGCCCGAAGTGCCGCACGCCACGGCGTTGAAATAGCCGCTCTTGTTTGCCATGAGCACCATCTTTATGGGATTTGGGCAGACAACTATTGCTATGGTATTATCGTCTATGTTGCTGCTGATATCGGATATTATGGATTCCGGAGCAGAAGAGTCGGCTTCCGATATTATCGGATTGTCGCCCATCCTGCTTATGGCGTTTGACAGCTTGATCGCTGCGCTGGGATCCGAAGACGAGATGTAGAATTTCAATTTCATGCACCTTTTTGGGGATTTTAAGCCGAATGAAGTAAAGGCAGTTAATCTTATTATATGGCTAATATTTATTAATTAACCTGCAATAACAATAACAAGGTGTTTAATTGCGAGGAAAGGATACACTAGTAATCTGCGAGTCATGCGGAAGGAAGGTCCCCAGGAACAAGGCCGTAATTTTCGAGAAATCGATCAGCTTCAGCACCGACCTGAAGACGGCAAACGACGTGCGCTTCTTTGAGCGCAGGAAGGTCTATTACTGCATAAGCTGTGCAAAACACAGGGGAATCTTCGAGCAGAAAAAGCGCAAGGCGATAGAAAGATCGAAGAAAATGATGTGAATGCCAGTAGATCCTGACGATATGCTGATATTCAGGATGCGGCACATGACACCCAACATGAAGGCGTCGCCGCAGCAGATATCTCAGGCTACGCCTGCCCCGCAGCCAAGGCAGCAGCCGGAACAGGCACAGGCAAGCGCGAAGACCCAACCCAAAGCGGCAGCGCAAGCTCCGCAGCAAAAGCCAAGGTTCGTGCCGCCTGCGGAAAGCAGGAGGCCAGCCTCAAATTTCAAGGAGCAGCCCGAGACTCCGGTATTCGTGAGCCCCAACGTATCTAGCGCCGTCATAGAGGAAGCCGTAGAAGCTGCAGGGGGCGACATATCGCAGATGTCTGCCAAGAAGAAGGGCAAGACGCGCTCCGAGGAGGAGAGCGAGGAAGCTGCCGGAGGGCTCTCATGCGTGTGGCATCCGTGGAGGCCGGCATACGCGATATGCAGCTACTGCCACAGGCCTTTCTGCTTCGAGGACATAGTCGAACAGAACGGACATTACTACTGCTTGGAAGACATAGACAAGGTAGGCACGGAAAGCGCCATAAGCGAAGTGTCTGGGAAGCTTAACTATGTGAACGTGGGCGCCATATCCGGGATAATGTATGTGGCCGTATTCCTGCTTTTCATACTTTTTGCAAGCACGCAGCTTTCCAGCGTGATAAGCTATTCGAACAGCGTTGGCTTCTTCGCTTTTCTTTCAAGCGCCAAGCTTGAAGAATTGTTATTGGTGCTCGAAAGCGCTGCGGCGCTGCTGGCTTTCGTAGCAGGATTTCTTACAATATTGCACACAAAGGCGGCAGTGGCAATAGGCCCAATAGCGGCATTGCTTACGATAATAATGTTCGCCTATGGGTTTGCAGCTTACGGCATATTGTATGCAGCCATAATAGCCGCAGTGGCGATAATAGCACTCCTAATGCAGGCATATTCCCTGGTCGGTTCGCGCAGCGTCGAAGCGGTTGAGGAGAAGAGCACCAATGACCAGGATAATGCCGAAGTCCAGTTTGCAAACGTGGGCAGGTTCTAGCCCTCTCCATAACGAGCCACAGCGGCAGTGCCCGGGCGTGTTTCCGTTGGCATGCGTTTGAAGACGCTCGCAATTGGATCAGAGTTCCCGAAGCCTGCAGCTGCAATTATGCAATTTTCAAGGACAGTATGCCTTTATGCATTGCAGGAAATCATCCAGTTTCCAGGCTTCGATTCTGGTACCTGCCGCGCATTTCTATCTCGTCAAGCTTTTTCAGCACTTCGCGCGCCTTGGCAAAGCCGCCCTTATATGCTCTTTCGAAAGCATGGAAATCCTCTTTGTTAACAGACCTCTTGAAGAGCAGCAAGTCAAAGGCCATGTCCTCGACAGAACTTGAATAGTAGGAAAGCCCGAAGTCTATGACCGATACCCCATCGCTTTTGATTAGTATGTTGGCAGTTGTAAAATCCCCGTGTATTATGCCTGATGAGTGCAGCGCAGACAGTGCCATGCCAGATGCTTTGGCTCTTGGCCTGCCAAGGCAAGATCCCTTTGATGCTTGGCTCCCTTCCAGCTTCTTCATTATTATGGCGTATTTTGTGACAAAAAGAGGCTTGGGGGCGCTTATCAGCGAAGAAGCTTTCGAAAGAATCCTGGCTTCGGTTTTCGTGCGCTGGCCCCTGAGCGATTCCTCTATGTCTTTGACTAGATACGGCTTTGGCCTCCTGTACTTCATCACTGCCTTTATGCCGAGAAGCTCAAGCTCGTATATGTCTGCTTCCGCGCCTTCTGAGATTTTCGTCAGAGCCATTTAAGTTCCACCCCGTCTATCCTGTACCTCTGCTCTACTGCATAGTCGCTGCTCCTCGGTTTGGCACCTCCCCTGTGCATCAGCTCCCCGACATAAGCTATCATAGCGCCGTTGTCGGCGTTATACTCATTTGGCGCAGTGTAGAAGCCGACGCCATGGGATTTTGACATCGAAGCAAGTATCTCCTGAAGCCTTTTGCTCTGCGCTACTCCTCCGCACAGTATTACCCCCCGTTTTCCTGAGAGGAGCAATGCGCGCTCTGATGCTTCTGCTATCATGCTGAATGCAGTCTCCTGCAATGAATATGCAACATCCTCGACTTTATTGGAGGAAAGCGCCTTCACGGCATTTGTAAGCAATCCGGTAAATGTAAAATCCATCCCCTTGACGGTGTATGGCATCTGCATATAATGGCCGTTCTCCGCCACCTTTGCTACTGTAGAGCCCCATGCAGGGTTGAGCTTTGCAGCCCTGGCAAAGTTGTCTATCATGTTGCCTACCCCTATGTCGAGAGTCTCTCCGTATATTGCGTAATGCCTGAAGCCCTTTTCGGCTATCCCGAGTATCTGGGAGTTGCCTCCGCTTACGTATACTGAGAGGGGGTCCTTGAAGCCCGATAAATGAGTAGTTATCTGTATGTGGCCTATGGCATGGTTCACAGGATATAGCGGCACCGAAAGCGTTTCTGAGAGCGTCATTGCCGCAAGCTGGCCCACCCTAAGGCAGGGGCCAAGCCCTGGGCCCTTTGTATAGCTTATCGCTTCCATATCGGACAAACGAATTCCGGATTCTGAGATCGCCTTTTGCATGACGCCCTTGGCATTGTTTGCGTGAAACTCTGCTACTCGCGATGGTATCATGCCCTTGTCGGTTATCTTGTACATCTCTTTGGAATTGGCAAGTATTTTCCCCTTGTCGGATATGCCAACACCAAAGGTGTGTGCGCTGCTTTCTATTCCAAGTACTGCCATTTATGACACGCTCGCGCTAAGCTTATTATGGAAAACAAGAAATAAAAACAGGTCAGGACGCAACGTCTATGCTTGCATCCTTGTAGCCCATGTTTACAAGTACGTTCTTGACCTTCGACTTGTGGTTTCCCTGAAGCTCTATCATGTTGTCCTTTGAAGTGCCGCCGCATGCGAGCGTCCTCTTTAGGTTCTTCAAGGCATTTTCCAGGTCTCCGGAATTCAATCCTTCGACTATTGTAACCACTTTGTTGAACTTGGCTTTCTTGGTATAAACCTTTATCCTGCTTTCAACTTCCTTATCTAAAACATCGCACACGCAGAGTTCTTTCGGCAATCCGCACTTGGGACATATGTCGCTCATTTCTTCTCTGCACCTCTTTCGTTAAGCACAGTCTTTATCCTAGCTATGGTCTTTTTCATCTCGCGTATCTTTACTACCTTGCTGGAAACCCCTGTTGCTGCAACCTTTCTCTTTTCTATCGCAAGTTCGAGGTTGAGTTCCCCTATCTTTGTCTTGAGTGCATTCTCCTGCATTGCCCTTATGTCTTTGATCTTTATTTCAAACACCTCAAATATACTTTATTTTGACGATTAATATATTAAAAGCTTTCTGGCAGTTGGACTTGCACGTTTGGTTGCTATTTCTTTACGGCTGCGTTGTCAAGTGCCGTGGCGCACGTGCATGAACGTTCTTTAGGTATCTCGTTTATCAGGTCTGCAACCATTTTCTTAACCTTCTCTATGCTTGAAGCAAACCTCTTTCCGACATCCTCGAATGATACCGGCTCTATATGCTGATCCTCTTCTATGCCTGCGTCATAGTCAGTAACTACTGCTATGGTAGAATAGCACATCGCCCGTTCCCTGGCAAGAGCCACCTCAGGGTATTGCGTCATATTTATTATGTCTGCACCCATATTTTTGAACATCTTTGATTCTGCCATTGTGGAAAATCTAGGCCCGTTTATTGTTACTATTGTTGCGTTTTCATGGTATTTTATGTCGTCATAGTCGCTTACGCGCACGGCCATTTTGTGCATTTCCGTGCAGTAGGGGAAAGCGGTGCTCACGTGGATAACTTGCGGCCCGTCATAGAATGTGTCGGCCCTGCCGCTCGTCATGTTTATGAACTGTGTGGGCAAAGCGAAATCTCCAGGAACAAAATCCATCCTGAGCGAGCCTACAGCAGTTATTGATATGAGCCTTTTTACTCCTAGAGAGTCAAGAGCTGCGATATTTGCCCTGTAGTTTATCTTGTGAGGTGGAATAGTGTGGTCCTTTCCGTGCCTTGGAATGAAGGCAACGCTCCTTCCGCTTATCGTTCCGAGCGAAACCTTGTCGCTCGGCTTGCCATATTCGGTATCCATATCCAGCTCTTCAGGATTGTCGAAAAGGGAGTAAACTCCAGAACCGCCTATTACTCCGAATTCGGCGTTTTTGCCTTCCATCCATTCACACCTCAGTACCAGCCCCTGGCTTTCATAGCCGCCGCAACTCTTGATACTGCTATTATGTAAGCAGCAGTCCTTGGGGTTATTTTCTTTCCTTTGCCATCATACTCCTTCTTTGTTGCCATCATGTCAGTGTACGACTTTGTTATTATCTTGTCTAGCTTGGAGTACACTTCTTCAGCGCTCCAGTAGTACCCGCCTATGTTCTGCACCCATTCGAAGTAGGAGCCGATTACCCCTCCGGAGTTTACAAGGAAGTCTGGCACGTCGAATATATTGCGTTCGTGCAAAATTTTATCCGCATCGGGAGTCACTGGCCCGTTTGCAAGCTCAAGCACAAGCTTGGCCTTTATCTTGTCTGCGTTTGAGCCCGTTATCTGGTTCTCTATTGCCGCCGGTATGAGTATGTCGACGTCGCTCTCGAGGAGCTGCTCGTTTGTCATCTTTTCTCCGCCCTCGTAGCCGGTTACGCTGCCGGTTTCCTTCTTGGCTTTTTCAAGCTTGGCGAGATCCAGGCCGTTCGGGTCGTATATGGCACCGTTGGAATCGCTTATTGCCACGACGTTGGAGCCGTAGAGCTTCTTTGAAAGTGTGTATGCAT
>DAHWRK010000010.1 GCA_027339055.1 Microcaldota archaeon | reverse complement strand
ATTATATCACCCCCACAGTAAAGCGGAGCCTGCTTTCCTACAGCAGGCTCTACCCCCTATTTCTAACTTGCCGGGTTTTTATTAACCTTTTCTTTTTTGGCCGAAAGCGCTTCCTTAGCCAGGGGCTTAAGTTTCAGGAAATCTTCCTTTATTATTGGCATGTTGCTCTTTATGCGCACTGCCGCTGCAGGATGCAGAGTACAGAAGTAGTTGACGCCGTCTTTCTCTATTACGGTGCTATGGTTTGATTTTATCGCCCCTACGCCACACAAAGTTGCGGATGCGAGCGATCCGAGCGCTATAACGAGCTTTGGCTTTATTATCGATATCTGGCTGAACAGAAAGGGCTTGCATGCTTCAATTTCTTCAGCGGTTGGCATGCGGTTGCCGTACGGGAAGAACTGCACTACGCTGGTTATGTAGGCCTTTTTGCGAGGTATGCCTGCGCTTTTAAGAAGCGAATCCAGGAGCTTTCCAGCCCTTCCGACGAAAGGCCTCCCTGAATCGTCCTCATTTGCTCCTGGAGCCTGGCCTATTACCATTATTTCGGCATTGGCCGGACCCTCGCCAGGAACGAACTTTCTGCTCAGTTCCCATTTGCCGAACGTGTCAGGCAGTCTTGAGTACTCATCGTTAAGCTCTTGAAGCAGGCGGCGCTTTCTGAGATAATCCACCGCAGCATCTATGTGGTCGTGGTTGTAGTGCTTTTTGGAATATTCGGCCACGGCCTTTTCGGGCTGTATCCATTCAAAGCCTTCGTGCTCGGCGGATACCTTTACCTCTCCTCCGATATATTCGGAAAGGAAAATAGTCAGATATTTTTTGACCGTTTCCTTTTCGAACCTGAACCAGTAGTGCCTCCTTATGTTAAAGAACTTGTCTGGCTTTACGCCCAGATTAGTCTCCTCCTTGGTTTCGCGTATTGCTGCACGGAGAGCATTTTCGCCCTTTTCTATATGGCCCTTTGGTATGTCTATGTCTCCGTTTTTCTTCCTGAGGAAAAGAAACTCCTGTTTTCCGGATGCATTTTCACGGTATATTATGAATCCGGAGCTGTATTCTATGTGCATTATATCATCTCTGCTGCGCTGATTCGGCTTCGTTGTACGCCGCGCAAAATATGCCAAAGCCGTTGCCTTCGAAGTTAAAATGCAGAGCGTTGTATATGTACGAATAGATGCTTTGGATTGCGCCGTATTTTGAACTGCAGGATTGCAAATCCGAGGTAGAATTAATTAGGGTTACAAATTCCATGTTGGCCACTGTGTAGTTGCCATAGATTTTATTAGGAATTGACATGTAGTTCACCTGGAAAAGCTTGCCGTTAGATGATATTTCATAGGCATTTATGGTTATCCCTGAAGTTGTTGATTCCTCCCTGTGCATGAGTGCTGTGCCAAGCTGGCGCGAGTTTATTTGTGGCAAAGCAGGCAGTGCGCTAGAGTTTAGATAAAGGAAGCTGTTAGTTGTGGTGTTTATGTCATTTGTGTTGAATATGCCAAAAAGCTCCGCCCTGCCGCCGAAGGTTAAGGATTTCATGCTGTATCCTGACTTTATTGCTAAGGCATAGTACGACGATATTACGCTAGAATTAGAAACATATGAAAAATTGTTCGCAAATGAGAATGGGCTAATGTACTGATAGTTTGCCTGAGGCGCGGTGAATGCGAATGCCAGGAATGCAAAAATTATTACAGAAAGCACGGGAATCGCAAACGATCTGCCAAAGATTGCGCTGTGGGGCATTTCTGAATTTGCTCTCCTCCTACGCTTTTGGCCTGAGCTTTGAGCGCCGAGGCGCATGGAGAATTTTGGCGCCAGAAGTATAATGACAACCAGAGTTATGTCGAAGAGCAACTGGCCTATAAAAAGATGTACAGTGTTTAGCGCTGAGCCGAGCCCATAATAAGCCCAAACTGTTGCTATGAGCGACATCCTGAATATGTTAAGCACGAAAAGAAGAGCCATTCCTGAAGCGACCCATGTGGCCCTCTTTCCAGGATTCCCTTCATAAAGGTATGCTATCGGTATCAGGAAAAGCAGCATAGCCACAAAGGCCGCGATGTCTGCACACGTGGAAGCTATGGATATTGATGAGCCCGATGCGCTGGTTATTTCAAGGCCGTGGCTCAGGACCGGAACGCCGAAAAGCTTCAGTACTGAGACAACCGAATATGCGTTGAAGCTCGTCCACGCGCCTGACAGGTTAAGCAATGGCATCAGTATCAGCGGTGACGCAAATATGGAGAACACAACAGCAGGCTTGAGCTTGTTTAGGCCAGACGGGCCGAAGAGCGTGAGGGCAAATGACGATAGCAGTATTGGAAAGAGCAGAGCGTCTACCCTATAAGTCTGGAAAAGAAATGACAGGGACACTTTCGAATAGGCATATACTGCAAGGTATATCAATGCCTGGATTGCCCCATATGCTATGTTTCGCTTTCTGTAGATGATGACGAGATTCTCCTTTATCGAGAATATTATGAATACCAGCGTCATGAGCATCGGAACTATTATGTAGCCCGCAGGGTTGGAGTCCGATATCGAGAATCCGGTAACAGAGATTGTGTTGTATGCGGCTATCAGGAACGCTACAAATAGTATTGCCGTGGCTGCCACACGAGCACTTATTTTATGGCTGCTTGTTGCCATCAAAACACCGTAAAAGTCCTCAGCCGAAATGGGCTTCATCATTGTTCAGCAGTTACTCTTTTCTTCATAGGACGTATAGCTTTTGGCAAACACATACTAAATAATTTCGTTCCGTTGAATTATCAGCGATTTTGGCTCGCAGAGGCGCTTTTATGATAAGGTACAGGTTTATGCCACACACGGCAGATGTCAGGTTTCTGGCATACGGCGACGACATGGCCCAGATGCTTGAGAACTCAATTCTGGCAATGCTCGATACGCAAGCAGACATACGTGCGATAGGCAGGGGCGTAAAGGCAGGGAAATTGGTATCGAAAACCATTGAAGTAAGCGAAACCGCAGGCAGCGAGAGGGACCTGCTTTGGTATATACTGCAGAGAGTCTTGTCGGAACTTGATGCGATAGGCGCATACGGCTACGGAGTTGAGAGGATAAAAGTGGCGAAATCGGGAGATAGATTCAGCGTTTCTGCAAATATTTTATATGTAGACGAGGAGGTAAAGTATTCTAGGATATATGTAAAAGGAGTCTCGGGATATACGCTCGAAGTCAAAAAAATAGGGAGCCGCTACAGGGCAAGTGTCGTAATAGACATATGAATGCGGCAGTGCAATGAAAGAAGCGCGATTCGCCCAAGGTTATAGATAAGCCAGGAACGGGATTTTCGCATAGGTTTCGAACCCGTCTTCGCCGCTCTGCAGGCGGCTGCATAGCCTATCTGCCATCCTGGCAATTTATATCGCGCCCCTTTTCAAAAGCACAGGTAAGGCTTTTTACCTTATGCTTAATATTCTTTCCTTAGCAAATTAATAATGTTTATGGTGTTTGAATGGCGACATTAGACAGGATACCTAAAAGCGTAATTACACAGGTGCCGATTTTCGAAGCAGATACCGCAATGACCAAGGTCCTGCCGGCAGTTCACAAAAATCCCGCTGTGCTGATAAACAACAAAGGCGAGTTCTACGGCATTGTGGATTTCAGGAGCGTACACAGGGAATCGAAAAGCCTGAAAATGAACAAGAATACGCCAGCACTGAAATATGCGGTTAAAGTGCCTAAGATAATGCGAACTACGTCTTTGGACGATGCAGTGTTTTATTTTTACAGGAGCAGGAGAAACGCACTGCCTTATGTGGAAGAAGACAAAGTGGTAGGTGTTTTGGACAGATTCACGCTTATGAAAATGCTGCTTTCCACAGACTCAATCAGGGACATGAAGTGCAGCGATATAATGACATCCCCAGCCCTCGGAATCGATTCTAAGGCGAGCATAGCCCAGGCCAGCAGCGCCATGGCAGACAGGAACGTGAACAGGCTCCTGGTCCTGGACAATGGAAAGCTCGCCGGATTGATAACGAGGTACGACCTCATATCCAAGATGACAGTCATAGATCAGAGGTATCCGGACATGAAATCCAGGCGCTACAGCCCTTCGAACATAACCATAGAAAGCATAATGGAAAAGTCCCCGGTCAGCATAGACGCAAAAGATGATGTAAGAAATGCCGTCAGGAATTTCGTGAACCGCTCAATATCATCATTGGTAGTGACGAGCAATGGGGTGCCGTCTGGCATACTTACGATATCGGACATACTTGCTGCACTGATAGCAAAGCGGAAAACCTTCGAGAACAAGATAGTAATATCCGGCATAGACAGGGATACCTACGAATATGAGTATGAGATAAAGGAGCAGTCCAACGCATTCATAGAAAAAGTCGAAAAGTTCAGAAAAGTCAATGTCAATTATATAGCCATAAATGTTAAGAGACTCAAAAACAGCAGGTATGAGATAAACGCAAGGGCAAGCATAGAAAGGTACGGAATGGTGGAAGTCAGGCTTACAGATTTCATGCTTGACAGAACTTTTGCGAAGGTCCTGGAAACGCTTATGGAAGCCATAAAGAAGAAAAAAAGCAAGTCTGAAAAGAAGAAGTACGAAAGAGTAGAAAGTGTATAAATGGGGAAGGAGCACAGGAAAAGCAAGAAGGGCCAATCGAGCCTTGAGCTGCTCATAACGCTGTCTTTCGGGCTAATCATATTGCTTCCGATAGTCGTGCTTGCGTTTATACAGATAGCGACATCCACTTCCACACTGGCCACAACCGAGGCGCAGGAAGCGGCCAGCAAGCTGGCAAGCGTGGCAGCCGTTGTCGGAGCACAGGGATTCCCAGCAAAACAGCTTACATTGCTGCAGGTGCCTCCTGACGTAGCAGATATATATGTAGGCACCGAGAGCGGCGGAATAGGGCATGAGGTCGTGTTTGTAGTGCGTACCACAGCGGGAGCCAGCTACGTAACAGCGTATAGCCCGGTCAACGTTACCGGATATCTCGGAAGCCTCACCTCGCAAGGGACATATTTGGTCAACGTAACTTCGTATAATTCATGCCCCAGCGACAAATTTATTCCGTGCGTGGAGATGCAGCCTTCGTAATGCTATACATAAAACTTAAATAGGTTATTTTTTCATAATGAGATGTAAGTTGGTGCTATGGTAGCCGGTGGTTATTTCCAAACAGCATAATCGAATGTCCAGCCGTAAGCATTTGGCTTGCATCTGATTTTCCAGGTTTTTATAAGAGCGCAGTTTTTATTGCGCGGGAAATGGCCCATTACGATTTCGAGGTGTTTTTATGAGAATACTGCAGTTAGACGTGAAAAGCATCGATTACGAGCTGATAGCTCCCGAAGCGTCGGAATATGAGAAAAGCGACGAGAAGTCGGCGCACATAGACAATGCGCTGGTGCTCCTTACGACCATAGAAAAGGGGGACAACAGCGAAGTGGCAAAGAAAGCGATTGAAGAGGCGCTGGCATTCGCCAAAAAGCAGAAGCTCGGAAAGCTGGTGCTGTACCCGTTCGCACACCTTGGAGACAATCTTGAAGAGCCCAAAAAGGCAATGGAGATATTCAAAGATATGAGGGCAATCATAGACGGCTCAGGAGTAGAAGGAGTTTATGCCCCATTCGGCTGGAACAAGAAATGGAACATAGAGATAAAAGGGCATCCCCTTGCCGAGCAGTCGAAGCATTACGGCATGAAAGCAGAGGGAAGCGGTAGCAAGGCAGAGAAGCGCAGGAAGCTTGATCTCTCGATAGTCAAGAAAAGCGACTGGGTAGGGCTGCCGGAATCGGACCACAGAAGCATTGGAGAATCGATGGACCTATACAGCTTCCAGGAGGTTTCTCCTTCGATGGTTTACTGGCACCCCCATGGGCTCATAATATACAGGGAGCTCAAGAACTTCATACGCGAGATGGAGGCGCTTTACGACTACAGTGAGATAAGCACCCCCGCATTGGCCAACGTGGCGCTGTGGCACGTGAGCGGGCATATCGACTATTACAGGGAAAATATGTTTATAGTTGATGAAAACGGCGAAGAGCTCGGGCTCAAGCCGATGAATTGCCCGTCGACGATACTGATATACAAGTCCAGGAGATGGAGCTACAAGGAGCTGCCGTTCAGGACCGCTATATTCGACAAGCTGTATAGGAGGGAAGTCAGCGGAGCGCTTAGTGGGGTTTTCAGGGTCCAGGAGCTCACCCAGGACGACGGACATATATTTGTCAGCAAAGAGGGAGTAGGCAACGAAATATCCATCATGCTGGAGTTTATCAAAAAGGTTTACGGAGTATTCGGCCTTAAGTATTACGCAAAACTTTCGACCATGCCTGACGAGCACCTTGGAGACGTAGCGCTTTGGGAGGATGCACAGGACGCCATAAGAAGCGCTCTTGAAAAGAACAATCTTGAATACGAAGTAAAAGAAAAGGAAGGCGCATTCTACGGGCCGAAGATAGACTTTGACATAGAAGATTCGCGAGGAAGGCTCTGGCAGTGCGCCACAATACAAGTGGATTACCAGCTGCCCATGAGGTTTGGAATAACCTATACTGGAGAAGATGGGAAAGAGCACACTCCAGTGATAATACACAGGGCAGTGCTTGGAAGCATAGAGAGGTTTACTGCGGTAATGATTGAGCATTACGGAGGCAAACTGCCGCTTTGGCTCTCTCCAGTGCAGGCGCGCGTGATATCCTTATCAGAATCCAGCAATGCCTACGCCGAGAGCGTTTACAAGAGGCTGAAAGAATCGAAGCTAAGGGCGGAAATCGACATATCCGACAAGAAGCTCGAAAAGAAAATACGCGAAGCCCAGCTATCGCGCGTGCCATACATGATAATAGTCGGGCCAAAAGAGCAGGATAAAAACACCGTGTCGATTAGGATGCGCAGCGGAAAGCAGGAAAACGGCCTGGCGCTTGACGCAGCCATAGATTCGATGAAGAAGGAAGTGGAGCAAAGGAAAAACGAATAAGCTTCAGAGGCTTACCGAATATATGTGCCTGTAGAGCTTCTTCCCCTTTTTCATCCCGTACAGCTTGTACGATACCTTGGGCTTTATAGTCTTGTGGAGCATGAAGTATCCGGAAACCAGCTTCTTGTCGCTTATATACATATCTATGCCGTTTCCCATCTCCGCGGTTTTGCTGACGAAGGCGTTGCCCTTTTCTAGAAATCGCGAAAAGCTTTCCAGGAAACCTGCAACCTTATGCTCTGAGCCGCGCACCTGCACTATCGCCTCATAGTAGCCGGCGCTTTTCCTGTAGCAGCTCGGGCACATCTCCTTGGTGAACCTTACGTCGACTTCGTAGTTGAACCTTACAGTGCCCTCGTTTAGCTCGCATTCGATGCGAAGAAGAGCGATCCTCCTCATCTCGTCGAACTCCTTGAGCTTTATCTTGCAATTGGGTGCATGCAGCTGCTGTGCTATTGCATCGGCCATGGCTTCATCAGTATATTGAGTAAAGCCCTTTGTGTCCCTTATCGATCCGCAGACCCTGCAGCGGCGCACCTTGACCACTTTAGGCAGCGTGGCTTTTATCTTGTCCGCAACGCAGAACTCGCAGAACTCGCCTATGAAGCGCGCTTCTTCGCTTGACCTGTTGCAGGTCGGGCAGTATTTTATCATTTATACCAATCTTAGTTCGCATAGTGCCTGCTGACTATGGCGCCGTAGGCCGGCCTCGTCACTAGAACACCCATCAGGGCGCCTATTATCGTAGACTCGGAAAATCCTATTACTTCGACAAGCGATGTTGAGAAGAACAGGGGCAGCATTGCTATTATCAGCAGGAGCGCATCGGCCCATACTATATAGAACGCGTTGCCCAATATGCTCTTCGAGCTTTCGCTTGTGTTTTTCCTTGAGAGTATCTCGTCGGTTATTATTATCTGCGCGTCTACTCCTGTTCCTACTACGGCTATCATTCCGGCGAATGCCGAAAGGTCTATAGTCCCGACCAGGCCTATCACTGATATTATTATGAAAAGTTCAAGCAGCGTCGTAATAAGGATCGGACCCACGAGGAAAACCCTTCTGTACCTTATGACTATGAATATTGATACCAGTATTATAGCAGTTATTAGGGCTATTATGCTTATATCGAGCGAGCTCTTTCCGAGAGTAGGAGGTATTGAAGTAGGCGTCCCGACTATTACCTGGACCGGAAGCGCTCCGCCGGTAAGTATGCTCGCTATTGTCTTCGAAGTGTTGGTTGCGTAGTTCAGCTTCTGCGCATATGCTAGCGTGGTTGGCGCCGCACCTGATATCTCGTAGCTGTCTCCGACGCTACCGTTGGTTATCGACGGATTAAGCTCTGGAGACGAAAGCAGCCCCACCAAGGGCCATGTGTTAAGCGAGAAATTCCCAACTGAGACCTCTGTAAATGATGGCGTCATATTGGCCTTGCTTTCCAGCTTGACAGTGTAATTCAACGACTTTGCGTAGCTTATCAGCGATGATGGGAGATTGTCGCTGGCGAAAATCTGCGTATACGACTTCTTGCTCACGTTTATGTAGCTTTCCGCTGCGCTTATGCTCGCATTGTTGTTGTATACTACTATAAGCGGAATCGGCTGCTTGTTGTATGCCAGCGCGTTCTTCATTGCAGATTCTGCTTCGGATGCCGAAACTCCAGCCGAAGCATTGCCAAGCATGGAGCTGTTCAAAAGTATGATTGTGCCTGACGGCCTGTCCAAAAACATGTAAAGCGGCTTGTTTGCCTGACCGAAAACCGCCTTTGCAAAAGACGTAGCTGCTGTTTGTGTTATATAGAATGAGACCTGCCATTCTACCGTATTATTTATTGTAGTGGGAGGCACTATGCCTATGCTTCCAGGGAGTATGCTGCTCCCGTTTACCGCCTGTATGCCGCTGACTATACCAAGGAAGTGGCCCTGGCTGTCGATTATCGATGCGGTTTTGTTTATTTCGGCGCTTGATACGCTCGGCAGTGTCACGTATACTTCGTCGCTCCCTACTCCCTCTACCGTCACCTGCTTGAGCCCGAACGTCGATACCCTCTGCTGTATTGTTGATATAATGCTGCCCATCTCCGTTGCATTCACGCTCTGCTCCAGCGTGACAGGTATTTGCGTGCCTCCTATGAATTCTATTCCAAAATGCAGTCCGTAATGTACGTCAAGCATAGCCAGAGCTAGAAAGACTATTACTAGCACTATTATGCGCCTGTCCGCTATGTAGCTGTTCTTGAAGTTCATTTTGGCTCCCTGCTTGATTTGTACCACACTATCATCACAGTGTTCCCGAACCAGGTCGTGAATATGTCGCCGATCAGTCCGAAGAGCGCGACCCCCGCTATTTCTATGTATGTAGGTATGTAGAACACATAAGCTATGATGAACAGCGTAGCGAAAGATATTATGGCGGCTACAGTCATAGTGGTTCCGGTTTTCATTGTTGAGAATGCCCTGTGCGTAGCCGTGTCCTCGCTCCTTTTAAGTATCCTTATGGAAGACAGCATTTCCGTGTCTATTGAATATCCTATGAGCATTAGCAGGCCACCGACTGATGCCAGACCCATCGGTATGCCGAAGGCACCCATGGCTCCCAGGGCTATCAATATGTCGTTGCCTGCGCCAAATACCACCGCAAGTGACGGTATCGGTATCCTGAACACCGCAAAGACCGCGATCGCTATGATTACGAATGACGCAATTATTATCTGTATCATATGATTTAGGAAGAAGGCTCCGAGAGTTGGAGTAACCTCTTCGTATGAATATGAAGTGAATGGCACTACTGACCTCATACCAGATATTACTTTGGATTTGTAAGCGCTTGAAGAAGCGGAATAGGCGTTCTTGCCAACGGCAAGCATGCCGGCGGCATTGCTGGAATTGTATGAGTATACAGATGAATTTGCACTTATGAATGGCGAAAGCAGAGCCAGCTCGGCGCTCAGATCAGTGCTCATTTTTGAAAGTGATGCGGTGACATTTGCTTGGGCGGCAGCAAGCTCGGACTTTAGCGTTGAGTTGCTGGGATTTGACTTTAGCCCGGTAGATGCTGAAATCAGATCCAACTCTGCCGATGAATATACGTTGTAGTCAGAGTATAATGACAACAGTTTGTCGTTCGCGTCTACTATGCTGGAATTTTCAGGTATTGTTACTGACGCAGTATACACTGCACCCACCTTAGACACCGAAGCAGTAGCGCCAGGTATTACGGATGCCATTGATGAGGTAAGCCCCCTGGTAGTTATTGCATTGGTCGTAGAGAACTGCACCGTTATGCCCCCAGCCAGTGACGAATCATACCTTATGTGGGGTATGAACACAAGGCTTATCAGAAGCAAAGCTATTGGTATGAGTATGAATAGCTTGTATCGTTTGGCCTCGTAGAAATTAAAGTTCAAGCAAATCAGTTTTAAGGGTTATACAGTGATTTTTAGTAGTTGTTTCAATTGACAGATTTATTTATTGGCAAATATTATAAATACTACACGATTGGTAGTGCTAGCGGTTCTACACCGCTTTTTCATTAAGATGCAATTATAAATGGAAATATAAAGGAAAAAGAGAAAACAAAAAAAAGCACAAGGCCCTTATAGCCTTATGCGTATCTCTTCATGAGCTTCAGGTGGAGCGACGTGCTGAATCCGTATACTATCACAAATATAGCAAGCACCATTATTGCAAGCCCGAAGAATGCTGATACTGGCATGCCGGCAGGGACCAGCGTGTACAGCAGTACGCCAAATACAAATATGTATATGCTCCAGTATATTGCTTTGAATATTGACCAGCCCGAATGTTTCTCGTTATAGTGCAAGCGCCTGGCGTACTCCATGCTTGGGTCCAGCGCCACTATGATTTTCTCCTGTTTTTTCTCAGCCATTTTTACACCTTTAATTTTCAATAAATATATTGAGCGAATATTTAAAAAGATGACGCAGTTTTATATTTATGCTTAAAGTTGGCAAAATCCCGCTTTTAGGCTTTTCGATTGCGTTTTGAGACTTATGAGCTTTTGCTGCTGGCAGCGCGGAAAATCGCATTGATATAACTATGCCAAGGTGCATTATTTTATTGATTTGCCGTTCCAGAACCCAATGCGTGCCTTTTCTAGGCTTTGCAAAGGCATCTGTTCCAGCCCGGCTCTCGAATATATCGATTCCAGCGCGGCTGGGCTTATGCGCGTTACTGGATTCCTTGACCTGAGCGAGCAGGCATCCTTGTATGGCATTATAGAAAGTTCATACATCCCAAGCCCCTTCGACTTTGTTATTATCTCCTGCTTGTCAAAGCCAAGAAGCGGCCTGAAAATAAGGTAGCGAATACCGTTCGAGGTAGCTGCAAGGTTTTCAGCAGTCTGCGATGATACTTGACCGAGGCTTTCGCCTGTGACTATGACCTTTGCTTTTTCCCTTTCAGATATTATCTGCGCGGTTTCGTATATGAACTTTTTGAATAGGACCACTTCGTATTTCTGCTGCTCTTTCATGGCAGATATCTGGAAAAGATGCACGGGAATGGCATACACCTTTGCCATTGGATAATATTTCAGCAATAAATTCAGGATCTTTGGCATCTTAGTATCGTAAAACTCTTCGATGCTGCCATAGGCGTAGAAATGGATATATATTGGCTCCAGGCCACGCTTGAGCGCATAGTACGCAGCTACCGGTGAGTCTATGCCTCCTGATAGCAGGACTACGGCCCTGCCTGATGTGCCAACTGGAAGACCGCCGAGGCCCTTCCGCTTCTTGCTGTGCACTATGCAGAAATCTTCCAGAACGTCTATATAGAGCTTTTCTTCCCCGAGTTTCTCTGGAACGAACTTGAGCTCTGCCTGCCTTTTTATGAAATTTGAGACTATATCCTTGGAAGTCATCTGCCCTGTTTTGCTGGACCTGTGCGGCTCTATCTTTACGTTCTCGCCCGCATTGAAAAATGAGTTGGCTGCAGAGATCATTGAATCAATATCGGTTCCTGATTTCCTGAAGGGAGCGAACCACGATATGCCGAAAACGTTAGAGAGCGCACCCATGCATATGCCGATATCCTCGTTGGATTGGACTTCAAGCATGAGCCTGTCGCGCATTTTGACAAGCTTTGATTTGTATTCGTCTGGAAGGGCAAGCTTTATATTGCGCATCAGAGCGCTTATAAAATCGTGCCTGTTCCTGCCTTTTAGCCACAGCTCGCCGAAGTGTATGACTATTCCTTCGTATCCTTGAATTTCGGGCATGGTTCCACAGGGAAGTATTTTTGCATTGAAAATATTTAAGGCGAATGCAATCGCATTGGTGCGGCATGTTTTTAATACTGCGCAGCTAAAAATAAATATACAGCGTGCTATTTATAAGCGCAGTTATAGCATTACCGGTCTTTGCATGGACATGAACGTAGTTAAAAGGCTTCGCAGTTTTTGGACGAATTCAAGGCATATAGTTAACATAAGCTACAGGCCAAAGAACGACGAATTCAAGAAGACTGCCAAGGTCATAATAATAGGCATACTTATAGTTGGGATGCTTGGGCTCGTTCTCGGAATAATAATATCCCTTGCCATAGCGGGAAACCTTTCCCTAATATGATTTCATGGAGGTAAAGATAGACTTCACCAAAAGCGCACAGGAAAACGCCAATGATTATTACGTGAGGTCCAAAAGGCTGGCACATAAGGCTCAAGGCGCTCAGCGCAGCATAGAGGAGCTGGAAAAAAGGTTAGGTTCTGAGAAGGAATCCTTCAAAGAGCGCAGCAGCAAGGCAGCAGTGAAAAAGGTAAGGAAGCGCGAATGGTACGAGAAATTCCACTGGTTCAATACTGATGGAAGCTTGCTCGCTATAGGGGGACGAGACGCAAAACAGAACGAGAAGCTTAATTCCGATTACTTTGAAGAAGAAGACCTGTTTTTCCACGCGGACATCTTCGGCGCTTCGGTAGTAATACTCAAAAACGGATCTTCGGCTGCGCAGAAAGCAAAGGAGGAAGCAGCACAGTTCGCCGCGAGCTATTCAAGTGCATGGGACAACATGCAGAGGAGCGTAGATGTATACTGCATGGAAAGGGAGCAGGTAAGCAAGGCAACTTCCAAGGGCTCAATAGGGACCGGGAGCTTTTTGCTGAGCGGCGAACGCGAGTGGTTCCGCAACACGCAATTGGGCTTGGCAGCATTTGTAGAAGAGGATAAGCTATATGTAGTGCCTGAAAAGGCAATAGAAAGACTGAAGCCCAAAAAATATGTTGTTATATCGCAGGGCAAGGACAAGAAGAGCGACGCAGCAAAGAAGATTGCACATGAGCTAGGCGATTACGACGATCTCGACTACATAATGCAGCAGACACCTGCAGGGCCTTTCAGCATAGAGATTGGCAAGAATTAATTTTTGCGTGAATACCTTCATATAAAGTTTAATCAGCTAGCTGACGCAGATCCTAAGGTTACGCTCGGCATGACGCCATTGGGCGGATAAGCACGCGTGCGCATCCACTGGATTTTTTCTGTTGCCCCGCTGTATACTGAAGCAAAAACATACGAAGCGGATGATAAATCAATAGTTGATGCGGAATCTACGCTTGCATAGTTTTGAAGCTGCGCCACGTTTGAAGCAGTGAATACCGTGCTATAGACATTATACCCAGAGTTCGATGCCGTAGGAAGCGTGCCAGTAACAATGGCCGTTTGCGCCGAACTTGTAGCATAATATATATTTGCTGTAGTGTATGAAGAGCCAGATGCCTGGAGACATTGGTAAGAATAGTAATATGAATAAGTCGAACTAAAACTTGTGCCTGAGCTGAAGCCAATGTTAGCTGCTTGCTCTGAAGTAACTTCGTCATACGCATCCAATATTATTGG